>DATALD010000040.1:0-67291 GCA_036261255.1 Bacteroidales bacterium
GCTGATATTTAAAAACACGTGTGTTAAATTATGTAAGATTAACTGCTATATATATAATTTACAAAAAGTTATCCATGTTCATATTTGTACAATAAAAAACCTTTGTGATGGAAAAGAAAAATAAACAAAAAAGAGACACACCTAAAAGTGATGCAAAAGCTGTGAGGATTAGAAGAATTCAAAAGGGCAATTCAAAAACATCAGAACTAAGAAAAAAAAAAAATGAGTCACTTTTTGGGGAGCGTGATGTAAAGTAGATACAAAGCTATGCAAAAATCAAATACTAAGCAGCCAATCTTCAAAAAGCAATCTCAGGAACTTCCGGGTCTTGAAAAGAAAATGGATCCATTACCTCAGTTTGATAATGATCTACCCGGGAAAGACAGACTTAAAGACAAGAAATGCATAATAACCGGAGGTGATAGCGGTATAGGCCGGGCTGTAGCTATAGCATTTGCAAAAGAGGGAGCAGATGTGGCTATAATACACCTTTTCTCAGAAAAAGAAGACTCAGATTTTACAGTAAAACAGATTAGTGAGAAATACTATAGAAAATGTATCTCAATTCCTACAGATATTTCAAAAGAAGATAATTGCAGGAAATCAGTTGAAGAAATTGCATCGACATTCGGAAAGATTGATGTGCTCGTTAATAATGCTGCTGTTCAGTATCCTGTTGATGACATCCGTGAGATAACATCAGAAAAACTATTTGAGACATTCTCTGTAAATATTCTGGCAATGTTCTGGATAACACAGTCTGTTCTGCCCTTTATGAGTAACGGGGGCACAATTATAAATACTACCTCAGTTACGGCCTACCGGGGATCAGCCAGCCTGATTGACTATAGTTCAACCAAAGGCGCTATTGTTTCATTTACAAGAAGCCTATCTGCCAGCCTGATTGAAAAAGGAATAAGGGTTAATGCCGTGGCACCTGGTCCAATCTGGACTCCTCTGATACCTGCATCATTTCCCCCCGATCATGTCGAGAAATTTGGCACAGATGTACCTATGAAACGGCCTGGACAACCAGTGGAAGTAGCTCCTGCATACGTATTTCTTGCCGGTCCTGATTCCAGCTATATTACTGGTCAGGTTATACACGTTAACGGTGGTGAAATAATTAATGGCTAATAAGGTTTCCGGGCATGTGAATATAGCTGCCAAAGCTCCTTCACGAGAACGGGTAATAAAAGCTTCAGGCAATGAAGCTGTAAACGCAGCTAAGGAAGCTGGCTTAATTTATGTTTCAGACTCCGATCCTGGTTTTACCAGGATCCGAAGAGATTCTGGCTTTAATTATAAGGACGGCAATAGAAGACTGCGTGACAGGGATCATCTTGAGAGGATAAGAAGATTAGTCTTACCTCCTGCCTGGGAAAATGTATGGATATGCAAACTTCATAATGGTCACTTACAGGCGACAGGCAGGGATAAAGCTCAACGAAAACAATATCGATATCATGAAAGATGGACAGCCTTAAGAAATGAAACAAAGTTTTTTCGGCTTTTAGAATTTGGAAAAAGTCTCCCCTTAATCCGGAAAAGAATTGACAAGGACATGGCTCAGAATGGTTTACCGCTTAGCAAAGTGCTGGCAACTATGGTTAGTTTGCTTGAAAGATTAAATATCAGGGTTGGAAATGCATTCTATGAGAAACTTTATGGATCTTTTGGTTTAACAACGCTTAAAGATCATCATGCAAAGATAAATGGGACCAACCTTAAACTTATGTTCAAGGGTAAAAAAGGTATAATACATAATCTTACACTTCGAAGCGCCAGGTTAGTGAGAATAGTTCAGGGATGTAAAGATATTCCCGGAAAAGAGTTGTTCCAGTATTACGATGAGCATGATGAAATAAAAGCTATAGATTCAGGGATGGTTAATAATTACATTAGGGAAATATCAGGAAATGAATTTACTGCCAAAGACTTCCGGACCTGGGCAGGCACGATTCAGGCAATTGATGCTTTCAGAGAAGTGGGTTCATTTAATACTGTAGCGGAAATGAACAAAAAGATACCTGCGGCACTTGATATTGTAGCAAGAAGGCTTGGAAATACAAGAACTGTATGTAGAAAGTACTATGTACATCCAATAATAATTCAGCTCTACCAGGAGGGGAACTTACTTAGTTACAGCAAATCGGATAAAGTTGAAAATGGCGAAGAAGATGTTTACACTGATGAGGAAAAACTATTAATGAAAATACTTGAACGGAGTTCTGATATAAAACAAATAAAAACAAAATGAGATCGATATGGAAAGGAGCTGTGAGCTTTGGACTTGTAAATATTCCCGTTAAGCTTTATAGTGCGACACAGCAGAGCAGCCTCAACCTTGAGATGGTTGACAGACGTGATATGGGTAAAGTAAGATTCAAAAGAATAAATGAAAACACCGGTAAAGAAATAACAATGGAAAACATTGGAAAAGCATACCGGTTCAACGGAGACTATATCCTTCTTGAGGATGAAGATTTCGAAGCTGCAGCGCCAGAAAAAAGCAAAATTATTGAGGTAAATAATTTTGTGCGAGAAGAGGAAATAGAAACAATCTATTATGAGAATTCATACTATGTTGAACCAGAAAAATCTGGAGAAAAAGCGTATGCTCTTTTACGTGAAGCAATGACAAAATCAGGGAAAGTAGGTCTTGCTCAATTTGTTATGAGAACATCTGCCACATTATCTGTTCTTAAACCTATGAAAGATACACTTGTATTAAGTAAAATTAGGTTTGCTGAAGAGATAAGAAGTACAGAAGAGTTAAAGCTGCCATCAGGAAACATGGTAAAAGCAGAAGAATTAAAAATGGCTGTTGCATTAATAAATCAATACACGGAGGCTTTTAACATTGATAAATTCAAGGACGAATACTCGGCCGCCTTAATGAAAGTTATAGAAGATAGGGCTTCGGGGAAAAAAGGTAAAATCAGAAAACTCAAGATCACACATACTACTTCAGACAATCTTATGGATCAGTTGAAAGCAAGTCTTTCAAAATCAAAAGCATCATGATATCAGATACTTTATATGTGTTATTATGCAAAACAAACGGGTAATTGTGTAATTAATTGGTCAATCATCTTTTGAACTTTGTAACTTGATTACTAACCATTTAAATCATTACAATCATGAACGCAAAAGCAAAAAAGGGCAAATCTGAAGGAGGTGAATCTGGTATTATTCATGAATTATTTGAACATCAGTTGCAGGATATTTTTTGGGCAGAACAGGAACTTACAAAATTTATGCCCCAGGTGGTAAAACAGATTTCATCTGAGGAACTTATAAATACAATACAAGATCACATGAAGATTACTGAAAACCAGGTATCAAGATTGGAGAACATCTTTGAATTACTCGGTGTTGAGGCAAAAGGTAAAAAATGTGACGGAATGGAGGGCCTGATTAAAGAAGCAAAAAGCATTATAGATGAAAGCGACAAAGGTATTGTGCGTGATGCTTTTATAATTGGTGCAATTCAAAAAATGGAACACTACGAAATGGCAAGTTATGGAACATTGAAATCACTCTCAACAATTATAGGAGAATATGAAATAGCCTCACTTCTTGGAGAAACACTTGATGAAGAAAAGGAAGCGGATATGAATCTTACTGAAGTTGCTGAAAACATGGTAAATATTGAAGCGTCAAGGGAGTCCGGAGAACTTGAAGAGAGTGTGGAATTTGAGGAAAAAGAGGAAAGTGAAGAAGATTACGATGAAATGGAGAGACCTGGACATAGTAAATCAAAGTCAGGAGCCAGAAGCAGATAATCATCTAATTTATGGAAAGATTCTTATACATAGTTATTCTTGTCTTAATCGGTGTCTGGATAGTTGGGTTCTTCTTATATAGCCTAGGAGCGATAATACATATAGTTTTATTACTCGCTCTAATAATAATATTGATCAAACTTTTTTCGCGACGTAGACCCCGGCATAACAGGAATACGGGCATGAGATGATCTCATACCATTGTATAAGGATCTATCCATTTATTGAATTCATCCTCATTTACAAAGCCCAGTTCAAGAGCTGCTTTACGTAAAGTTATTCTCTCATTGTATGCTTTATGTGCAATTTTTGAGCATTTGTCGTAACCTATATGTGGCGCTAATGCAGTAACTAGCATTAATGAGTTTTCGAGATTATTTTTAATTTGCTGCTCTTCAACCTTGATACCATTGACACAATTAAATGCAAAGGATTTGCATGAATCACCTATAAGAGAAGCGCTTTGCAGCACATTAGAAGCTATAAGAGGTTTGAATGTATTAAGTTCGAAATGACCGTTCGATCCACCAAAGCTTATTGCTACGTCATTAGATATCACCTGAGCACACACCATTGTAAGAGCCTCTGCCTGTGTTGGATTCACTTTTCCAGGCATAATAGAAGATCCGGGTTCATTGGCTGGTAAAATAAGTTCGCCTATTCCACATCTGGGGCCCGAACCAAGAAATCTTATATCGTTGGCAATCTTCATCAGCGAAACTGCAACTCTTTTCAATGAACCACTCAACTCAACAACTGCATCATGTGCTGCAAGCGATTCAAATTTATTTGGAGCAGTTACAAAAGGCATTCCTGTCAGATCAGCTATCTTTTCAGCAACAAGAGTTGAATAACCATCAGGGGTATTTAAACCTGTCCCGACAGCAGAACCACCAAGCGCCAGTTCCCTTATCATTGCAAGTGCATTTTCAATAGCTCTCAAACCATTCTTCAACTGGGTTACATATCCTGAAATCTCCTGTCCGAGTGTAAGCGGAACCGCATCCATTAGATGAGTTCTGCCTATTTTAACAATGTCTTTAAATTCATTTGCCTTTTCTTCAAGTGACTGCTTTAAAAGACTAACGCCGGGAATGGTTTTAGTTGTTATAGAAATAAATGCTGCAATATGCATTGCCGTGGGGAAAGTATCATTTGATGATTGCGATCTGTTAACATCATCATTGGGATGAAGCTCTCTATTCCTGTCAGAGAGCCTGTTCCCTTTTTTTACATGTGCCCTGTTAGATATAACCTCATTAACATTCATATTTGTCTGAGTACCAGATCCTGTCTGCCAGATAACAAGAGGGAAATGATCATCAAGCTTTCCTTCAATAATCTCATCACAGACATCGCAAATAAGATCTTTCTTCTCCTTGCTTAAAACCCCTAGTTCATAATTGGCAATGGCTGAAGCTTTTTTAATTATTCCGAAAGCATGAATTATCTCAACAGGCATGCTTCCTTCAGGTCCGATTTTGAAATTATTCCTTGATCTTTCTGTCTGAGGTCCCCAATATGCTGATATTGGCACCTCTACTTCACCCATTGAATCCTTTTCAATACGATATCTCAGTTGTCCTGTATCTGTTCTCATCGTTCAAGTGAACTAAATAAATAATCGACAATTGATTTTGAAATAATACCAGCAAAACATGCGATAACCAGACTAACAAATCTTTGTCTTTTTTGTTTTTTGTAAGCTGGGGCATTCCTCAATAACAATAAAAAAGAAGAAAGATGCTTATCAATAATCTTGGATATCCGCGTATAGGTAATAACAGAGAACTAAAAAAAGCTAGTGAAGATTTCTGGCAAGGAAAAATCACAGATAACGAACTTGAACTCGTCGGTAAAGAGATAAGAAAAAACAACTGGTTTCTGCAGAAAAGCCTTGGGGTTGACCTTATACCTTCTAACGATTTCTCTTTTTATGATCATGTTCTTGATATGACACTTTGCCTCGGAGCTATTCCGGACAGGTATCTGTGTCTGAAAAAATACCTGAAGAATGAACCAAATGAATTCTACTTTGCACTGGCAAGAGGCTACCAAAAGGAAGGGTTCGATATCCCGGCAATGGAAATGACAAAATGGTTTGATACCAACTATCACTATATAGTTCCCGAATTTTCAAAGAGCCAACATTTCGTATTTAACTCAAAGAAGCCTGTTAATGAATTCGTTGAAGCAAAAGCTTTCGGAATTACGACAAAGCCTGTTCTTATCGGCCCAGTATCATATCTTATGCTCGGAAAATCAAGGCAAAAAGACACTGACAGCCTTGATTTGATTGCAGATCTTTTACCGGTTTATTTTGACATTATCCACGAACTGGCATCAGCAGGGGCCTCATGGATACAACTGGATGAACCATTTCTTGCGCTTGATCTTTCTCAAAAAGCAAAAGATTATTTTAAGACTGTATATAAGGATATCAGGAATAAATTCCCTGGAACTAAGATTCTTGTTGCCACTTACTTTGAAGGACTCCGTGACAATGAGACTCTTGCCGCAGAATTGCCGGTTGATGCTATCCATCTTGATCTTGTACGTTCTCCCCGGCAACTCGAGAGATTTATGAAAATTGTACCATCTGATATGATGCTTTCTCTTGGGATTATTGATGGCAGGAATATCTGGAAGAACGATTACAGAACATCTCTTGAATTGATTAAGTCAGCTCATAAAGTTATCGGAAACGAACGAATAATGATAGCGCCATCATGCTCACTCATCCATTCACCTGTTGACCTGGAGCCAGAAAAAAATGGTCCATTGTTAGATGAGTTATTGCAATGGATGGCTTTTTCACGTCAAAAGATAGAAGAGGCCAGGGATTTAAAAGAACTAGCTATGAATGGTTCTGGCAGAGAATCTGAAAAGCTGTTATCAGATAACCAGGAATCGCTTCTATCAAGGAAAAAATCAAGTCTCATTCATAATGAAATAGTTAAGGAAAGATTATCTTTTATCGGGGATATTGAAAAGAACAGCAGGAGCGATTTTCATCAGCGAAAATTGAAACAGAGGAAGAAAATAAATCTTCCACTTTTCCCATCAACAACAATCGGATCGTTTCCTCAAACTGCAGAAGTAAGAGGATGGCGATCAAAACTCCGGAGAGGTGAGATAACAAAGGATTTTTACATTGAGCTTGTAAGATCAGAGATTGAAAAGGCAATCAAATGGCAGGAAGAGATTGGTTTGGATGTTCTTGTTCATGGAGAATTTGAAAGAAATGACATGGTTGAATATTTCGGGGAGTTACTTCAGGGCTTTGCTTTTACAAAAAACGGATGGATACAGAGTTATGGTTCAAGATATGTAAAACCACCAATTATTTATGGCGATATACAAAGGAACGTCCCAATGACTGTAGATTGGATTAAATATGCCCAATCACTCACCGACAAGCCTGTGAAAGGTATGCTTACCGGTCCTGTAACAATTCTTCAGTGGTCATTTGTACGAGACGATCAACCAATATCAGAGACCTGCTTCCAGATTGCACTTGCAGTAAGGGATGAGGTGCAGGATCTCGAAACCGCTGGTATTAAGATCATACAAATTGATGAACCTGCCCTTAGGGAGGGACTTCCTTTGAGGAAATCTGAATGGAAAGAATATCTTGACTGGGCTGTAAAGGCATTCAAGCTGGCAAGCACAGGAGTACATGATGAAACTCAGATACATACACACATGTGTTATTCAGAATTCAATGATATTATTGAACATATTGCAGCCCTCGATGCTGATGTCATAACAATAGAATGTTCAAGATCGCAGATGGAGCTTCTTGATGCATTTGCCGTATTTAATTATCCAAATGATATTGGACCAGGTGTTTACGATATTCATTCCCCACGTATTCCTGGGGAACCTGAAATATCGCACCTGCTCGAGAAAGCATCTGAAGTAATTCCTGCTGGGCAATTATGGGTAAACCCTGACTGTGGTCTTAAAACAAGAGGATGGTCTGAAACCAGGGAGGCCATAACAAACATGGTCGTGGCTGCCAGGCAGATGAGAATGGGTGTCCTTGTAAAATAAGAATTATCAGAAGAGTTCCTTGTTTTTCAGGGTGGCTGATTTAACAAGCGATTTTCCACCCGTTTTTACTTTCTTAATTGTTATCAAAGTAAAGAAAAAATCTGTTTCCCTTCCCTGACTGTGAATATGATTAATGTTTAGAAGTTTTATACTCTTTTTTTTACTCATCAATATACAAAAGTTACATCACCTGTTTTATTGAATAATCTTCCATTTTTGAATGTGCCCGATGCTTTCCATATATAGACTCCCTGCGTTGCAAGGTTGCCATTATTGAAGTATCCATCCCAACCTTTGTGTATATCAGAAGATTTGTAAATCAGCATTCCTGACCTGTTATAAACAAGCAGACTGTATTCTTCAACATTTTCGAAAAAGGGTCTGAAGATATGATCATCAATAGAATTTTCCTGCCAGTAACCTCCAGTTGGTCCAGTCCTGTTCCAGCGGAAACCTGTTGGAAATGATATTGTATCTTTATGTATAATTACCGGAGAATTCCGGGCAAGTGTATCTGATTCAACAGCGAATAATGCTAGTTTGTTCTCCCCTGTAGTTCTAATTCCTACATTGAAGAATAAACAAAAAATAATTGTATGGTACAAACAAAGCATGCCTTTAAGACACTGAATATCTTTATGTTAAAGGTATAATGCTTTATTTCGTTACAATTACATTTTTCCTGAAAAAAGTTATAAGATTCCGAGATTGTTTATTGCAAATCAATATGAGTTTTTATGTATGTTTTTAACAGTCCTTCCGGAGGGATCTGTCATATTCTTAAATGAAGCATCCCAGGCAAGAGCTTCTGCTGTACTACATGCCACTGAAGGAACTGATGGCACGCAGGAAGCTGCTGAATCCGAAGGGAAATGATCGGCAAATATTGATCTGTAATAATATTCTTCTTTTGTTGCTGGCGGGTTAACAGGAAAACGAAACTTTGCATTCTTCAACTGCTCATCGGTAACAAGCTTAGACGTCATTTCTTTTAATGAATCAATCCACCCATAACCTACTCCGTCAGAAAATTGTTCCTTTTGTCTCCATGCAACATCGGCCGGAAGATAATCTTCGAAAGCTTTTCGGAGTATCCACTTTTCAATTTTCACATCAGATACCATTTTATCATGAGGGTTAAGTCTCATCGCAACATCCATAAATTCTTTGTCGAGGAATGGCACGCGCCCTTCCACTCCCCATGCTGCAAGTGATTTGTTTGCACGCAGACAATCGTACATGTGGAGTTTGCTGAGCTTTCTGACTGTTTCTTCATGGAATGAAGAAGCATCAGGGGCTTTGTGAAAATACAGGTATCCTCCAAATATCTCATCTGAACCTTCCCCTGTCAGTACCATCTTTACTCCCATTGATTTAATAACGCGTGCCAGGAGATACATTGGTGTTGAGGCTCTTATTGTTGTTACATCATAAGTTTCAACATGATATATCACATCCCTTAAAGCATCTATTCCTTCCTGTATAGTGAAATGAATCTCGTGATGAACAGTTCCGATATGCTTTGCCACTTTCCTTGCAGCTGCAAGGTCAGGTGATCCATTAAGACCAATTGCAAATGAATGAAGCTGTGGCCACCATGCTTCCTGGGTATCATGTGATTCGATCCTTCTGGGAGCAAATTTCTTAGCAACAGCTGATATAATTGAAGAATCAAGTCCTCCTGACAACAACACTCCATAAGGCACATCAGACATCATTTGTCTATGTACCGCATTCTCAAGAGCTGATCTTAACTCCCTGATATCAGATTTATTATCTTTCACATTGTTGTAATCAGTCCAGTCGCGGTTATACCATTTTTTCATCACTCCCTCCCTGCTGAAAAGATAATGACCTGGTTTGAATTCGATAATTGTTCTGCAAACACCTTCAAGCGCTTTTAGTTCAGACGATACGAAGAAATTACCGGAATCATCCCATCCGGTATATAATGGGATTACTCCAATGTGATCGCGGGCAATCAGGTAGGTATCATTTTCCTTATCGTATAATGCAAATGCAAAAATCCCGTTTAATTCTTCAATAAATGCAGGACCTTTTTCCCGATACAAAGGAAGTAAGACTTCACAATCTGAATGAGTAAGGAATTCATAAGAATTGCTATATCTCTTTCTGATTTCCTGGTGGTTATATATCTCACCATTTATACTCAAGATCAGTTTGCCATCCTTACTGCAGAGGGGTTGCTTTCCCGATTGAGGGTCAACTATCGATAATCTCTCATGAGCAAGGATAGCTTTGTCTGAGTAGTAAATCCCCGACCAGTCTGGTCCCCTGTGCCTGAGTTTCCCTGACATTTTTAAAACAAGTGAACGTAATTCCTCAGGTCTGTTTTTTATATCAAATACTCCAATTATTCCGCACATAAATCAATCTTGTTAATTACTGCGACAAAGCTAAATGAATTTTATCATATTTGCAATTGGAATTTACTATTTTAAGCTATTTAGATTATTTTATGTAGATTATTAAGTTGTTGTTATGTTTTAATTAAATATGTTAATATTTGGGTGCTAGGTACTAGGTACTAGGTACTAGGTGCTAAGTGAACTTCTGATAAACCAAGGACCCAGAACCTGGTACCCAGCAACCATTTTCAATCAATTTATTAAATTTGCGAACTTTATTAAAGACTAATGGATTTCCTAAACAACCACCTTGGTGAATTTGCGGCTCTACTGACGGCATTATTCTGGACTATCACTGCTTTATCTTTCGAATCGGCAAGCAAAAGGATAGGTTCAATAGCTGTCAACATATTAAGGCTTGTAATTGGTTTCATTTTCATAACTATATTCAACTATATCCGACGAGGCATAGCTTTTCCTGTTGATGCAACCTTACTTAGCTGGATATGGCTAATCGTGTCGGGGCTTGTTGGTTTTGTGTTTGGCGACCTTTTCCTTTTTAAATCATACACAATTATAGGTTCAAGATTTGCAATGCTGATTCAAACGCTTGTCCCTCCTATTACAACATTTTTCAGTTGGATATTACTAGGAGAGCATCTACATCCAATGCATTTCCTGGGAATGTTTCTTACTTTTTCAGGTATCATCCTTGCAATATTTAACCGTTCAGGATTGAATGAAAAGATTTCACTCAAATTATCGCCAAAGGGAATAATGTACGCCTTAGGAGGTGCCGTAGGTCAGGCGCTTGGACTTGTTTTCAGTAAAATAGGTGTCTGGGATTACGATCCATTTGCAGCAACCCAGATAAGGATAATAGCTGGTATCCTCGGATTTTCAGTACTGATAACGGTGCTGAGTCGCTGGTCAACGGTTACAGGATCATTAAAGGATTCAAAAGGAATGAGGATTCTGACAGTTGGTTCATTCTTTGGTCCATTTCTTGGCGTATCTTTTTCGCTTGTTGCTGTGAAACTTACGGAAGCAGGTATTGCTGCCACAATAATGGCGCTTGTTCCTGTTTTTATCATTCTGCCCGCTGTATTGTTAAATAAGGAAAAAGTAACAACAGCCGAAATCATTGGCGCAATAATCAGCGTAGCTGGAGTGGCTTTATTCTTTATGTAATATTATTCTCCATTGATTAACAAGTATGAAACCGGAAGAATTAAGAGAAAGAATAAATATTGATGAACTAAGATATTCTGCTTCACGAAGCAGTGGTCCGGGTGGACAGAATGTAAATAAAGTAAATACGAAGATAGAACTTCGTTTCAATATTCCCTCATCGCTATCCCTCTCGGAAGAAGAGAAAACCATTATTTTAGATTACCTTTCAAACAGGATAAACACCGCTGGCGATCTTTTAATTATTTCTCAGTCGTCAAGGTCGCAGCTTCAAAATAAGAAGAATGCTGAAAGCACTTTTTTCAGGCTCATGTCAGATGCATTGACACCTCCGGCAGAGAGAAAACCTACAAAACCAACGCACGTCAGCATGGCAAAAAGACTTGATTCAAAGAAAAAGAGAGGGATAATCAAAAGCTCCAGAAAAAAGTACGATGAGAAAGACACTGATTAAACATTTTTGAGCTTCCATCGTCCTCGCCTGAATATCAGCCATGACAGAGTTGTCATTACGATTTCTGCAAAAAGTATTGCTAAGAATACTCCATCTTCTCCGAATCCTAAGTCTACTGCAAGCAACCAGGCCAAAGGAATTTCTATAATAAAGTAAGCAAGGACATTGATGCGGAGCGGAGTCATTGTGTCACCTGCCCCATTAAACGAATTAACCAGAACCATACCCAGCCCATAAACAACATACCCGATACTCAGAATTTTTAAACACCTTATCCCTGATATAACAACATCATTATCGTCAATGAACAGGTTTATGAAATAAGCCGGAAAGAGAAAAAGTATTAGTCCTATTATACCTAGTAATAATACATTGAACCATGCTGTAATCCAGACTGACCTCTCGGCCCTTTCAGGCAATTTTGCACCAAGGTTCTGCCCAACTAGCGTTGATGCTGCATTGCTCAATCCCCACGCTGGCAACAATGTGAAATTTACTACTCTTATTGCTATGGTATACCCTGCAACAACCTGGCTGCCAAACATTGAGATTATTCTTACAAGACCGACCCAACTCAAAGTGGCAATTAGGTTCTGCCCGATACTTCCGGTAGAGAGTTTTAAAAGTCTGAGTATTACCCGGGGATTAAAACCAATGTGCCTTATGCTAAGCTGTATTCTTTTCTTTCCGAAGAAAAGAAGATAAAACTGGGCAAATACTGCTATACTTCTTCCTGTCAGAGTTGCTATTGCTGCCCCGATTACACCCATTTCAGGAAACGGACCAATTCCAAAAATAAAAAGAGGATCGAGAATTATATTGATAATATTTCCTGTCCATAAAACCTTCATGGCGATTGCAGCATCACCAGCGCTCCTGAAAACTGCGTTTATAATAAAAAGGAGCATTATCACGGTGTTACTACCGAGCATTATCATTGTGAATCCCGACATGTTTTGGATGATGGTGTCAGAAGCGCCCATCAATCCAAGTATTTTCTTCGAATATATAGCGCCTGGTATTCCAATAATTACTGAAAGGAGTATACCGGCAAGAATTGCCTGGATGGCTACTTTTGATGCTTCCTGTGGATTTTTCTCACCTATCCTGCGTGAAACCATTGAAGTAGTTGCTGTACCCAGTCCCATCGCAATTGCATATATCAATGTCATTAATGATTCTGTAAGGCCTACTGTTGCTATTGCATCAGCGCCAAGCTTCGAAACGAAGAAAATATCAACAATAACAAAAACAGATTCCATTACCAACTCCAGGATCGAAGGAATTGCAAGTAACATAATAGCTCTGCCCAGCTTTCCTGTTGTAAAATCCTGCTCAGTACCCGAAACAGCTTCGCGGACATCCCGCAAAAATGAAGTCACTTTTCCCTTGATAGTAAGGAAATCTTTCAAAATTTCAATTATTAAAGGATCAACAATTTTGAACTACAAACACTTAATATATGCCAATAATTTCAAAAAGTTACAAAGCTAAAAAAATGAAATTATTATATTGCAGTGTTCAATATTTGAAATTGAAAGTTTCGAGAAAATTTGCAGAACAGACAAACCTTAAACCAGATAACTATGAAAAACTATTTGTTTCTTCTCTTATTTACATGGTCCATTATTGGTTCCTGCCAAATCACATACGCGCAGACCAAGACTAATGTAAATAAAGCC
This sequence comes from Bacteroidales bacterium, assembly GCA_036261255.1. Taxonomy (GTDB): domain Bacteria; phylum Bacteroidota; class Bacteroidia; order Bacteroidales; family VadinHA17; genus LD21. The sequence continues at coordinate 13,541 of DATALD010000040.1, forward strand.
CAACCTGTTATTTTTACAGCAGAACAGGATCATCAGAATATGATGGATCAGCTTGGAATTAAAAGTCTGAGGCCTGGTCCGAGAAGTGAACCTGATGTTCCCGGGCATGCAAACTATGATGAATCAATTGCTTCACCATATCCTGATCTTCCGGAGATCCTAAAAATGAATAATGGAAAGAAAGTAACCTCACCCCAACAATGGTGGAACGAAAGGAGACCAGAAATAGTTAAAGCTGTTGAAAATGAACTTTACGGACGTTTGCCAGAAAATATACCACAGGTTACCTGGACTGTTGAAATATCGGAAGTTGAAAGACTTGGAAGAACCCCGGTAATTGCAAAGAAACTTGTTGGACACGTTGATAATTCCGCATGTCCTTCTATTGATGTAAACATCAATATGGTACTCGTAACCCCTGCCAACGCAAAAGGTCCTGTGCCTGTATTGATGATGTTCGGACGTCCGTCTCTCCCATCACCGGTGCAGCCAAATCCTGATGATCTTGCACAGATTAACAAAGCTCTACGAAAGGTACTTGAAGATAGTGATCCTGCTATTAAAGAACTACTTGAAAAGTATCCTGCTTATGCTCCAATTTCACTTCCAGCAGGTTCTTCACCTTTCGGCATGCCAGGTCCTGCCACACAACAGTCTGGTGCTGGCGCCGCGACGGCTGCCGATCTTCCGGCAACTCAGCAACTTATTGCAGCTGGTTGGGGATATGCAACAATTGATCCTTCAAGTATACAAGCTGACAATGGAGCCGGACTAACAAAAGGTATTATCGGTCTTACAAATAAAGGACAACCTCGCAAACCAGAAGACTGGGGATCATTAAGAGCCTGGGCATGGGGAGCAGCAAGAGGATTGGACTATCTAGAAACTGATACCACAGTAAATGCTAAGCAGGTAGGTATTGAAGGTGTTTCAAGGTATGGAAAAGCAGCTCTTGTAACACTAGCATTCGAACAAAGGTTTGCAATGGCTCTTGTCGGCTCATCGGGTAAGGGCGGCGCTACACTTCACAGGCGTGTATTTGGAGAAGCAGTTGAAACTCTTACCTCGACAGGTGAATATCATTGGATGTGCGGCAATTATTTAAAATATGGCGCTTCTGAATCAAAATTTGGAGTAGGTAACGCAGGACAACTTACAGTCGATTCTCACTTTCTGATTGCAATGTGTGCCCCACGACTCACCTTTATCAGCTACGGCATACCCGATAAAGGAGATGCTAACTGGCTTGACCAGAAGGGAAGTTACCAGGCTACTATTGCTGCCGGTGAAGTATTCAAATTTCTTGGGGTAAAAGATCTTGGTGTTTCAAACGATTATAAAAATGAAGTGATGCCTCCTTATAATACTGACATGCTGAACGGACAGCTTGCTTGGCGTCAGCATGATGGCGGTCACACTGATCTACCTAATATGAAACACTTTATAAAATGGGCCAGCGAAAACCTAAATTACAAGCCTTAACCCGAAGATAACCCTAACCCCATATTAGTATAAAAACCTTCATGTCTTAAATTAATAAAAGATATGAAGGTTTTTTTATAAGACAGATTATTACAGGCTGTTGATAATAGATAATAATAAAAGACAAGACTATCTTTATATACTGATTACATTACAGATTAGATGCATATTATAACAATTGTAAAAAATATCATGCAGATGAAATAACAAATATTTTTTTTCGTTGTTTATTATGCCTTGAGAGTCACTGCAAAAATCAATTGTTAATAAAATAGAAAATGTGTTAATATTTCTGATGGTCAGCTGATACAATGTATTTATAGAATAATTATTTTCGCCCTAATTATTTTAAAAATAAGTTTAGTTATTAATTAAAAACCAATAAACAATTAAAAGAAAAGGTGAATATTTTTCATCACTCTTATGAACGCTAACAATAATGAGGCTACGACTTTCCGTGCAGAGGGTCGCCTCGTGGGTTGCTCTTCAGATGAAGAGCCTGGCGCGAAGACCACGTTATTTTCGCAAAACGTAATCCCAAATCAGTTAGTTAGCAACCGAAGTGCGGAATTCATCCGCCGCTTCTTCCCTCTAACAACTATCAACTCCTGGAATGATTGGAAATGGCAGCTTAGAAATGCTATTACCAGCATTGATGATCTACAGAAGATCATGAAGTTATCCGACAAGGAAATTATGGCTATCAATAATCTGAAGGGCCGTCTTCCACTTCGAATAACACCTTATTTTGCCTCGTTGATCTACGACACAAAGCCTTCACACCCGCTACGGCGAAATGTGATTCCTGTTGTTGAGGAACTTATTGTTACAAACAGCGAGCAATCCGATCCGTTGCATGAAAAATCATTCTCTCCCGTAAAAGGGATTGTACACAGGTATCCAGACAGGGTGCTGTTTACTGTTACACAGGTATGTTCGAATTACTGCCGTTACTGTACACGTTCGCATTCGGTTGGTAAGCTCGATAAACTTGGAAGACAGGACTTTGAAAAAGCATTTAATTATATTGAAAATCATAAAGAAGTCAGGGATGTGCTTATTAGTGGTGGCGATCCATTGACACTTAATGACGAAACTCTTGATTACATTCTTTCAAATATCAGAAGGATTGAACATGTTGAGATTATCAGGATCGGAACCAGAGTTCCTGTTGTATTGCCTCAAAGAATTACAGATAATCTGATTGGCATTCTCAGGAAATATCACCCGTTATTCCTTAGTCTTCATTTTTCACATCCCGATGAGATTACTGAAGATTGTGCAAAGGCTTGCAGGAAGCTTGCTGATGGTGGTTTTCCACTTGGAAGTCAGACTGTGCTCCTCAAGGGCATTAACGACAACGTCCAGGTTATGAAAGATCTGATGCACAAGCTCCTCAAAATAAGGGTAAGGCCTTATTACCTTTACCAGTGCGATCTGATACCCGGATCTGGACACTTCAGAACAACTGTTAAGAAAGGTATTGAGATTATTAAAGGATTAAGAGGATTCACAAGCGGATATGCTGTTCCTACATTCGTTGTAGATGCCCCTGGTGGTGGCGGTAAAATCCCTCTTCTCCCCGACTATGTTGTTGAGCATAGCAGCGAAAAGATTGTACTCCGTAACTATAAGGGAGTAATTTGTGAATATCCGGAAAAATAAGCCATAAATGAAAATTGGTTTGACATTCGACCTGCGGTCATGGTATCTTGACCGCGGGTTTTCAATGGAAGAGACTGCTGAATTTGACAAACAGGAGACTGTTGATGCGCTAGCCCAGTCAATAGTATTAATGGGCCACGAAACAGAATTGATAGGTAACGCATTCCAGCTTATCGAAGCACTTGCTGCCGGCAAGAAATGGGATATGGTCTTTAACATCGCTGAAGGTCTGTATGGTGACGGGAGAGAATCAGTTGTTCCTGCAATCCTCGATCAATACAGGATCCCTTATGTTTTCAGCGGTCCCGTTATTATGGGACTTTCATTAAATAAGCATATCGCAAAACTGATTGTTGAAGCTGCAAGCGTACCGGTAAGCGCCGGTTGTCTTATAACTGATATATCTGAATTAAAAAAGTGCAAACTTGAATATCCTCTGTTTGTGAAGCCTGTTTCAGAAGGTACTGGAAAAGGGATAACTAGTAAAAGCCTAGTTAAGACCCCTGCAGAGCTGTCGCAGATGGTTTCATGGATACTCGGTGATTTCAAACAACCTGCTCTTATTGAAGAATATCTTCCGGGCAGAGAGTTTACTGTAGGTATTGTTGGGAATGGGGTTGATACCAGAGTTATCGGCGGTATGGAAGTAATATGTGCTGATAATCTTCCTTACTCAGTTGAGGTAAAGGAAAACTATCAGAATTTCTGCAAGTACAAGCCTCTGGATAAAGACATCGAAGAAGAATGCAGGGCAGTCACATTAAAGGCATGGAAAGCTCTGAATGCGGTTGATGCAGGTAGAATAGATTTGAAAGCAGACCGAAATGGCAGGATTTGTTTTATCGAAGCAAATCCTCTTGCAGGATTGAATCCTGTACACTCCGATCTTCCAATTCTTTCGCGATTTTATGGTATTCAATATCAGCAACTGTTGGAAATGATAGTGACCGCAGCTATAAAAAGGAATTTCGGAAATTAATTTCGTTAGTCTATTCATTTTTGAATTGAATTAAAATAATATTTTTGCATGCAGAACATTCTCTTATTGTTCTGCATGCATTGTTTATTGACTGGGTATTTATCAATAATATTATACCCGGCATCTGAAAAAAACTGGAAATGAAAAGATGTTGCATTATTTACAATCAACCCTCAACCGAAGCGCTTGCTGATGAACTTGATGTTCTTGATCAGGTGAGCCATATTGAAAAACACCTTGTAATCCTGGGTGTTGAAGTTACAAGGCGGGGAATCACCGATCGTTTCATGGATGAGATTGCAGTTATAGCTGCTGAGAAATTTGATTTTGTGTTTAATCTTGTTGAATCAATAAATAACAAGGGAGAACTTAATTATTTTATCCCTGCATTGCTGAATCTTTATTCAATTCCCTATTCCGGCAATCCTCTTGAAGCAATGTTCATAACAAGCAACAAAACACTTGCAAGCAAGGCTATGAATGATAAGGGAATAAATAACCCAACATCATATAAAGTATCGGACTGGCCTAAATTGAAACAAGGACATAAATACATTATTAAACCAATATGGGAAGATGGTTCACTTGGCATAACAGCCGATTCAGTCTTTGTTCGCGAACCAGGATTTGAGCAGAGGTTTGAAGGTCTTGATGATGCCCACTGGTTTATTCAGGATTTTATTGATGGAAGAGAATTCAATATGAGCGTTCTTGCAGGCAAAAACGGGCCTGAAGTTATGCCTCCTGCAGAAATTGTATTTGTCGGTTACGATGAAAACCGTCCCAAGATAATTGATTTCAATGCTAAGTGGGAGATGGACAGTTTTGAATATGAAAATACAGTTCGTGAATTCCCGGAACTCGATTCCTCATTTGAAAACAAGCTAAGAGAAGTTGCCCTCGCATGTTGGAATTTGTTCGGTTTAAGAGGTTATGCTAGAGTTGATGTCAGAACTGATTCAAATAATAATATTTTTGTCATTGAAGCCAATGCTAATCCTTGTATAAGCCCCGATGGAGGTTATGTTGCTGCAACAAAAAAAGGAGGATATGAATTTACAGAGGTTCTGAGCAGGATTATTGATGATCTTAACAGGTAATGAAAGGATTAAGCACAATTGTACTTCTCATGATGTCGAATGCCTTTATGACGATTGCATGGTACGGACATCTGAAGTTAAAAACGATGAGCAGGTTTGAGAACCTGAGTCTGTTTGCAATCATACTTTTAAGCTGGGGAATTGCATTCTTTGAGTACTCCCTTCAGATACCGGCAAACCGATTCGGATTCAGAGAAAACGGCGGTCCTTTTTCACTAATTGAGCTTAAAGTAATCCAGGAAGTAATATCTATATTGGTATTCACAATTTTCACGCTTCTGGTGTTCAAGAATGAGCAATTCAGGTTCAATCACTTAATCGGTTTTACATTCCTGATACTGGCTGTCTATTTTATCTTCAAAAAGTAGTTTTATTTTATTAAGGATGAGTTGTAGTATGCAGGATCACCGGTAACCTCCTTACCAAGCCAGGCTGGCTTATTAAACGATTCATTCTCAGAACTAAGTTCTATTTCAGCAATAATTAGCCCTTCATTCTTGTCGTGAAAAACATCAACTTCAAACTTGTGTTTCCCCCATGGGATTATATATCTTGTTTTAATTATACGGCCAGGTAAGCATATATTAATCAGCTCTTTTGCATCTTCAGCAGGGATTTTAAATTCCCACTCACCTCTTGCCAGGCTTGCTCCTGACCTGGCGCTCTTGATTGTAATGTAAGCTTCATCATCGGTTAATCTTATCCTTGTTGTTTTAAAAGGATCAACTGTAAGATAAGCCTGGATAATATTAATTTCTTTTATTGCATCATTTCTAAAGTTCCCTGTAACAAGAAATTTGCGTTCAATCTCCGTTGCCATCATCAAATAATTTATATACTAAAATTACTCAATTTCAATAACAACATATTATCCCATTTTCATTTCATTATTACTATTTTAGCATTTTGAGCCATGGAAGTTAAAATAAACGATAGTTGGAAATCTGTTTTGAAGCAGGAATTCGAAAAAGAGTATTTTTTGAAGCTTGCCGAATTCGTCAGGAATGAATACAATACCGTTATAGTTTATCCTCCGGGATCATTGATTTTTAATGCTTTTAATTTATGTCCTTTCGATAAGGTTAAAGCTGTTATTGTCGGACAGGATCCTTATCATGGTCCGGGACAGGCTCATGGCTTATGTTTTTCTGTTCGCGAAGGTGTTGATCTCCCACCGAGTCTTCTCAATATCTATAAAGAAATTGAAAATGATTTGCATTATAAACCCTTGCGAACAGGGAACCTTGAACGATGGGCTTCTCAGGGTGTTTTGTTATTGAATGCAACCCTGACTGTCAGAGCTCATATAGCAGGCTCGCATCAGAAAAAAGGATGGGAGATGTTCACTGATAATGTAATCTCAACACTTAATAAGGAGAAGAATAACCTTGTCTTTTTCCTTTGGGGAGCTTATGCCCAAAAAAAAGGTGAGAACATAGAAAGATCAAGACATCTTGTTCTTGAATCAGTTCATCCTTCACCATTATCAGCTTCAAGAGGCTTTTTCGGGAACAGGCATTTTAGCAGTTGTAACGAATACCTGCAGGCACATGGGATAGAGCCTGTCGACTGGAAATAAAAACAAGGATATTAGTTATTTAAGTACAAGTTCTTCTTCAGGTATCAATAGTAAATCGGGAATCCCTGATGCTGAATAACTAACAACATCGAAAGTTACCCTTTGTGTACTCAGGTAGTGGAGATAAGTAAAATCAACAGTTCCTGTTGAAATTGTCTGTGTTGTGCTCCCGAGTTGAATATCAGCCTTAAACTGCAATTTTGGAAAAGCTTTTTTAAAACGCATATACTCAGTTGTACTATTGACAGGTATAAGAGCTATTGTAGTTTCATCCTCTTCGTAATCAGAGGTCTTTATTATTACATTACTAAAATCCTTGCCTGTGGAGTTCCTGATACGAACGTCTGTCGGCCCCTCCGGCGAGAACTCAGTTTCCTTACATGAAATTGCCAAAACAAGAAAAACCAGAAAAACAAAGCTCTTTTTCATCTGCATGATCAGTTTAATCTTAGACGATAAAAATAAGAAAATGGTTGCAGATTTCAAATAACACTGAGGCTGCTTGCTGGAATCCATCCTTTGTTACCATCCGAAAGAACTATTTCATACCAATCGCCAACTTTATCAACCATAGCTACTTTGGTTCCCTCATGTATTACGAACAAATCAGTGCCGCTGTTATCAGGAGAGCTTTTCCCACTAACCTGGGGCATTGTTATAATAGCTTTATGACTATCATATACAAGAGTCCTGTTTTGCAATGATAAGAAAATCGATGAGACAGAAATGACGAAAAATACAACTGCAAGCCAGAACCCAAGAACCTTCCGACTATAACTTGAGGAGTATATGAATAATGACAATAAGCCAAGACACAGCACAAATGCTATGATGCTGATTATGCTCCAGGTATTTCCATGCAATGAAAGTGAGATGAGATTAAACCATTTTACAAAAAACAGTTCAGGAATTTCCTGGAAGCGATCGACTGTTAAACTTCTTGCGATCTCAAGGTTATAATTAATGTTATCATCAGAAGGATCAAGAAGGTATGCCCGTTCGTAAAATAATATTGAATTAGGCACATTACCCAATTTAAAATATGCGTTTCCGATGTTATAGTTGAGGTTAGCAGAACGTTTTCCAGTCTCATAAATGTTAAGCCATATCTTTAATGCTTCCTCATAATTACCCGCAGAATAGTTTTCAACTCCTTTATTAAAATCAGATGAGGTCTGACAATAAACAGCCGGAGCAGGCAGGAAACAATAAATACAAATCGGTAATATTAACTTTAAAAGAAATTTCATATTTACCTTATTGAGTTTTCAACCAGTTTAATGAATTGTGATGCATCTTCATAAATTTTTTCAGCTTCAATACCTGAAGCAGATGGAGCAAACCGTGCATATTCGCATGTGTCGAGTATTTTGTTGAGGTTGTTGATCCTCTCATCTTCAATTCCCTTAGCACTTAACGCTGAAATTGTATTGGCTCTTGTCAATTCCGATACAGGAATATTAAGCTTATCGCTTAAATAGCCCCAGAGAGCTTTAAGGATTTCTTCATGGAACTTATCCAACTCATTATTCTTCAGACACAAAGCTGCAGCATGAAGACGCTTGACTGCGATTTTTACGGCTTTTCTATTCCTGACAGCAGAACTATCTGAATTTCTTTTTACAAATTCCCTGCGGAGAAAGAGTATTACAAAGAAAATAAGTAGAGGAAGTGCATACATTAAATAGAATGCAGAAGATGCTGAGAATATTTTTTTTGCGTTTTGAAGACTTCCGGAATCTGATTTGATAAACCGGATATCCTTTCCCAGATATTGAACATCTTCTTTTGATACTCCACCATATACCGTTATCCCGTTTGACTGATCATCAGTTTTATTTGAATGAAAACTAAACTCCTTTGTTTTAAGAGTCTCATACTTTCCGGTACTAGTATTGAAATATGAATATGTAACTGGTGGTATCGTAAAATCTCCGTGATGGCGTGGGATAAGTATATATTCAAATTGTTTTGATCCCGAACTTCCCGAAGTAGTATTTGTCAGGTTGTCAGTAACTTTCGGATCATATACTTCTATATCAGGTGCAAGCTTCAATTCAGGCTTTGAGGCTATTTTAAGATTTCCTGTTCCTGAGATGTTTATTTTGAATGTAAGAGCATCATTTACATTAACAGAATCGCCACTTAATGATGCATTCATATTAAGGTTTCCCACAACACCTGAAAAATCGTCAGGCTTATTACCTGGTAAAGCTTTGACAGCAATAGTAACCGGCTTGCTTGCAATTGTCTTTGGTATACTCTGGTATGAAGAAAAAAAGTCACCAAAGAAAGGATCTGATGAACCTGTTTTTTGCTGTACAATAACTGAAAGCTGAACAGGTTCAATTGTGATTTCACCTGCCTTCTGAGGATATAATAGAAATTGCTGAATAACCCCTGTCCCGAATACTGAACCATTAATTTTTTCCTGTTTCAAAGATGTTAATGGCGGTGTTTCAATATCAGTTCTTAAAAAATCATTGAATGAAGGGTACTTTATTTCATTGATACCCTGCAGGTCGACTCTTGTAAAAATTTTAACAGTTGCATAGACAGGTTCCCCAACAAAAACCTCTTTCCTGTTGATTGCAAGATTTACAAAGAGATCGGATGACTGTGTACTGCTTGTTTCTTCATTTACAGATGCATTATTGGACTGTTGCACGCCAGATGGATCAGCTACTACTTCAATATTGAGAGGATCGGAATAATATTCTTTATTTTTAAGTGTGAACACTGCCTGGGGAATCACATATTTCCCGGTTTTATTTGCCATCAAATAATAAATATATGAATAAGTCACTAAGCGTGAAACCTTTCCATTAATGATCTCGGTGCTTTCACTATAAGAAGTTTGTGGACCCATAATTTTTGTAAAACCAGTAAATGAAGGAATCGTAAATTCACCTCCTCCTGCGTTAACAGTATAAGAAACCATGAACTGCTGACCCATAGAAACAACAGATGGGTATTCTGCAGTAACTTTTACATCCTGGGCAGATAATACCAGCGAAAGGAACCAGAATATTTTAAATGTAAGTAACTTTTTCATTCCAAAACACATATTTACCAGTTCTTCAATACTCTCGTTCTAGTCTGTGCTGCTTTTTCACGTTTTACCTTTTCCTGAATTTCACGTTCATCGTTTGCCAGGGCATCAAGCAGTCGCTTTGCGTCTTCTTTTGAAAGTTCACCTTCACTTGCCTGCTGCTGATCTTGCTGTTGATCTTGTTTTTCTTTATTCTCCTGCTGCTGTTCCTTGTCTTTTTTCTGATCGTTTTTATCCTGATCCTTGTTTTGCTGTTGTTGCTGTTGTTGTTGTTCCTGAAGAAGATTCTGAGCATAACCAAGATTGTATTTGGCCTCCATGTTATCAGGATTCAGCTTTAATGAGTTCTTGTAAGCCTCAATGCTTTCTCCTGCCTTACCAGCCTGGAGGAGTGTGTTGCCCAGGTTATACCATGCTGCTGATTCATTGTGCTTATCAGCAGTTTGATTTGCATAGTCAGCAAATTTCTTTCCTGCATCTTCATACTTCTTCTGTTTATAAAGAGCATCACCAGTATTAAATGTGGCCTCAGGAACATGTTTATCCTTCTCTTCAGCTTTTCTGTATGATGTTTCAGATTGCTCAAAATCATTCTTTGAATATTGTCTGTTACCCTTGCGTATATATTTTTTATCAGATTGAGCATGAGCTGAATCCATAACACAGATCAGAAATAACAATATAGCGCCAAACCTTACCAGTCCATCCCATATCTTATTTGTCTTTCCCATCCTGTCAAATTTTGAATCGAAAAAGTTTAATATTATTCAAGCGCCTGTTCTTCCTATCCATAATGAGAAACTCAAAAATAAGAAGAAAGATTGCAAGAGCTGCAAATATCTGGAACTGATCATTATATTCAGTATACATAGTACTCTCAATTTCGTTGGTCTTTAGTTTTCTTATCTCCTTAAATATCTCATCAAGACCTATTGAACTATTACTTGCCCGTACATAGGTCCCGTTTGTGCTTACTGCAATTTTTTTCAATATTTCTTCGTCAAGCCTTGATATTACAGTATTTCCTTCATTATCTTTCAGATAATTATTGCTTGAAATTCTTATTGGAACACCCTCCGTTGAACCTATACCAATTGTATGAATTATCACCCCTGCTTTGGCTGCTTCATCAGCTTTAGTAACAGGATCATCTTCATGATTTTCACCATCAGTAATGATTATCATAGCCTTACTCCGTCCATCTCCGGGAGTAAAAGATCGTATACCAAGATCAATTGCTGCCCCAATTGCTGTTCCCTGCTTAGGAACCATATCAGGTGCTATTGTTGTGAGAAACATTTTCGCTGAAACATAGTCAGTTGTAACAGGAAGCTGAGTATAAGCATCCCCTGCAAAAACTATTAGCCCAATCCTGTCGTTTTCAAGATTATCGACAAGTCTCGAGATTGCCTGTTTTGCCCGTTCAAGCCTGTTTGGTTGGATATCTTCAGCCAGCATTGAATTACTCACATCAAGAGCTATTATTACCTCTACTCCTTCTTTCTTTACATCTTCAATTCTTGAGCCGAACTGCGGCCGGGCAAGAATAATTATCATTGAAACAACTACAATCAATAGCAGGATGAATTTAATCACAGGTCTTGATATTGATATTTCAGGTATCAGTGTATTAACAATAGAATAATTACCCAGTCTCCTGATTGCCTTCTTCTTCCTTATGCCATTTAAAACAAAAACCAAAACAAGTACTGGCAGAAGCAGGAGCAAATACAAATAATCAGGATTTCCAAATCTGAACAATTGCATATTATTTCTCCTTACGAAATATTCTTTAAAAACGTGTTTCTCAAAACAATCTCAATAGCAATCAGGCAAAATGCTATAATTGCAGGTAATAGAAATCTTTCCTCTTTCCTACTAAACTGCCTGACATCAATAATAGATTTCTCAAGCTTGTCAATCTCTGAGTAAACCTGCAAAAGTTTGTCATTACCTGTTGCCCTGAAGTATTTACCACCGGTTATTGAAGATATTTCCTTCAGAATAGCTTCATCTATCTCAACCGGCATATCGCGATACTGCATTCCGAAAGGAGTCTGAACAGGATAGGGAGCTGTTCCCATTGTTCCGACACCGATAGTGTATACACGAATACCAAACGTTTTGGCAATATCAGCAGCAGTAACAGGAGCAATTTCTCCCCTGTTGTTTACACCATCAGTTAAGAGTATAATTACTTTGCTTTTTGCTTCCGAGTCCTTAATCCTGTTAACTGATGTAGCCAAACCCATTCCTATTGCTGTTCCATCCTCGATCATACCGCTCTGTATTTCACGGAGCAGGTTAATCAATACAGCGTGGTCAGTTGTGAGAGGGCACTGAGTAAAACTTTCACCACTAAACACAACAAGGCCTATGCGATCGTATGGACGACCAGAAATAAACTCTGTCGCCACATTTTTTGAAGCTTCAAGCCTGTCAGGTTTAAAATCACGGGCAAGCATACTTCCTGATATATCAAGTGCAAGTACGATATCTATTCCTTCTGTTGTAGTATTCTGAAACCTGTCTGTGGCCTGCGGCCTGGCAAGAACAATTATCAATAGTGAAATAGCAATCACCCTGAAGGCAAATAGAACATGCCTTAGATAATATCTGAATGTTTTTTGTGCATTTCTGAATGGTTCCATGCCAGGCATTCTGAGTGATGCATTTGCTTTTTGTTGCCTTAGTATATAGAAAGCAACAATCACAGGCACAATCAGGAGCAGATAAAGGAATAAAGGCTGGTCATAAGAAATCTCCCTCATAATTTTGCCTCCTTTCCATCTTTATCTTCATTAACAGCAGGGATTTCCTTTGTTTCTTCCACGAAAGACCATGCTTCACCAAACTGCAGTTCATTTTCCTCGTTGCCGGGAACGAGTTTTGCAAATTTGACAAGGTCGGCTGTTGTAAGAACTTTGTCAAGTCGATGATATGAAGCATCCTTTCTAAAACCTGTTTTAAGCAGAGCATGAAGTGTTTCGGATGTTGTTAATTCCAATGAAAAGACTTTATACCTGTTCTCAAGGTAGAGACGAAGTATCTCTGTCAGCCTTGTATAGTATTGCTTTAGTTTGCCTGATTGCCAGAGCTGGTCATTCTTCAGTTGCTCAAGTTCACGGAATGCAATAACATGGGCCAATTCTTTTATGACAATTTCCTCTGCTTGTGGTTTCTCTGACTTTTTCTTTTTTACAAAGAATATTATCCCCCATACAATGCCGGCTGCAAGGATTACGATCAATATCCATGGAATTATCTCACTAAGTGTTATAGGTGCCTTGTATGGTCCTATGATATCATAAATTGCTGCTGTAGAATCAGCAGGCGCAACAGTATATTTTACTACTTCAAGGGTTGCATAATTGGAGTAATATCTATACAGGCTATCAGATTTATTGATTTCAACAAACAGGGGTTTAATTTCGTATAAACCTGAATCAAATGATGTTACAAGATATTTTTCTGTGATATTAAGCATCCCGTTTGTTGATCGGGTTGTATCTTTTAATGGTCCATTTAATATTTCGACATTTTTTATAAGAGTGTCCTTAAATGCTGGGATATTAATATTTAAACTTTCAGGTTGCCTTACAGATATCATAAAACTGATCTGATCGCCAACATATATCCTTGATGTGTCAAATGCCGTACTTATAGCATACTCCTGGCCAGATGTTGAAACCAGTGAAGAGCACAGAAGCATCAAAGGGAATAGATACTGTTTCATATTAACGCTTCTCAAATAGATTGATTAATGGTTTAACATAATCAAGATCAGTCCTCAACTCTGCAGAATCAACGCCACATTTCCTGAAAGTATTTCTTATTGAAGATACGTGTGTTTCCCACCATGATCGATATTCTTCACGAACTGAACGTGCTGATGTATCTATCCATCTTTCTTCGCCTGTTTCAGCATCGGAAATTTTCACAAAGCCAATATCAGGAATACTCCTTTCAACAGGATCAAATATCTTTAAAGCGACGATATCGTGTTTGTTTGAGGCGATTTTTAAAGCTTCTTCAAAATCAGGTACCATAAAATCAGAAAGGATAAATGTTGTGCATCTTTTTCTTATTGCGTTTGTCAGGAATCGCAACGGTTCATTGAGGCTTGTTTTATTGCTTACCGGCTTAAAGTCAAGCAGTTCACGAATAATTCTTAGAATATGAGTTCTCCCTTTCTGGGGTGGAATAAACTTTTCAACCTTATCAGAAAAAAAGATTACTCCTGTTTTATCATTATTAAAAATAGCTGAGAAGGCTAAAACTGCTGCTACTTCAGTCATCGTATCTCTCTTGTATCCCGTTGTTGTACCAAAATTTCCAGAACCGCTAACGTCTATCAGCAACATTACAGTAAGTTCGCGCTCCTCCTCGAATACCTTAACATAAGGATGATTAAACCTGGCAGTAACATTCCAGTCAATGCTCCTGATATCATCGCCGTACTGATATTCACGTACTTCACTGAAAGAAATTCCACGACCCTTAAAAGCGCTATGGTATTCACCCGCAAAGATGTGCCTGCTGAGACCTTTTGTTTTGATCTCAATCCTCCTCACTTTTTTTATCAATTCAGCAGCATCCATATAACACTTACTTTTCTGCTTTTATCGAAATAGTACTTGAGTATTCTTCATCACTTAATTCAAACCTGATTTTTCTGTCTGGCTTTGTATCTAACCAAATATTTTCCCCTACTCTTTTATATTTTGAGTTATACTCATTTACAAAGTCTTTTTTTGCATTCTTGTCGCAGATTATCCTAATATTATTACATAAAGAATCTGAATCAAGGAAGAAAAGCATTGTTGTGCTGCCACTTGAATCTGAATATTTCAAATACCTGTAATTATTGTTATTTGTATTACTAAGGCTCATCTGTTTATGGTTTTCCCTCATATATTCTTTAACCTCACCACAATTATTACCAATAAGATCCTGCGCATTAGTTGCCTGGCAAAAAAGGAAACAAAGAAGAAGCCTGATGATTTTCATGTAATTATGGAACTTCAACAGTATTGAGAATTTCCGCTATGATATTATCCTGATTAATGTTTTCAGCTTCAGCTTCATAAGTTAACCCTATCCTGTGTCTCATTACATCAGCACAAATTGTCCTGATATCTTCAGGTATTACGTATCCTCTTCGCTTAATAAATGCAAAAGCTTTTGCGGCAAGAGAAAGGTTTATTGATGCTCTTGGTGAAGCACCGTACGAGATCATGCTCTTAAATCTTGACAAACCAAATTTTTCGGGATTTCTTGTTGCAAACACAATATTGAGTATATAGTTTTCGATCTTCTCATCCATATACACTTCTCTCACAACACTTCTTGCCCTGATTATATCGTCGATTCTCAAAACAGAATTTGAAACTGGAAAATCCTTTGCAAGGTTTTCCCTTATTATCATTTTTTCTTCTTCGATTGTTGGATAGTCAATAAGTACTTTAAGCATGAACCTGTCAACCTGAGCTTCAGGCAGAGGATATGTCCCCTCTTGTTCAATTGGGTTCTGTGTTGCAAGTACCAGGAAAGGTTCATCGAGTTTAAAAGTGTTCTCGCCGATTGTTATTTGTCTTTCCTGCATTGCTTCAAGCAGAGCGCTCTGAACTTTTGCCGGTGATCTGTTGATTTCGTCAGCCAGTATGAAATTAGAAAAGACAGGGCCTTTTTTAACAATGAACTCCTCCTTTTTCTGACTATATATCATTGTTCCGATCAGATCGGCAGGAAGAAGATCAGGAGTAAACTGAATCCTACTAAACTTAGCCTGAATAATAGATGCTAGCGACCTTATTGCCAATGTTTTTGCTAATCCTGGCACTCCTTCAAGCAAAATATGACCATTAGCAAGTAGCCCAATCAGCAAGCTATCTGTTAAATGCCTTTGTCCGACAATGACCTTACCCATCTCAAGCCTGATTATGTCGACAAAAGAGCTTTCCTTTTCGATTTTTTCATTTAACAATCTGATGTCTGCAGTTTGCTCCATTTGTTTTTATTTAAATTATAAAATAATAGATGGTAAAACCTTTTTTAAAGCATACAAAAGAAACCAAGCATTTTTTAAATTATTGTTAATAAGTGTTAAACTTTTGTTAAAAGAGTTCAAACAGAAGCCTGCATTTTACTCTTTTTTTATTGTCAAAGGATTCCATTTAAAATCTGATCGAGCTGAACTTCGGAGAAGCAATATAAGGATAAGAGGGTAATTTGAAGTATTGAACTCCTGTGGCAACAAAAGATGCACAACCAAAAAAGCTGCTGTAATAAAAAATACAATCCTGAAATACACCTGGCCGTTCCTGTTTAGTACTAGAGACAATAAGCAAAGGATGAGAACAGGATTAGCCCAAATAATATTAAGATTCATTCTCATTTGTTCGTGATCGGTGAAGAAATTAAAAAACATCATTAGTATCGCAAAAATTGAAAAAATCAGAAAAACCAGACCATCCATAATATTAAGATATAGTACTTTCCTGAATGTAAATGAAAAAATCAGAATTAGCATAAACAAGGCAGAAAAAACCACTACAGGGCCGGGGATCTGTTTTTCAGGTGATGGTGGATCAAAATCAAGCACCATTTCAGCAGTACCAAGAAGAGGTTTTGTTTCATCACCTCCTGCAATTTTCACATCCGACAAGCCTGCCATCATATCAATTGGCAAAAACATCCTGTCTCTAAAATCAGCTTTTTTATCACCATTTACTCCAATTAGCATGTCAATACCAAAATCAAGCCATGGATACTGCACCTGGTATTTATTTAGCATCTGCCTGAATGTAGGATTGATACTATCTTTGCCATCATCTGCATACGAAAGTTTATCACCCACACTTTTTTCAATAAGATCACGGATTCTTGTAGAACAGTCATCGTAGAAAAAATCGTACCTGTATTGAAGGTTCTCCGGCTGAAGATTCAAATTTATGAGATCGAACATTTTTGCTTTTTCTGATGAATTAAGATTTATCCTTTGTATAATAACATATCTTTCCTCATATAAATAGCTTCTTAGAAAACTATCAAAGGGTTCATAAGCCAGAAGATAGTTCAATCTCCCTTTTGCAAATTTCCAGGCAAAATTAGGGGTGTCAAAATCGAAAACTCCCCAGTTATAAACAATATCTCCACCTGGACATACCATCCTTAAAGCACTATGCCCATAAATGGAATAAGTCTCAGTTCCAGGTCCACAGGTTATAAGATAAAATGTGGTATCAATAGTTTGTGATGAAGCGTTTGCAACGTTCAACATAAGAACTGAAAAACCTACAAGCAGTTTGTGTTTAATTGAAGTTCTCATTTGTTGTGTTTGACAAAACAAAATTAGAATGATAAATGTAATTTAAAAGACATGAATTGAACAAATGAGGAGATATTCCGGCATTTTGCTATGTTTGCACCAGATTTATTTGTTGATTACAAGCGAATTTATTAAAGGAAGTTGGACTTACTAAATCTTGAAAGAGTATTGATGTACCTGCCGGGGATTATTCTTGGCTTAACAGTACATGAGTTTAGTCATGCCTGGATCGCGCATCTGAGTGGAGATCCTACATCAAAAGAACAGGGAAGGATTACTTTAAATCCCCTTAAGCATATAGATCTTATTGGTTTTATTTTTTTACTAGTTGCCGGCTTCGGATGGGCGAAACCTGTTCAGTTCAATGAACAAAACCTTAAAAGGAAAACAGATGTTGTAAAAATTGCATTAGCCGGTCCTTTGTCAAATGCAATACTTGCCATCGTTCTTTCTTTCATTTTTGCACTTTCTGCAAGATATTTTCACGCAGCAGATAATATCTTTCAGCTCCTTATGGAGTTGCTTTACTATGCAATATTGATAAACTGGGGACTATTCATTTTTAATCTCATTCCCCTTCCTCCCCTGGACGGTTCTCACATTTTCTTTTATCCATTAAGGAGGTATCCTGACCTTTATAATGCTTTTTATAAATACGGATCATTTCTTCTACTCGGATTGTTATTGGCAACATTTTTTACCGAGATTAATCTTCTCCCAATTACACGGGTTATCAGTTTTTTTGCTGATGGTATTCTCTCCATCTTTGGAGTACATTGATATTTCTTTATTCAGCCAAGACTGAATTACGAACATACTTCTTATATTTAAGTTATTACAGAGGCATTTCGTTGTTAAATTAATTTTTACATCTATGAAATTCCTTATCTCATTACTGTTCCTTCTTACAATTACATTAGCAAAAAACCAGGATGAACGTTTTACCCAGCAAAGAGAAGAAATGGTTGAAAAGCAAATAATCAACAGGGGCATCTCAGACCGAAAAACAATTAATGCCATGAGAGATGTGCCCCGCCATCTTTTTGTACCCCAAAACCTTGTTGATGTTGCTTACAATGATACTCCCCTGTCTATTGGATATGGGCAGACAATCTCGCAACCATATATTGTGGCATTAATGACACAGACAGCAGAGCCAGGTGAAAGAAAAAAAGTTCTTGAAGTTGGTACAGGTTCGGGATACCAGGCTGCGATCCTGGCTCAGATCGTTGACAGCGTTTTTACAATAGAAATAGTTGATGAACTGGCTAAAAGATCATCCGAATTATTAAGAAAGCTTGAATATAACAATATCGTTGTTAAATCTGGCGACGGGTATAAAGGTTGGCCAGAGCATTCACCTTTTGATATAATTATAGTTACTGCTGCTCCCGAGCAGATACCTGAGCCATTGATTGATCAGTTAGCTGAGAATGGCAGAATGGTAATACCTGTTGGCGATCAGCAAACATACCAGGAGCTCATTCTTGCTATTAAAAGAAAAGGCAAGATCACAACCAGGAAGGTAGCGTCTGTCAGATTTGTTCCATTCGTCAGATCTTCTAATTATTGATATAATTAAAGGTACCCATTTCGAGATAATGCTGATGATAATTCATCAATATCAGGTTCAATCAAAACCTGGCCATTGATAACTATTGTTGGATGGCTTGTATAACCTCCGGTAATCCATCTAAGCTGATTTACAGTAGCAACATCTTCTTCCAGGTCGAGATATTTATAAGAGATTTCGTTCCTGTCAAGATAACGCTTAACTACCTGGGTCATACCACACCATGTTGTGCCATATAATACTATTGTATCCTCTTCAACTGGTCTGAGGCTTTCTCCTTTATTTCGATGTAAAAAGCTGTTTTTCCGCATTTAATTTCACTTTAAACATTGACAGATTCACGAATATTATCAATCTTCTCAAAAAGAACGCTTATATCAGGAACATGATTAAGGTAAGGGGAGACATAACTGTACCTGATAAATCCATCTTTATCAATTATATAAAGCGCCCTTTCTGAAAATCCGTCTTTTTCCCTGTATATCTGGTACAATTTCGCAACCTCACCTTTAGGATTGAAATCAGATAGGAGGGTGAAATGCAAATCTCTGACAACCAACCATGCACCATGACTATAAATGCTATCGACTGAAATTGCAAGCAGCTTAATACCCCTTTTCTCAAATTCAGCATATTCTTGCTGATATAAGTCAAGTTGCTGACTGCACCCTGGGCTCCAATCAAGGGGATAGAAAACAAGAAGAACCTTTGTCCCCTTGAGTTCAGATAGTTTTATCTGATTCCCATAAGCATCACTTAATGAAAAATCAGGAGCTTTTGCTCCATCTGGAAGAGGATTGCTTACAGCTGGCATATCCATCTTAGGTGCATTCTTGTACAATGACGCAATATCCTTAAATGACCTTCGAGATGTAGATTCACTGCTTTCAGACAGATTAGCGACTTTACGCCAAACCTCCTGTATCATTCCATTTATCGCTGACAATGCATTTTTCGTGTCCGAATCTTCAATTTCATGTTCCAGAGCCCTAAACTTTTCCTGCAGTTCTTTCATTCGTGATGAATAGTTTTCTTCAGGCATATTCTGATTTTTCATTTCCAGTAGAGTTTAATTTAATGTATTCCATTACTATAAATAAAATAACATGGTGAAATGTTCAAAAAGCGAACATTCACTTCTTTCAAAGGTTATATTTTAGAATCAAATTAAACAGCAATGAATGAGTTGAAAGGGAAAAAGGTAGCGATATTGGCTACTGATGGTTTTGAAGAATCAGAATTATTCGAACCAAAGAAGGCGCTGGAAGAGAATGGAGCTATTGTGCATATCATCTCACCAGAAAAGGGTAAAATAAAAGCATGGAATCATGGTAACTGGAGCAAGGATATTAATGTTGATATTACACTAAGCAACTCTATTGATATGGATTATGATGCTTTGTTTCTTCCGGGTGGTGTGATAAATCCTGACAAGCTGCGCCGCGATGAGAGGGCAGTTGATTTTGTACAGAGATTTATGTTCGGAGGGAAGCTGGTTGCGGCGATCTGCCATGGACCACAACTATTAATTGAAGCAGATGTTGTTGAGGGCCGTAGAATGACTTCATTCAGTTCTATTAAAAAAGATCTTATGAATGCAGGTGCTGAATGGGTAGATGAAGAAGTTGTTATTGACAATAACCTGATTACTTCAAGAAGTCCAAAAGATTTAAAAGCTTTTAACAAGAAACTGATTGAGGAAGTTGCAAAGGTGGTAGAGACTGTATGAACAAAAAAGAAGAGACGCAAAATTTACGTCTCTATTTTTTTGTGATTCCGGAGCGATTCGAACGCTCGACCCACAGCTTAGAAGGCTGTTGCTCTATCCAGCTGAGCTACGGAACCGTTTTCAGGCTGCAAAAATAATTCTTTTTTCAGGATGTGCAATGCAAATCGATCATTTCAGTAAATACCAATGACGGAATTTAGTTTTTAAATTGAGTCCTGTAGTTCTTGGGTGATCTCCCTTCCATTTTTCTGAATCGTTTATTGAAGTTTGAGATGGAACCAAAGCCACATTCCTCGGCAATTTCGTGAATCTGGTAGTCTGTTTCCCTCAGTAGGTAACAGGCTTTATTTGTCCTTGTCCGATTCAGGTATTCAATAAACCCGGTGCCGTAATTCTCTTTAAAGTATCGACTAAAAGCAACAGGATTCATCTTTGCTATCCTCGAGATCTTTTCAAGAGAAATATGCCTGAAGTAATTCTCTCGTATGAAAGTGTATACATCTGCCATCCGTTTGTTCCCTCTTTCATCATATGATAGTTTGTAATTATCAGAACATATAAAGCATCGGTTCTTTGAATTAACCATTATTCTAATAAGCTGGAAGAAATCAATCATTTTATCTATTCCAGAATCAACTGTCATAAATATAAGGTATTTCTCAGCCATTTTTGCATCTTCCACGGGAAATGCAATTCCCCGCTCGGCTTCAGAAAGTAGTTTTCGAAAGCTATTCAGTTCGTACTGTGAAAGGAAAGCTTCGCCAATTGATGATAATTTAAAATGTAAAATAATGCTATGTTTATCCGGATTGTTCTTCCCTGCTCTGTTGTAATTCCAGCAATGCGGAATGTTGCCAGCGATAAAAACCATGTCGTACTCATCGAATAATTCAACGCTGTCACCTATTATTCTTGTACCTTTGCTCTTAATACTAAGTGCAAGCTCATATTCAGGATGAAAGTGCCAAAATGTACCTGAATCGCTGACAGGGACAGCACGGAAACCACCATTATCGTCAAACGATATTTTTTCAAGTTCCGCAACCATATAATTAATTATAAGACTGTTCCAGGAGCTCTTTCAAATGTAAGTAAAATAAGATATTGTTCATTCGCATATTTAAAATAAATTTGTTTAACTGGTTAATAATCTCTATTTTTGTAGCAAGCTCAAGCTATTGATATAAGAGGAGTGAAAAGGATAGGAAGTGAAAATAACAGGATTGTATTGCAGACATTGACTTTCACATCAGGAACCGTAGGACAAGCGCCAGCTGACCGTGGTTCCAATCCTTTTATCAGACAGTAGACAATGGTTTTATCATATAAAACCAGAACCAATTTTCACTGCCACCTTTCCTCCTCTTTTTTCATCCTTTCAATTATCAATCCTTGATTCCCGGTAAAATGAAAAGCAAATAAGCTATATTTGACAGCTTAAATAACGGTATACTTTTCAGAGACTTTTAATGAAAACCTATATCAGGAGACGGGAAAAGAACAACAAGTTGGTAGTGTTATATGGAGGATGGGGATCAGATGAGAATACTTACCTGCCTTTATGCAATGATGAGTTCGATTTTATTATGTTCTATAATTATTCGGCAGATGAAGCGCTAATATTGCCTGAAATGAAGACTTATGACAGGATAATTGTAATTGCATTTTCATTAGGTGTCTGGGCAGCAGAATATCTTTCGGGCAAAACGAACATCAAAGCTGATCTTGCTATAGCTGTTAATGGAACACCACTTCCGGCAGACGAAAAGTATGGCATTCCACTTAATATCTTCGAAGGAACCCTTAATAATCTGACCGAGGAAAGTATTGGTAAATTCTATCTCAGGATGTTTGGGAACAAGAGGTCATTTGTCGCAAACGCTGAAAGAATGCCTCATAGAACACTAAAATCATTGCTTGATGAACTAAGATGGCTATATAACAGAATTATGGAACAGAAAGAACCGGGGTTCAAATGGGATTATGCAGTTACAAGCGAAAACGACAGAGTTTACCCATCAAAAAACCTTGAATCATACTGGAGTTTACATCAAGACACAACTCAGATTAAGCTTCCGGTGCCACATTATTTCTTTCATAACTGGAACTCATTCATGGAGTTTATAAGTTTTGTTGAGAACTACCAGACTCTTAGTATGAAAGAAAAAAAATCTATCCTAAAGAAGCTTAAATATCTTTAACAAGTACGTTATTTCCTGATTTGGCAATATTCTTTTCGAATTTTTCAAGGATGCCCACAATTTTGTCATAATCTTCATTCTTCGATATTGATACCTGACTTGAGCCTTTCCTGTCGAGTCTTGTCAAAATGAAGCTTATTGTCAGCTTGTTTATATCCATTGCAGGCTGATACAGCACTTCCGTATTGTTTTCATTTATCATTGATACAAGGTTAATACTATTTAGATCAAGAAGTATATCCCTTGCAAGCCTTACCGGAATGTTAAGTCCCAATGCGATATTTTCAGCGCTTAAGGCCTTCTCTCCAATTGAGAAGTTCCTTACAATCCGGTGCATTATCATTAAAACAAGAGCTCTTTTCTGAAAATAGCTTACATTCAATGATTGGAACTCCTGCTCATATCTTGAAATGTTTTGATTTGCAAATGTCAACTCAGCCCCCAGCAACACAATTATCCAACTCGTCTGCATCCATATTATGAATAAAGGGATAGCAGCAAAACCTCCATATATTTTATTCAGGTTTGTAATACCGAACTGTAGTTCAAAATACACCCACTGTACAAGATGAAGAATAGTACCAGCAATAATACCAGAAATAACTGCAGGTCCAAATTTTACTTTTGTATTGGGCATTACAATAAAAACAATAGTCATAGAAATCCAGAAAAGAAAATAAGGGGCAAATTTGAAAAGAAATGTGATTATCGGTTTAAAGAATTCCAGTATCCTTGCCCCTGACATGAATTCAGTCAATTCGGTACTGGCAAACACTGTGAAGCTACTTGAGAGTATTAGGAAAATTGGCGCTATTAATAAGAAAGTAAAATAATCTGTAAATTTCCGGTACCACGGTCTGCCAACCCGTACCTGCCAGATATGATTAAAAGAGTTCTCAATATTCTCAAGTAATGAGATCACTGACCAGAAGAGTATAACCACCCCGGCTCCGGCTATTAAACCACCGCTTGTATTCTGCAATGCATTTCTGGCATTAAGCATTAACCAGTCAACAACTTCGGTCTGAAAATTTGAATTCTCAATAACTCTCTCAAGACTTTTATCAATTCCAAAACCTTTTGCGATAGCAAATGCAATTGCAATAACAGGCACAAGAGAAAGCAATGAGTAAAAAGTCAGAGCGGAAGCTCTGAGCTGCACCTTATCATTATTAAACCCTCTTCCTGCAAGAATCATTATACGCAGCTGCTTGTAAATAAATGATTCCCATTTTGATATTCCTTTTCCGGATGAATGCCAGACAAGCTCATTGATTTGCTTCAGCTTCTCTATTGTCCATTTCAGGGGATTGATCATAGATGCTTTTGTTTAGTTTAACAGCATAATGACCAAATATACAAAATCTGTCAGCTGTGTTATGCAGATAAACCAATTATTATTATTTTTCGTAAAAGGTTTAAAACAATGAAGGTCGAAATTCTTGAATTTGTCGATGGTGCAAAAAATGCAAAGGGAGTTACTGTAATAATTGATGTGTTCAGAGCTTTTTCGGTTGCATGCTACGCATTCGATGCTGGTGCTTCAAGGGTGATAACAACTGCCGAAATCGACATCGCTTTTAAACTTGCCTCACGATATAAGAATCCGGTATTAGCCGGAGAACGAAATGAAAAAAAAATTAAGAACTTCGATTTTGGGAACAGCCCTACTGAAATATTAAGAACAGATCTAACCGGAAAAACTCTCATTCATACGACAACAGCAGGAACACAAGGGCTTGCTAATGCTGTTAATGCCGAACTGCTCCTTACAGGAAGCCTTGTTAACGCAGGAGCAGTAGCAAATTACATAAAAAAAATTAATCCTTCACATGTTTCTCTTGTGGCTATGGGGTATAGGGCTAATATTTCTGCTGAAGAAGATGTTCTTTGTGCAGAAATTATTGCTTCAAAAATCCTGGGGAAAGCTCCTGTTTCAGCTTCCAGGATCACAGATCTCCAACATACAGCAGGAAAAAGATTTTTTGATCCATCAAATATAGACTTCTCACCACCATCTGATTTCTTTCTTTGCACAATGATTGACAGGTTCGATTTTGTGCTTAAGGCAGTAAGATCTGATGAAAACTATATAGAACTATTCAGATCAGGCTCTTAAGTACATGCGAAGAAAGTCATTATCTATGTACCTGGCAAGTATTCGTATTAAAATATCGGTAGAATATGCTTTCGTCTGTGAATTTCCCTGAATGTGCAAAACATGCAAATCTTATACAGACTAAACAGCTTCAGTGAGACCTTGTTTGAATCAAGGCTTATCTCCATTCTGTCGCGATATTTAATATATATCTTTGCAAGGATTCTTGTAAGCCTTAACAAACTAAGTTTTTCGTAGAATTTAAGAAGTAGAACTGTATCGCTGAATGTTCTTTTATCAGTGACTTTGTCGTATAACCTGCTAAGGTTCTCTATTCCAAGTTTAGTTTTTGTAAGGAATTCTTTGTTAGTTTCTACACCTTCGTGAATGAGGTTATTGTCGATATGTAAAATATTAATTCCGGCTTTCTTTAACTGATATCCCATCAATGTATCCTCATGCCCGTAGTTTATGAGTTCTTCATTAAAGCGGATCTTCGAAAAAACAGATTTTTCAATAAGAACATTAAAAGTAGAGAATCCTGAGTGAGGATTTTTATTTCTTTCAGCAGCTTTTCTTTGTTCCCTTTTTCGTCCATACTTCCATCGAAGCAACTTATCAGGATCGCCTGGAGCACTTTCAGGATATAATATACCACCTGACAAAACCTTAGCTTTACCAGCAAAAGAAATCCATTTTTTAAGATACGCTTCAGCGGTTGATGGAACCATTGTATCGGCATCAATAAAGAGCAGATAATCACCCTGTGCCTCCAATGCAAGTCTATTCCTTATTGCTGCTCTCCCAATGTTTTTTTCAGATACCAGCAGTCTGACATTATTTCCTTCAAGAGATCTGTACTTAGCCCTGAAGTCAGGCGAAGAACCATCATCTCCTATTATAATTTCCGTTAGTTCAGGAACTTTATCCATACAGTTCCTCATCACATGAACAATTGCCACAATATCGTAATCCCTTACAGGAATAAGAAGAGAAATCTTCATTTGCAAATCAGCTTATCAAATCAAATGTACACTTTTTTTAATTAAATCTCTCTTTTCTGCTTTGGCATGGAAAATGCATTATCTAAATTTGTACTATTGAAACTAAAAACGGAATATAAATGAAAACTGGTATTTCATTCATTTTTCTTTTCATTGTCTTATCATTCTCATCGTACGGACAATCTGCAAATGCTTACAAAATTGATGTAACAATAAAAGGGCTTTCAGATTCAACAGTTTTCCTGGCATATCACTTTGGGGATAAGCAATACCTTAATGATACATTAATACTTGATAAGCAGGGACATGGGGTATTCTCGGGGAAAGAAGACCTTCCAAAAGGAATATATATGATTGTTATGCCAGGAAGGAGATATTTTGAAATCCTTATATCAGATGATCAGAATTTCTCAACATATTGCGATTATCCCGATTATATAAATACCCTTCGTTTTGAGGGTTCAACAGAGAATACAGCTTTTGTTGACTACCAGAGACAATGGATAAAAATGCAGCAATTTGCATCAAACCTTGCCAAAAGGGTTCAGAACAATCAGGCTGATAAAGATTCTACCAATATACTGTCGAAGATGAGGATAGAACAGGAAGAGAAGATGAAGTCTTATCTCCATAGTGTAGTTACTCAAAATGAAGGCACTCTCCTGTCCAAGCTCGTTAAATCTTTGATTCCTATCGAATTACCGGAGTTTAAGGCGCCTGAAGGAGCTGCAAATCCTGATTCAATTAGAGGACTTTTGAGTTATAATTATAATAAGGATCATTTCTTTGACAATGTTGATCTAAGTGATGAAAGATTACTTAGGACCCCTATTCTCCAGTCGAGACTTGATGCTTTTTTCAACCAGGTTGTTATCCCGGCTCCTGATTCAATTAATAAGGAAATTGACAAGCTTATAAAAAAAGTAGAAAAAAACTATAAGAATTTTCAGTTTATGGCAGTCTACCTCTTCAATCATTTCAGAGAGAGTGAAATAATGGGACATGATGCAGTTATGGTGAAACTTGCAGATGATATTTACCTTTCAGGGAAAGCTGATTGGATTACAAAAGAATTCAAAGATGATCTGAAGAAGCA
Source organism: Bacteroidales bacterium (assembly GCA_036261255.1). Taxonomy (GTDB): domain Bacteria; phylum Bacteroidota; class Bacteroidia; order Bacteroidales; family VadinHA17; genus LD21. Next base: position 40,429 of record DATALD010000040.1, read on the forward strand.
AATTGACCTGATAAGGCCTAATCTCATTGGCAAAACAGCTCAAAATCTTATTATGAATTCATACAAAGGAGTTTATGTTGCCCTTGAAGATGTTGAAAAAGACTTTACGATACTGTATTTCTGGGAACCTAATTGTGGTCATTGCAAAGAATCAACACCTAAACTTAAAAAGTTCTACGATGAACCTAAGAGCTATAGTTATGAAGTGTTTGCTGTTTGTACAACTGCTGAAAAAGATCTTTGGACAAAGTATATTGAAGATAATAAAATAACCTGGATCAATGGATGGGACCCTGAGCGTAAAAGCCATTTTGATTACTATTATAATGTCCAGTCTACTCCACTTGTTTATATTCTTGACAGAAACAAAAAGATAATTGCAAAAAAACTGCCTGTTGAAGAGATTGGATCATTTATCGATAATTATCGTAAATACCACCAGTAGGAATTTTGGACAAAGCTTTAACGAGTTCATAAATTTCGAGGTATTCGTACTCACCACCCGGATATGACAAGATCCAGGAATTGCCCGTTATCTCTATCCTTAGTCTGGATGCCTCGTTTGAAGGTGAATACCCGGCTCTCTTAACAGCTTCTTCGGTCCAATGAAGGTTTTTGCGATTACCCGAGATCATTATTTTTTCGTGAGTTGCTGAGTCAATGAATGAATAGCTTCCATCTTCAGAATTAAATCTTACAGTAGAAGAATCAAAAAGTTTGTCAAATTTTCCTTTGATCATTAGATCCTCTGGAGCACCTTCATATAGACCATTGTCAAGAACCAGCCAAACTTTATCTGAGTACTTCAAAGCAATATTTAGATCATGCGTGGAAAAAATTATTGTTTTACCTTCCTGTCTTGTAAGGCTATACATTAAATGAAGAATTTCAAATTTGCTTCTCACATCAAGAAAAGCTGTTGGTTCATCCATAAGCATAAATTCAGTGTCCTGGGCAATAAGCCTTGCGATCATTGTTTTCTGTCGTTCTCCATCTGACAACTCAGAAATATATCTGTTACATAATTCGTGAATTGAAGTTCTTTCAATTGCTTTCATAATAATATTGCGGTCGGAATTTGTAAGGTTTCCTATCCAGTTGCTGTAAGGATACCGGCCAAGGGAAACAAGTTCATATACACTCATATTGCTTACACGAACAATCTCTGTTGAGATAAAGCCAAGCATCCGGGCAATTTCATTAATTGAAAACTCATTCAGATCTTTCTGCCTTACGGCAATTTCACCCTGAAGCCTTGTTTGAATACCTGCAAGAGTCCTGATCAGAGTGCTTTTTCCAATACCATTTCTTCCTACAATAGCAATAAGTTCTCCTTTTGACGCCGAAGCTGAAAGAGGCGGCAGAAGGTTATGCTTTCCGGAATTTTCAAAATATCCGATAACGAGTGATTTGAACCAAAATACTGAATCTTTTTTCATGTACATCATGCCATTGAGAACTTCCTGTTTTTAAGTATTACCCAAACAACAACTGGTATTCCAATAAATGATGTAACTGCATTTATGGGAAGAACTGTATCAGAACCTGGTAGCTGCGAAATAACATCACAAACAAGCATTACACAACTTCCTGTTACCAAAGTGCCGGGAAGCAGGATTTTATGATCCGATGTCTTGAACATTAACCTTGCAAGGTGGGGAACAGCTACTCCTATAAAACCAATGGGACCACAGAATGCTGTAACGCTTCCTGTGAGAATGCTAGTACATATAAAAACAAGTATCCTGCTCTTTCTGATGTTTAGTCCAAGACTTTTAGCATAATTTTCGCCAAGAAGCAGGGCATTAAATATCTTAATTGAAAAAAAACTAATTATTAACCCTGCTGATACAGATATGAGAAGTACTATCAGCTGGTCAGATGTAAGATTTCCCAGACTTCCCATTGTCCATAAAACGTAAGCCTTTAGCATTGTCTCATTACTGAAGTATTGAAGAACTGTTATTATAGCGGAGATGCCGCTTGATAACATTATTCCAAGAATGAGAATTATCATAATATCTTTTATCCTCACAGAAATCAGCATAATTATGAAAAGCACCGCCCCTGCTCCTATCCAGGCAGAAATAGCCAGCACCCAATCTCCTGCAGATGATGCAAGACCAACAGAAAAAGATGCAGAGCCAAGTATAGTAAGTGCAACTCCCAGCCCTGCCCCCGAGCTTATGCCAAGTACATCAGGTCCTGCCATAGGATTACGAAAAACTGTTTGCATCTGCAATCCGCTTATGGAAAGTGCAGCACCAACAATTAGTGCTGAAATAGCTTTTGGTAACCTGAAATTGAATATTATCAATCCTATGTCATTCAAATTTTCACCCCGAAGGACTTCTATAACATCATAAGGATTAATCCTTACTGAACCAAGAAAAATATCGAGCCAGAACAAAACAAACAAAGCAACAAGGAGCAAAATGAAAATATATTTTGCATGCCTTCCTCTTTCGTCAAATTGATTCATTCCGGTCATTTCAGTTTATCTTCCGGTACATCAATAATTCATGTCCACCGTAGATTTCAGGGTGAAGAATTGAAGCAATATCCTTAAGAATCAGATGAGGATGAACAGCTCCTATTTCCCAGTAGTCATTGCCACCTGAATAATTTAATCTAAGGTTGTTATTATATACATTGTTAAAACAAGGCAAAGTTGCGAGCCTGTAATCGATCGCTTTGATGTCATCAGTTGATAGAGCTGTACCCGGATTAAGCCAGAAATCAGCCTTCATGGCGCGAATAAATACATTTTCAAGTCCATGTGGCATCGATACATCCGATACAACCTCTTCCCAAAGGTACTTTCCTCCAGCGTCTGATATAAGTTTGCTCATGTATGAATTACCCGGTGAAATATACCATACATCTTTATATGGAAGACCAAGCATAACATTAGGGCGGGTAGATATTTTTACATCAATTGTTTTCTTAACACTCTCATAAGCTTCAACTTCCGATTTAAAGATACTGTCAGCAAGCTGTTCCTTACAAAATAGAGCGCCAAATAATTTAATCCATTCTGCCTTCCCAAGAGGATCATCTTCAAGATAATCAGCATCAAACATTATTTTGATTCCTGCTTCAGCAAGTTTAGCTACATAACCCGCCGATTCTGCTCCTATTCCATAGTTCATAATCAACTCCGGACCTATTTTCATTATTAATTCATTATTAAGTCCTGCATCATAACCCACATCTTTTACAATTCCAGCTTTTATTCGGCGGGCAACTTTCTCGTTGTAGATGAATGAGCTACCTGAAACACCAGAAATTTTGTTTTCTTCACCAAGGGCAGCCACCATTGCAACATGAGAAGAGGACATGCATATTATGCTTTGGAGAGGCACATAAATAATACTTAAACTATCTGCAATATTGGGGGGAATTTCGTTCCCTCTTTCAACAAGAACATATTCAAATTCGACAGTTTCTGCCCCCTGCCATGGATTTATAATCTTAACTACGGTGAAAGACTCATTTTTTGTTATACTGAGACGATCAGCTATTATTATTATCTCATCATCTTTTACCTCTTCGGCATTGACTTTGGTTTTAGCTTCCTTTTGATGGCAGGAAGATAAAAATACAAATACCGAAAATAACATTACATATCTCATTTATAATATGTTACGTCAATCACAAAACTCATTTCTCCCGGTGTAACTCCTGTTTCGTCACAGGAAACAAAAAAGCCTCTTTCGTCATATATGCGGAGGAATCCATTAGTAACAAAATTGGTTGCATCGGTCACTAATACGAAGTTATTAACAGGATTAATAGCAAGTTTGTAGAATGTTTCATTGTTTTGTGGAATGAATGGTGCAACCGGAAGGGATTCTGCTGCTATATCCATTTTCATTATTCCGTTATCGATATAGTACAGCGTTTGCAGCGATCCGTCGATTCTCAAACATGAAGGTGAATTGGTTGAAGAAGGGAAAACAAACTTTTTTATTACCGAAAGAGAATTGATGTCTATAACATCAAGTTCTGCATTCTGTAGCTTTTGGTATCCACCGGTACAAAGCACCCATAATCTTAGATTTCTGTCAATCGTCATGCTTTCAGGTTCAGCGCCCACTTCGATAGAACCAATAACTTCATCAGTAAGTGTATTAATTACAATTATCTCATTTCCCCCCATCCAGTTAGATATAAAAGCCTTATTTCCAACTATAAGAATAGACTCAGAAGATTTTCCAATGTTAATATACCCTGAAACTGAGAAATTCTCAGGATCAACAATGGTAACAGAGTCTGACCAAAGACTTGTAACATAAGCCTTATTGGTACGGACAAAAGCTATGTTCCTTGGTGAGGTAAGGTTGCTTATTGTCCCTTTTGACCTAAAGGTGGAAGGATCCACTACTTCTATCTTTCCGGAGTTATTAACAACAATGTATGCTCTGCCATTGAAAACATTTACTGAGTTAGGAACATCGCCCAGAGGCCTTCCATTTGTCGAATAAAAAAGGTCATTAAATACTTTTGATGAATCGTAAGAGTAAAATGATAATGATCCATTACCAGCATTAAAAGTCCCCTCGTTCACAATTATAACGCCTCCGCTAAGATTATAAATATCCTCCTGCCGTTCAAATGGGAGACATGAAACAGTGATAACGCACGTGATAATAAATAATAGTTTTTTCATAAGTTATTTTGTTAGTTGGATTGTAAGCCTGATTCCATACGATCTTCCGGGTAATGGATAATAGGCCATTGTTTCGTATTGACAATTAAAAATGTTTTCAATATCAAAATTAATCTGAAACAAACCCCAATTTGGGTCATGCTGAATCCCTGCAGACATACTGTTTATAAGAAAAGCAGGTAAATACTTCGAATTATCAGCCTCAATGAATCGTATTCCTGAGAATGAAGACTTCCAGGCAGAGGTTAGTTTTCCATATTTAAAATATACTGATGCATTTGCCTGGTGTTTTGGAATATAGATGATCTGATTATGATTCTGAATATCATCGCTATTATCAAAACTCTTTGTATAAGAATAATTTGCAGTAAAAAGTGCTGATGCATTATTGTTGTTGTATCCAAGCTTTACAGTGTTTTCAAAACCATAACCCTTTGCTTCTCCTATGTTTTCGGCTGACCAGACAGAACCAGTGGCAGGCTTCCACCTGATCATATTATTAATATGATTATTATAAACTGCAACATTTAACTCAAGATTAAAAATATCCGAAAGTGTTTCTTTGATATCGAGTGAAATCTCAGATATATATGAATATTCATTTTTAAGATATTCATTACCGCCAGGAGACCAAAATAAATCATTCAGCGATGGTAATCTTGAACTACGTGAATAATTTGCTCTCAAGTAATAACTTTTTTGAAATAACCTGTATGATATTCCTGTTGAGAAGTCAGGGATAAGAAGCTTATCGTTGTGTAAAATCTGTCTGATAAGAATATTCCCTTCGATATTTCCTGTGTTTACAGTTGAAGCGTCTGCAGAGATACTTGCAACATTCATTAAAGGAATATCATCATAGTTATTTGTATTCACTGTGAATAATTCCTCACCGATAATAAGATCAAGGGATGCGAATTTTCCTGTAATAGCCTCAATTTCAGCTTTACAGAAAAACTGGGATGAATTGTTCCTGGAATCTATCAGTGAAAGTGAGTTTGCATAATCAAGTGTAGTATGAAGATATGCTGCCTTAATTGAGAAAGTATTCCTGGTATAATCGAGCATCATTCTGACAGCTTCATCAGTCTGTTCACCCCCACTTTTTTCCGGGTAAACAAGCAATGATGCTGGTAGATTCCTGCGATAATTCTGATACCAGAATCGCAAAGAGAAGATGTCTTCGTTTTTTTTAAGGTAAAGTTCCTGCATAAAACCATTCATTCTTCCCTCACTATGTTTACGGATATCCCTGAATGGATGTGCAGAGGAGACATCATTTGTATAACTAAAATCGTTCTTTGCAGCCTGAAAATATCCTTTTGTTATTGACTGAAAATACTCTGTACCTGATTTAACTGTTATTAAACCGGAAAACCTGTTAAAACTCCCTGCAAATGAATTGAGTGTTATCACGTTCCTATTCTCCCATACAGGCTTATTGTCAAGCGCAATTACTCCTCCGGTGGCTCCACTAAGAGATTTCATTGAAGCGCCACCATAGTAAATACTCATTTCATCAATCAGGCCAACAGGCAGTAGAGAAAGATCAGTCTGTCCAAGCATCGGATTATCGATTTTCAGACCATTCCATGTCACATTTGAATTTGAGGCACCAGTTCCGCGAAAAGAAAGAGTAGATGATCCTCCGGGCCCATAATTTTTAATCAATACCGGGGTATTCCAGGTTAGCACATCAGCTAGATTACCATAGCTAAGATTACTGATAATTGCGGAATCAAGTTTTTGTTGTTTAAAAAATCTGTTAACTGGTGTTTCAACCGTTGGTTTGATAGTAATCTCTTCTATTCTGATAGTATCATCGTTATTTGGAATGTTGCTCTGAGCTGATAGAATACCAGGCAAACAGAATATTATATAAGATAAGAAGTGTTTCAAAAGCAATTCCTCCTGGCACATTTTTTAATTATGGCAACCGGGAAATCAAACGTGGAAGGAGAGTCAATCCTGCGCTTTACATCCCGAAAGCTTTGAATAATACAAACCTGGCAGGTCTTCTGACTTATCCCGGTTTCATGAAGCCTTCCCATCCTTAATAGAACAGTGGCAGGTGTTTCACAAAACCATTATCGTTATGAACGACAGGGCATCACAGCAGCGGGTACTGTTGCGGATTCTTACCGCATTCCCTTTTCATCACATCTATTGATGTGACACCAAGTTTTGACAAAGATAATGGATATTTTTATATGACGAGAATTACTGAATGAGAGATATGAACAGTTATTAACAGTGCCTAGAGTGCCTAGAGTATTTAGAGTTAGAAGAAATACAGCCTCAATAGCCTTTACAGTCTCTACAACCTCTAGCGCTTTTATGCTAGTTTTGTGAATTTCTGAAAGTTCCGCAGGAACTTCGGATAATGAGCTCGGGCGCTATGTTGACCTGGCGTTTGAATTTGCCTTTGCCTGAGTTTTTAACTTCTGACCAGATCATATTGGCAACTTTAATAGACATTCCGGATAAAGGTTTTCTCAGACATGTGACCGGTGAGAAAAGAAGATCGAAACCAGCACCTTCTTCCATTGAAATAACGGCAATATCCTGTGGAATCCGCAGATTCTTTTTCCGAAGCATCGCCATTACTGGATAAACTAGACTTGCATTCATTATTATCATAATATCCGCCTTGTGAGGGGGGCGAAGAAATTTATCAAAGAACACGGTATCTATGCTATCATCTGTAGGTTTATCCATTTCTACAACAACAGGCTTGTTGATATCTTCTTTCTGACTTAATGCATTCATAAGATCATAGACAGCTGTTTTGTCTTCCCTGTATGCTTTTCTATCAGTTACAATAATAATGTTCTTATAACCAAGTTTATCGAGGTGATTGACAACGAGGGTTGCTCCGGCAGTTGTATCTGTACTTATGGTATTAAGACGTTGCGTCTTTGTTGTTTTTTCAAGAAGTACAAATGGATAGTCAGCAGTTCTTAATGTACGGATTGTGTTCTCGTCAGCTGCATTACCAAGAAGAATGAGCCCGCTATAAAACTTTCTGAAAGTATTAATAAGCCTGTCATATCTTTGATCATCAGGATCTTTTGTTACTATTGAAAATCCAACGCCAATACTTGAAAAAGCTTTCTGCAGAAAGGGTGATATCTGTACTACAAAGGGATCATTTACTGAAGGTACAATCATTCCCAGAACTCCTGGTTTTTCTTCAACAGGAGAAATTTCATTTTTATCCTGCAGAATATCAAAATAACCCATCTGGCGGGCAAGGGATAGAACTTTCTCCTGAGTGTCCTTTTTTATACCTTGCTGATCAGCTTTATTATTAAGAACAAGTGAAACAAGTGTACTGGATACGCCTAATTTGGCAGCTAAATCTTTGTTTTTAAATTTCTTGGCCATTTACCTACATTCTTGAAAGAAATAAATTTAAGAGAATTTTTTTATTGTAATGGCCATTTCAATTTATTTAACATTTGTTAAGTTAACATAAGTCAAAAGAAAAACAAACTGAATAGATAGGGTACTGGGTACTAGGTACTGGGTACTAGGGACTAGGGACTAGGTACTAGGTACTAGGTACTAGGTACTAGGTAACCAGGTAACCAGCAGTACCAATAAAAAAAGGTGCCTGATGAGACACCCTTTTAAAAATCCAGTTATTATCTTTTCGAAGGATTAATGCCTCTCTGTTTTGCAGCTTCTTCAAGTCTCTGTTGCCACTTCGATTTCTTCAAAGGCTTCTTCTTGTTTTCTTCGAGAGTTGCAAGAACGGCGTCCGCGTCAATAAATCGTTTTGAAACAATGTTTTGAATGTAAGTAAGCATGTTAGCAAGGAAATAATAATATGTAAGACCTGCCGAGAAATTATTCAGAATAAACATGAACATAATCGGCATAATATACATCATGAATTTCATTCCTGGCTGATCAGATCCTGCTGAGGATCCTGACATCTTCATTGTAAGCAATGTTGATGCTGTCATTAATATCGTGAAGAGACTGACGTGGTTTCCATAGAATGGTATTGTGAAAGGAAGATTCAGTATAGAATCATACGTTGAAAGGTCAGTTGCCCACAGGAAAGCTTCCTGTCTTAGTTCTATAGATACCGGGAAGAACCTGAACATTGCAAATAGTATTGGCATCTGAAGCAATATTGGCAGGCACCCTCCCATTGGATTTACTCCGGCTCTCTTGTACAAATCCATTGTTGCCTGCTGTTTCTTCATTGCATCTTCCCTTTTTGGGAATTTTTTATTAAGCTCTTCCACTTTGGGTTTCAAAACAGCCATTTTTGCAGTCGACTGATAAGATTTGAAAGTAAGAGGGAAGAGTACAATCTTAATAAGGATTGTTAAAATGAGGATAATAATTCCATAGCTACCAATGAATCTTTCGAGCCAGTTAAATACAGGTATTATCATGAAGCGGTTAATCCATCCGATAATATTTTTACCAAGGTTTACAAGTTGGTCAAGTTCGTAACCTTCTTTCTTTAAAGTGTTAATATGGTTTGGCCCAAAGTACATCTTCAAATTAATCTGTTGTGGTGACGCCGGATCATAAGGAACTCCAAGCTCTGAAGTATAATACCGGATGTATTTGGGTGACTCAGGTGTTTTTGTTGAGATTACAGTGCCATTCAGGAAGTAATCTTCCGAGATAACAACCGATGAGAAAAACTGGTCTTCAAATGCAACCCAGATAAGTTTTGTTGCAAGATCAACTTCTTCAATAACTTTCTTTGATCTTAAACCTAATCCTTCAACATCATCCTGGAAATATTTGTATTTAATTGTGGTGTATTGTTCTTCGTTCTGTCTTCCTTTCTCCTGTTGAGGTATATACATCCTCCAGTCGAGAGTAAGACTTTTCTGGTTTGCTGCAATAACACCATCCATTGACTGGAATGCCACATCGAAGTCGACCATATATTTATCAGGTTCAAGTGTGTACCTGTATTCTATATATTTATTTTCATCAACAATTAACCTTAAGCTGACTGTTTGCGGATCGGTTGAAACTATAAACGATTTCTGTTCAGACACAGGCTTAAAGTAAAGATTATTTGTCTGGACAGCTTTGTTATCAGCTGTATAGAAGTTAAAACCAAATATTGTTGAATCGCCTGAGAAGAGAATCAGAGGACGACCATCCCACGTTTTATAATCTTTGATCCTGGCAGAATAAACACGTCCACCTTTAAGGGCTATCTTTAATTCTAATTTGCTGTTTTCAAGAGTAATAAAATCATTGTCACCTTTTGCAGCCTCCGCAAAAACGCCGTATGAACCTGGATCCTGGTTTTCAATAGGCTGTGAGACAAAGGAGGAATCTGTAATTTGTCTGTTGCCATCAGTGTTTAATGAATCAAGATCAACATCAAGTTGCCTGTTAATTTCATTAATCTTTGAAAGAACCTCTTGATTGTTTGGTTTCAATCTCTGTGCTTCATAATACGCTGTCCTTGCAGTTGCGAGATTGCCTTTTGAATAGCTTTCTTCAGCCTGGGCAATAACTTTTTCATAAGCTTTATTTAAACGACTGTTATTATATAAGGCAAAACCAAGGAAAACTAAAACAATTAGTATTAGTCCTGTTATTGTATTCCTGTCCATTCGTATTTATTTGAAATTTATTTTTTACTGATTTGTAATTTGTATGACAATTCGTCCCTATTAAATTTTCTTAATGCATGCGCGGACAAAGTTAACAAAAAGTGGATGTGGATTCAAAACAGTGCTACTGTATTCAGGGTGAAACTGAACTCCAACAAACCATTTGTGGCTTGGAATCTCAATTATTTCAACTAGGTTCGACTCCGGGTTTATTCCAGCAGGCATCATTCCTTTCTCAATTATCTGGTCAAGGAACTTATTGTTGAATTCATACCTGTGTCTGTGTCTCTCTATAACTTCATTTTTTTTATAGGCGTCGAATGTTCTTGTGTCACTTTTTATTGTGCATTTATAACCACCCAATCGCATTGTCCCTCCTTTTTCGGTTATACTTTTCTGGTCCTCCATCAGATCAATCACCGGGAATTTTGTTTTATGATTGATCTCTGTTGAATGAGCGCCTTCAAGTTTAAGAACGTTTCGTGCAAATTCTATGACAGCACATTGCATACCTAGGCATATCCCAAAGAAAGGAATGTTGTTTTCCCTTGCAAACCTTACGGCAAGTATTTTGCCCTCAATACCACGGGAACCAAACCCGGGAGCCACTAAAATACCATCAAGACCTTTCAGTTTGCTTTCATAGTTATTCTCATCTACCTCGTCTGAGTGAATATAAACCACATCAACTTTGCATTCATTCATTGCGCCGCTGTGAACAAATGATTCTGCAATTGATTTGTATGCATCGGGGAGCTCAACATATTTACCAATTAATCCAATATGAACTTTATGTTTAGGGTTTTTGAGCCTTGAAAGAAAGTCTCTCCACTCAGCAAGCAGAGGTTCCTGACCTACCTGAAGATTCAGCTTTTTTAAAACCGTTTTATCAAGTCCCTGGTCGAGCATCATTATGGGAACTTCGTATATTGTTGAAACATCAAGAGATTCAATAACTGCATTCTCTTCAACGTTACAGAATAATGCTACTTTTCTTCTAACATCGTTGTTCAGATGTTTTTCTGTCCGCAATACAAGAACATCAGGTTGTATCCCTGTTTCGAGAAGCTCTTTCACCGAATGTTGGGTAGGCTTTGTCTTTGATTCGCCGGTTGACGATAGAAATGGTACAAGTGTAAGATGGATTACAATCACATTCTGAGTACCAAGTTCCCATTTTAGTTGCCTTACAGATTCAATATAGGGCAATGATTCAATATCGCCTACAGTACCACCTATCTCAGTTATAACAATATCATATTTATTTCCTGATCCGACAAGCTTTATCATTCGCTTAATCTCGTCAGTAATATGAGGTATAACCTGAACTGTTTTTCCAAGATAGTCACCTCTTCTTTCTTTTGTTATAACCGACTGGTAAATGCGGCCTGTAGTAACGTTGTTTGCCTGGCTAGTGGGAACGTTCAAAAAACGCTCGTAATGCCCAAGGTCAAGATCAGTTTCTGCACCATCGAGGGTAACATAACACTCCCCGTGTTCATAAGGGTTCAGCGTACCCGGATCAATATTAATATAAGGATCAAGCTTCTGGATTGTTACGGAATAACCTCTTGCCTGTAATAGTTTCGCAAGAGAGGCAGAGATAATTCCTTTTCCCAGGGATGAAGTAACTCCACCTGTTACAAATACATACTTAACTTCAGCCAATTCAATAGAATATTATTATATAAAACTAATCATCGAGCCCCGACTGGTCAATCATCTTTACTTTTTCCTCAAGAGTTTTAATCAGTTTCTTTGCATTTTCGATCTTTTCTTCAACCTCTTTAATCATTGTATCGGCATTCTTTGATTTTGCGAAGAACCCGATATTGTTTTCCCAGAGTACTATATCACTCTCAAGTTGTTTTATTTTTGTAAAGAATTTGTCTCTTTCGTTCCTGACCTTTCTCGAGGCTTTTGGATTGGCTTTAAGATTATCGAGTTTACTTTTATATTTCAGAATATTCTTATCGTCATCTCCAATTTTGAGTTTATCAAATTCTTTATTAAGGGCATTCCTGTACTTGTTTGTTATTTCATCCTTCATATTGAAGGGTACAAAGCCTATGTCTGTCCATTTTCTCTGGATATCCTTAAGCCTGTCGAAAGCAGCCTGAACATCAGTTCCCGGCTCAAATTTCTCGAGTTCATCGATGATAGCAAGTTTTGCTTTGAGGTTATCCTCATAAGAAGTATCGAGATGGGCAAAAAAATCAGTTTTCCTGTTGAAGAAATGATCACAGGCTTTCCTGAATCTTTTCCATAATTTTTCTGATTGTTTTCTCGGAACAGGGCCAACATCTTTCCATTCCTTCTGCAGCTTTATTAGGGCATCTGAAGTAGCTTTCCAGTCAGTACTTTCCTGAAGAGCTTCAGCCTGAACACATAGTTCAGTCTTCTGCTGAAGATTATTAAGCTGTATTTCTTTATTATCAGCATAGAAGCCTCTCTTTTTTTCGAAGAATGCATCGCAGGCTTCCCTGAATCGCTGGTACACCTTGTTGTTCTGTTTTTTCGGGGCAAAACCAATTGTTCTCCACATTTTCTGGAGTGCTACAACTTTTGCAGCTCTTTCATCGAATTCTTTGAAATTCTTAATTTCTTCCAGGTTAATAGCTTCTACCTCTTCACACAATGCAAGTTTTGCCTCGAGATTCTTGCGCTGATCTTCTTTCTGCTTTTCAAAATATTCGTGATGTCTTTTATTAATCTGTGAAGTAGCTTCTTTGAATCTCTCCCAAATCTCATTTTTTGACTCTTGTGGAACGGGGCCAATTTCTCTCCACCGGTTATGATAGTCCTGGAGCGCCCTGAAAGCGTTTACAGGATTCGGTTCAAGTAAAAGCTCTTCTGCTTTCTCACACAGACTGACCTTGGCTTCAAGGTTCTTTCTAAGATCCAGATCTCTAAGCTCTTTATTGATCTTAATATAATCATAAAACACCTCAATGGCATGATGATAATTTTCCCAGAGATCTTTTAAGGAAGACTGTGGAACAACACCTGCAGCATGCCATTCATTCTGTAGTGCCCGGAACTCATGAAACGTTTTATTAATTGATTCCTCCCTGTTAACAAGATCTTTTATCTTATCAATGATCTCATATTTATTCTTGAGATTATCATATTTTTCAGCTTCCTGAACCTTAATAAAATCTGTCTTCTTTTCTTTATAAATGTCAAGCAGACTTCTGATTTTAGGTTCATCAGGATCAGACTGAGGTTTGTATTCTTCTAACTTACCGCCTTCGCTCAGAAACTTACTCCTTCTCTCGTCGGATTCAATTTTAAGCTTTTTATAAAAAAGAGCTTTGATCCGTTCAACATCATCTTTAATCTCGGATGGTGGACGGTTCTCAACAATCAGAGTAAGTGTATTAACAAGTTCATGTTTCGAATAACCTGAATAATCAACAGGTGGTAATTCTATCTCTTCAAAATCATGTTCAGCGCCCGGTAGCGCCTGGTTTTCATAAGGCATTTCTGGCTGTTTGCTTTTACCAGAATTATTATCCTGGTCATCAACATTATCCTGGTCATCAGCATTTAAAACTTCAATTTTATCATTTGGGTCATCAGGCCCCTGATCATTTTGTTGTTTTAATTCACCTGTGGTTTCCTCAGTACTGGCACCAAGAGCATTTGTGCCGGATTGTTCATCACGAACAGAGTCTTCTGGATTATTACTTATCATAGTCAATCCTATTAGTTATCAGTCTTTTATGTATTAAGAGTATCCCTAAAAACATATAAAATTTTCAGAGTACGAAAATATCGAAAATATTTAATAATACTCTATGATTATGATAAATAAATGATTAATAGGGTTCTGAAGCAAGGCGAGTATCAGAATTTCAGTAAATTGTTTAAATTTGTTTTTAGAATTAAAATATATGAAAGAGAAAGATATTATTTTTATATCGGCTGTGCTTGTTTTTTTAGGTATCAGGCTGTACATGAAATACGGTAAAAAGAAAGACACAAAAGATAGAACTGTCAATAATTCTGAGATAAGCAAATCAGAAGACAGCGATTATGAGCCTTATTCAGGCAAGTAGCTGTCTCCTGTTTTTGGTAATGAGGTACCTGAAAGGATTAAATATTTTCTGAATCAAACTAGCATCATCAGTAATAATCTCAGCAACCCCCTGCATGTTCTGGGTGAATTCAAGGTTAAAGCCATAAATTGTCCGGAGACCTTCGGGTAATTCTATTTCTATTATGTATTCATTATCGGAAGGTACTAATGATTTTGATTTTACTATGCCTCTTACAATTCCATATTCCAGGTAGGGATAACCGCTAAGCTTTATATTTACTATTTGTCCTTCATTTACTTTACCTGATCTATGCATTTTAAGTTTTGATCTGCCAATGAAGTGTCCGATATCCAGAGGCACAACATTCATTACAGGTTCATCTTTTAAAACAGATTGATTAACACTCCAATACTTTGTAAAAGTCACTATTCCATTTATATCGGATGTAAGGAAATATGTATTTACCCATATATTCAATTGCGCCTTAAGATTTAGAAAAGATTCCTCATACGCGGAGAAGAGCAGCTCCCTTTCTTCAGTCATCTTAATAGAGTATTCCTGCAAAAAATGTTTTTTCTCTGCTAATTCAATGAGTTTTGATGCACGATCGAGCCTTGATTGTTGTAAATCAAGTCTTGTTTTTAAATATGACTGATGCGTTATTTCAAGCTGGCTTGCTGGTATGACCTTAGCTACAAATAACATTGAATCTCTTCTGAATTTTGAAGCTTCAATTTTTAGATCTTCTGAAAAAATTGATTCCTTAACAATAATTTTTTCAATATAATCTTTAATGGCGTTTATTTCATCATTAACGGATTTAATTTTGGCGCCATAATAATTATTTCTGTCATAGCTTTCAAGATTATTAAGATTTCGTTTGCAATCCGAATAGAATGTCTGTATTTCGCCCAGATCGGTCAGATCAGGTAATGCAGGAGAATTTGAAATACTCATTGTATCAAAGATCCTTCTGATAGTTAAAATGTCTTCAATCGAAGCAGAAGTTTCCATTACTGCCAGAATCTGCCCCGGGTTAACCAGTTCTTTATCGCTCACCATGAGCCGTTGAATTCGCCCTGTAATTTTCGATATAACAGTAATCGGCGGGTTTGTTGTTGTTATCTCAACTTTTGTTGGAATTGTATCTGGATATCTTATCAGGCTTGCCAACAATATAAAAAGAACAAGCATCAGGAATAAGATCAGAGTACCTGATCTTACAATGATTGAAGGAGGTGATCCCATTATTTCACCTATGATTCCGGAATTCAGGATTTCCTTCTTGCTCATATCTAATGTCCTAGTTCTAACTGGTTCTTTATCAGCTCATAATACGAACTCTTCTTTTGAATAAGAGAATTATGATCACCACTCTCAACAATTCTACCATTGTCAAGGACAATAATCTTATCGGCATATTTTACAGTACTCAAACGATGAGCCGCAATTACAACTGTTTTGTTCCTGAAGAATGTTCCAAGGTTCTCAATAATTACTTTTTCATTTACCGAGTCAAGCGAATTTGTAGCTTCATCAAATAGAACTATTTCCGGATTCTTATAGATCATCCGTGCAATAAGGATTCTTTGTTTCTGACCTTCGCTAAGACCATTGCCATTATGACCAATTCTGGTATTATAGCCAGAGGGTAGTGTTTCAATAAAGCTTTTAATATTGGCGGTTGAAGCTGAAGCAACCAACTTTTGTTCTTCAATATCATATTCCATAGGAGCAATATTAAAAGCAATAGTTCCAGGAAACAGATATCCATCCTGCAAAACTGCACCAACACGATCTCTCCATGTTTTAATACTTATGTGTGATAATGGAGTATTTCCGATAAGTATTTGCCCTTCAGTTGGAGAATAGAAACCAAGTAACATTTTGAGAAGCGTTGTTTTACCGCTTCCGCTTAATCCGACAAGGGCAGTTGTTTTATTCTTTTCTATGACAAGATCAATATTGCGAAGTGCAAAAGGCGATCGTGGACCTTCATATTGAAAAGAAAGGTTATTAACGTAGATGGAATGATAATCAGGAAGTCTCCAAATTTTATTCTCAGGTTCAGGTTCCTCTGTCGGTTGATCGTGGACTTCAGAAAGCCTGTCGAGACTTATTTTTGTGTCCTGGGACATTTTAAAGAAGTTGATTATCTGGTTAGCCGGAACATTCATCTGTCCTATAATAAACTGAACAGCTAACATCATGCCTAAGGTCATTTCGCCATTTAGCACTGCAGTGGCAGAAATGATTGTGATGATAATATTAGTTATCTCATATATTAATGTAGCTCCTGCTGTTTGGTACTGTATTATGCTTAAGGCTTTAACCTTCAACTCAAATAATGATGCCTGGAGATTTTCCCAATCCCACCTCATAGTTGTTTCACTTTGGGTCAGCTTTATTTCCTGCATACCGTTTACTATGTTAATCAGTTTGTTCCCTGACTGTGACATTAGCCTAAATCGCTGGTGATCGAGGTTTGCTCTTTTATTTGAGAATAATGAAATCCATAAAACATAAAGGAATGTGCCCAGGATGAAGAAGAGAAGAATTTTTAAGCTAAAAAACGCAAGAACAACGCTAAAAACAAAAATATTAAAAAAAGAAAAAAGAATGCTAAGACTTGTTGTTGTCAGGAATTCTTCAATCCTTTTGTTGTCTTCTATTCTTTGAAGAATATCACCTGTAAGTTTTGTGTCATAAAACGCTATTGGAAGCGACATCAATTTCTGCAAAAAACCTGAAATTATTGCGACGTTTACTCTCGAACCTATATGCAACAAAAGCCACCCTCTTATAAATTCAACAGATAGTCTTCCAAAAACAAGCATAAGCTGGGCAAGGAGAACAACATAAATAAAGCCGAGGTTGTTGTTGTTTATTCCGATGTCAACAATACTCTGGGTAAGGAAAGGCATTGTTAGCTGAATGCAACTACCAATAAACAATCCAAGGGCTAATTTTGAAACATATTTCTTATAAAGGTTGAAATGCCTGAGAAGAAATCTGAAACCTCCATATTTTTCTATATCGTTCTCATTATTGAAAAAAGTTGGGGTAGGCTCGATTATCAGAGCTAGTCCCACTTGCTGGCCATCGATTGAAGCTGAAGCCCAGTTTTTGATAAACTCTTCTTTATTAATTTTAATGTTTCCAATAGCAGGATCAGCGACATGTACTTTTTCATTCTTAAGTTTGTAAACAACGATGAAATGTTTTTGCTGCCAATGAACAATGCAAGGTAAAGGCACATTATCCTGTAGCATATTGAATGTAATTTTAACTCCCAGAGTCCGGAAACCAAGGGAATCTGCAGCTTCAGATAATCCGAGAAAAGATACACCATCTTTGGTGATGTAACATTTTTTACGAAGTGAATCAAGCGCAAAACTCTTATTGTAATAAGCAGCTACCATCTTAAGGCAGGCAGGTCCACAATCCATTGCATCATATTGTCTTACAAATGGGAAAACCATAGATATGCACTTTACCGCTACGACAGGTAAAGATAATATTTAGAGATTAAGAAAGAATGCTAGTCGGTTGTTTTCTGCGCCACAACCTTTGCTTCGGTTCTTCTATTAAGTTTTCTGCCTTCTGAAGTAACATTATTTCCAACAGGATCAGTATTCCCATAACCTTTATACTTCAGGCGTGAGGCGGGTATGCCCTTATTAACAAGATAATTAACGACCGACAGAGCTCTTTTTTCTGAAAGATTGAGATTATATGCATCAGTACCTGTAGAATCTGTATACCCGCCAATTTCAATTACGATATCTTTGTTAGAGGACAGAAGTGAGGCAAGATTATTTAGCTCCATTATTGATTCCTTTTTCAGCTCCCATGAATTAACTTCGTAGAACACATTTGAGAGTTGCATCTTCTCTCCTACTTTAGCAGGGTTAAGAACGATCTTTTTATTGAATGGTTCTGATATGGAATGCTCCCCTTCAAACATAAAACTTTCTGAATAGAATAAGTAGCCTGGCTTGCTGACATTAATACCATAGTTGAATCCTGAAGGAAGACAGACAAGAAAAGCACCATTAATATCTGTTGAATTTTTAAGGACAATATTACCTGTTGTCAGATTTATTAATTCATAATCAGCAGAAATCAGTTGTCCGGTTTCCCTGTTATACACTTTCCCTTTTATATACGATACAGGATTTGGGCGGGCTGATTCGTACAGATCAAAATAGTAAATATCCTTTCCGTTTGTTTTATCTCTTATTGATGAAAAATAAGCATGGTTTCCACCCGATCCTATAATAAGCCCTGTTTCATCATTGAAAGTGTTTATTGGGTAGCCAAGGTTTTGAGGTTCAGTCCATGAGCTATCTTCCTTTAAAGTTGTACGAAATATATCAAATCCCCCCATGCCGGTTTTACCATTTGAAGAGAAGTACAATGTTTGCCCGTCAAAGTGAATAAAAGGAGACATCTCATCGCCTTCACTATTTATCAAATCGCCAGGATTTACAGGGTTTGACCATTCATTATTATCATTCTTTTTTGACATCCAGATATCTTTACCCCCAAATCCGCCAGGTCTGTTGCTTGAAAAGAAAAGAGTTCTTCCATCAGCGCTTATTGAAGGTTGCGATTCCCATCCCCGTGAATTAACAGGCGATTTCAGGTTAACAGGTTCCGACCATTTACCTTCTGAATTGAAAGCATAATAAATATCACAACTTCCAACACTATTTTTCCTGTCGCATGCGGTAAAATACATATACCTTCCATCAGAAGACAAAGACTGGGCACCTTCATTTTGCTGTGTATTAAGAGGATATCCTGCATTAACAGCTTTCTGCCAGGTATTGTCAGAAAAGATACTTATATAAAAATCCTCCTGGGCTGGACCATTGGAGCCATTCCTTGTTGCAGGCTGTTTAGTAAAAATAAGTGTTGAGCCATCAGCAGTTATCGATGGCCAGTATTCATCATCGGTGGTATTTATTCCTGCACCAACACTCTGAGGGTTAAAAGGAACAGGATTTTCTATTGCTTTTATCGCATACTCACAATTAAGAATGTTTAACTGGGCAGCTTTCCTGTTTTTCTCTGACATGCCTTGTTGTTCAAGATAAGCCTTAAAATGGACAAGCGCTCTTTTGTATTCGCCTGTATTCATCTCGGCATTAGCCAGATTGAAAAAAACAGGTTTATAAAAAAGAGAATCAATATAAACAGCATTTCTATAATACTGAACTGCTTCTGAATACCTCTTCTGCCGGAAGAACAAATCTCCAATCATAAGATGTGCTTCATAAAAACGAGCATCGAGGCTAATCGCTTGCTTTAACAATCTTTCAGCGCTTGAAAGATTCATGTAATCAAACTCCAACATCCCATCAGTGTATGCCTTTAAAGCCTTATTGGAATTTGTATGAAAGCTTTGCGAATATGCGAATCCCTGGAACACAAGGATAAAAACTATGATTGAAATATATTTCATTTATGGTATATGCATATACTTGTGAATCTGAAGAGACACTCTCCAGGCAGGATTACTTTTTACATACTCAACAATTAAAGGGGTAATAATGTTAAACCTGCTCCATTCGGGCTGAAGGAATAATTTACAGCTCGAATTGACTTTTTGGCGATATTCTTCAGCCCACTCAAAATCAACTTCATCCTGAATAATTACTTTAAGCTCATCAGCTTTAGTGCAGATTTCTTCAAGGGGCGGCATATTCTTTTTGGGCGACAGGCAAATCCAGTCCCATTCACCACTTAAATCGTAGGCGCCAGATGTTTCAATAAAAGTATTAAGATTGTTTTGTTTTAATGCATTACATAAATAATCGAGGTTCCAGATTAATGGTTCTCCCCCGGTAACAACAACAGAATCAGAGCCACTTTTAAAGGCTCTATCAGAAATCTCATCTGTGCTTACAAGTGGGTGCATATCAGGGTTCCATGAAAATCTCGAATCACACCAGCTACACCCAATATCACAGCCTCCCAACCTTATAAAATAAGCAGCTTTGCCGCTGTGATATCCCTCTCCCTGCAAAGTGTAAAACTCTTCAACCAAAGGTAACATGTTGGTTATATTACCGTTCTCTACTTTCATTCTTATAGCTCTTCTCTTCCAAATAACAATTTATATTCTCTCTTTTTTGCAGTATCGTGCCACTTTTCGGGCACTATTTTCCAATTATTATAACTTTCGGCAGAGATTACTTTTTTTTGCTCAATGTATTTTAAAATATAATATCTAAGATCTTTATCGGTTGAATTAATTAGCCGGAAGTTAAGATCTTCGGGAGTTAATCCTGCCCCTTCAGTCAGATGACCTCCACCCCCGCTTCCACGATATGAGTTTATTGCAACTTTGTATTTTTCATCTTCTTTAAAAACTGAACCATCAGCCAACTTTAGAATTGTTACTCTCTCTCCTTCAGGTTTAGTTACGTCAACTACATATTCAATTCCCACTGCCGAATCAAAATTATATGGTTGGTTAATAAGCCATGCTTTACCATTTTTCAGAACAGGTTTCCCGTCTTTCGCCACTTTCAACTTTAACATCAAATCATTACTGCTTTTCATTGTATTTAACCAGCCGGAGTATGAATACTCAAGATATTTCCTTATCTCCGATCCTGTAAGTTCCATTACATAAAGCATGTTTTCATACTTATACAGTTTAAACATGTCACCTACCCGTATGGGACCAGCCGATATTTTTACATCAAACGACAGAGGAGCTGAAAATGATATTTGCGTCCCGGTAATATCAAGCTGTACTTTATGAATCATATCTACAAATGGAGATGGTCCAAAGTATGCTTCCCTTGATGTTAATGTACTTTTTGAAACACCAATCTCCCTGTCAACATATTCAGTCAGAATTTTAAACTGATTTTCAAATTTTACCTGGAATTCCTTATCTGGTTTATAATTATCTAAATCAATCAAATTCCCTATTATTCTCTTCTTTCCGCTTTTGTCAATGACTATCTCGGCCTGGGCAATATTTGTCACTTTGCTTCCTGCATTAAGCATTAAAACAGTATCTCCATATATGTTTACAAGCTTCTCATTGGCGAGTCGATGATCGTGTCCATTGAATATAACATCAAAGCCCGGAACATTTAATGCAACTGCAGTGCTGCCATCTTCAGACCTGTAAGATGCCGGATTCTCATCAAATTCTTCTTTATTAAATCCTGAATGGAAAAGGCCAATAATAATATCAGGTTCTTCTTTCTTAATAACGGGCATCCATTTTTGGGCTGTTTCTACCATGCTCCTGAATTCTATTCCTGAATAAAGTTCTTCCGGCAACCATGTTGGAACCAGAGGAGTTACCATCCCCAGGATAGCAACTTTTATGCCATTGCGTTCAATTATCGTATAAGCATTAAAATATGGTTCACCGGTACTCTTATCTACTGCATTTGCAGATAAAAGTGGAAAATCATATTCTTTTTTAAGTCTGTCATATACATCATGACCGGCTTCAAAATCATGATTACCGGTTGTGCCTGCATCATAATTCAAGTAATTCATTGCTTCAGCTAAAATGTGATTCGATGCAGTATCAATAAAATTATAGTAATATACAGCAGGCTGTCCCTGTAGGTTATCTCCATTATCGAGAAGAATGATTGAATCTTTACTCCTTAAATCAGAGATATACGTTGAAGCATTTGATAAGGACGCATCCAAAGACTCATCTTCTATGAAATCATAAGGGAAAATCACTCCATGCATATCTGTTGTTTCAAGAATTGTAATTCTTCTCTCTTCTTCGCTTACACATGAAACAAGTGCAAGCAATGAGAGCAACAGAGTCCTGAAAATGAATTTACTTTTTGTCATAACCGTGCTTAGACTTTGTTAACGGGCTTAGTTTTTTTTTGTTCAAACTTAAAAAAGATTAATCACATTCAATGCAATAGTTGCTATAGTTCGTTGAAACCTATGACTATCTTTGCTAAAAAGACTGAAAAATGGTAATAACAGGACTTGAATCAATAATAAGTGACTTCCCGGATATTTTAAAGGGAAAAAGAATTGGCATTTTATGTCATGCACCAAGCATTACAAGTGATTTTGAGCATATCTCAGACATCTTTTTCAGGAGAACAGACTGCAAATTATCTGCGCTGTTTGGTCCGCAGCATGGTTTATATGGGCAGACCCAGGATAATATGATTGAATGGCAGAGTATGATGCATCCTTTTTTCAGGATACCCCTGTTCAGCCTGTATGGAGAACATCGTAAGCCCACAGATGAGATGCTAAACGAACTGGACGTACTTGTTATTGATTTACAGGATGTTGGAGCACGTCTTTATACATACATCTGGACGGTAAAGCTTTGCATGGAAGCATGTGCAGAAAAAGGGATTACAGTAGTTGTGCTCGACAGACCGAACCCAATAGGAAAAGTGCAGGCTGATGGGCCGGTATTGAAAGAGGAATTCTTCACATTTGTTGGCGGAGCTTCAATTCCACTTTGCCACAGGATGACATTAGGTGAAATGGCAATGTGGATAAAGGCAAAGCATATTAATAATTGCGATCTGCATGTTATCTGGATGATAAATTGGCGACGGTCTTCATTGTATAGTGAAACAGGGTTACCCTGGGTTCTTCCCTCACCTAATATGCCTACTGAAAAAACTGCTATTGTTTATCCCGGTACAGTATTAATTGAAGCCCTTAATCTCTCCGAAGGCAGGGGAACAACTATCCCGTTTGAGTTATTCGGCGCTCCTTTTATTGATTCTGTCGCTTTAAAGAAAAACCTTGATTCAAGGAAGATAGAGGGATGTGCATTCAGAGTCCATGGCTTTATTCCGGCATTCCATAAATTCACTGGCCAATACTGCAATGGACTTCAGATACATGTTACCAACATTAATAAATACAAACCAGTATGTACAGCTTTGGAAATATTCAATGCAATAATAGAAACCTCGCCAGGTTTATCATTTAACAATCCTCCTTATGAGTATGAGAATAACCTGATGCCATTTGACATACTCTCGGGTGATTCCGGAATGAGAGAAACTCTGGCAGGCAGAAAAAGCTTAAAAGCTGAAAAAGAAAGATGGGAAAACGAGATCTCTGAATTCCATAAAGAGTTTAGTGAAATTGCAGCTTACAATGAATAATCCTGAAACATATCACCTGGTTAGAAAGAATATTATTGAAATAATCCCTCATCGCGAAGAAGGATCAATATTGATGAATGAGGTACAATGACATACTTCTCGCGGTTAAACTCAATTTCTATTGCGCTGTTCTGAAGATAAACTGCCTGGTCGCCTTCTTTAGGCTGGAGCGGGATATATTTTGGTTCATCCTGGGTGTTTTTCCATGGTTCATCCTGATCTGAAACGGAAGGAATAGGATACCCTGGACCTACCTTGACAACAAACCCTATCTGAACTTTTTCGTGTTCATTAACCCCGGGAGGAAGAAGCAATCCAGTCTTTGTTTTAGATTGAGGCATCTTTGGCTTGATCAGAATCCTGTCGCCTACAACAATCAGTTTATTTAAATCTTTCTCTTCCAGGAACACACTCATATCAGTAATTCTAGCTAATTACACGCAAAAGTATTTAATTTTTCACAGATAAGCCTGCCTGAACTTTTGATTTCTTAATATTGCAATTGATTAAGATTTATTTTTAAGATCGCTTTAAAATTATCCCAAGTGTCTGATCTGTTTAATAATGATTTATATAAAACTATCTCCAGACCATCAGAAGGTTTATATAAAGATAAGGGTAGCAAATTCATAGCATTTGCCTACCCAGTCACCGGGCAGGAAGAGATAAAGGCTCATATTGAAAGGACAAGGAAAGAGTATCACGATGCACGGCATCATTGTTATGCCTGGATGCTGGGGCACGACAGGCTTACATACAGGGTAAATGATGATGGTGAACCTTCAGGTACAGCCGGAAAACCAATACTTGGCCAGATTAACTCACATAACCTGACGAATATACTTATTATTGTCACAAGGTATTTTGGCGGGACGTTGCTTGGCGTAAGCGGGCTGATAAATGCATACAGGTCGGCTGCTTTTTCGTGTATTCAGAATGCACAAATAGTCGAAAAAGCTCTTCATGATTATTATTTATTATCATTCGGATATAACCAGATGAATGATGTAATGAGAGTTTTAAAGGAAGAAAACATCAGCCAGTCAGACCAGGTTTTTGACACGCAATGTAGCCTTACAGTTAATTTCAGGTTGTCGGCGAAAGATAAGGTGCTGGCAAAATTCTCCAGGATTGAGGGGTTGGAGGTTAAGTATATTCAGACGAGATAGGTTGGTTGCAGGGAGCTTGGCGTGATTTTGTTTTTGTTTCAAGGTTTCAAAGGTTTCATAGTTTTCATTGTTTGTTCATTCTATCATCATTCCATTTCGAATTGTTTTTAATACAATTTACAATTGCATTATAAGATCGTTCATAACGAATTATGAGTTCATAATAATTACGTTGCCAGACAATAATGTTATTGTTTATCAGGTGAATTTGTTTTGTAACAGACTATTTATAACACCATACAATTGCACCCTTGTTTCGTCGGGGTTTTGATCCATTCATCATAGGCAATCCTGCCAATCTTCCGGATTTACTTGTCCCATAAGGACAAAATATCGGCGAAAATTTATGTGGATATTTGGTTAAGTCCCGTCAGGGACGATATAAAAAGCCACATTTTCAATTGAAATATCTTTTTGTTACATTAGTTCTAGAAATCATCTTTAAAAATACATTTTAGTTATTTTTTTAAACCAGCTAAATGCTGAAATCAAAATATTGTGCAATAGAAAAATAATAAATAGCGTGATTTTATTTACAGTGTTCCTTACAAAAGCGCATACTCAAAGTTATAATTTGGGAAGTGAAAACTATATATTTTTACATTCTCAAGGTGATTTAAATTGGCGCTTTGGGAAAGACAATGAACATAATTTAAACTTAATAGGCTATGGTGAACAAAATAGAAGGTTCAAAATTGTTAATAGCGCAAATGGGGTAGAACTCCTTAATGTTAATTTGAGTTCCGGAGCTACAGGGATAGGGACTGTAAATCAATACGCTGCCACATTACATGTTAACAAACCAGCAATTAATGATATTGGTGGATCAATCTTTATAACTAACACGGCTCCCCCAACAATTGGAAACAAAGTCCGGCTTGGCTTTGATCTTTTATATTTTGATGATATAATTGCGACTGCTTCAATAGATGCAAAATTAATGAATACTAATGGCTTAACTGATTTAATATTCAATGCGTATGACGGTAGCTCTACATTAGACTATTATGAAAAAATGAGAATACTTGGAAGTAATGGCTTTGTTGGTATAGGAACAGCAAGTCCTGAATACAAACTTGATGTTTGCGGAACAATAAGGGCAAAAGAAGTAAAAGTTGATCTACAGGGAGCCTGTCCGGATTTTGTTTTAAAAACGATTATGAGCTTATGGAACTGAACGATTTGGAGAGTTACGTTAAAACAAACTATCATCTGCCTGATATTGCCCCGGAAAAAGAGATGTTGGAGAATGGCGTTAATCTTAATGAATTTCAAATGAAATTGTTGCAGAAAATTGAAGAATTGACACTATATATGATACAGCAAAACAAAAAGATAGAAGAACTCAGCCAGGTTGTTACAACACAGAGCAATGAAATTGAGAAGCTAAAATCAGCGTTGGAATAAGGATGACATATTGAAAAAGAGGTTATTTCAGTCATTCAATTTACAAGGTAGAAAACTTAAGCTACAGTGATTTTAAAAAGAAATATCAGCCTTTGAGAAAGGAGGTTATCATCCACTTAAGTTCATCCCTGACTTTCAACAAGCAATAGCAAATGCAAAAAGCAAATGATTCAGATCCCGATCATTTCATGCCCAGAATAAAAGGAACAAAAGTTTATCAATTAGTAGTGGCAATTGTGGCAAGAGCTAATAGAAGTATTAACAGAATTTATTAGTTCCACTATACCAAGACTAATAAAACCCTATCAAACGACAGGAAAACCGTTGTGAAGGAACTATTGGAAGCATTTCTACTTAAAAGCGACCTGCAACAAAAAATTTGCGAGATAATAATAACCAATGCTATGATAGATATAGGAAAACAAAAGGTTAAGATCCCCTGTCCTAACAGCGATAAAAAATAGAGGTCTTTCTGGACCAAGTATCTATGCAACAAGCTGTTATTTGTTCTGGCGGAACCAAAATTGAACTTAAAGACAAGAACGGATCTGCCAAGAAAGGTATTCATGATATTAACAAGGCTTTCTCTGACTTGGAAAAAACATTGAAAAAATTCGGCAAATAAATTTCTATACTGGCTCATATCTTATAAACATCAAAACCCGGCGTTGAACCGGGTGCATATTCTTGCTGAAAACGGACACCAAATCCTGCTGAACCCGGACAGCATTCCTGCTGAAAACGGACACCAGTTCTTGTCGAAAACGGACAGGGATTCCTGCTGAAAAAGGACAGTCCAGAAATGGTCAAAAAGGGA
>DATALD010000059.1:0-19978 GCA_036261255.1 Bacteroidales bacterium
ATAGCAACGACTATAAACAACTTACCCAGCAACACCTACATATGCTCAATTCAATGACACAGGAGAAGGTTTATGAAAACTCACATGCAGAGAGGCTCAATGGGATTATTAAAAACAATTATCTTTATCCCTACAACCCTACTAATGAAAGATCACTTAAGACATTATTGGAGAGAGCTATAGTGATGTACAATACTGACAAACCGCATTCTTCATTAGGTAAGATGACTCCCGTCGAGTTCCGCCAAAAGGTTGGGAACGTCAATAACTCTACGAGTTATCTTCCGTTCCCAACCTTAAAAGAATATAAATTAAGTAATAATAGAAAGCAACAAAAAGAGTCAACGTTAATTAGGCATTGACTTGACTGTGACTTACCCAGCACCCAGTACCCAGCACCCAGCACCCAGCACCTAGTTACTCCTCGCCCTCCTAAACACAATATTCCAAATCGACCTGAAGAGATACGAGATATCTGTTAAGATGGGATGACGATCATAAGCATCGAGGTACCTGATCTCTGATGCCTGGATAGCGTCAAGGTCACCGGGCATATCCGCGTAATATGGCGGAATCAGACCAGGTTTATATTTAATTCTTCTTTCCCTTACCTCTGGCCTGTACAGCTCAAAATATTGTTTACTCAACGGACGAACCCCGAAAAGCTTCATATCACCTTTGAGGAAGTTGATAACCATTGGTAATTCATCGAGCCATATCTTTCGGGAGAGCGCTCCCCATGATGTTATCCTGAAATCATTTTTAAATTTTCCGCCATCCTGGAGATCATGAAGCTTATATACATAATCCTGTATATATTCAGAATAAGGATGCATTGTCCGCAGCTTGTAAACTTTGATTATTTTTCCTCCTTTACCAACCCTTGGAAGTGCAATAAGAGGACCATGATTAATCCCATTTTTTATTATAGGAGCTCCTGCTTTTATTGCTTCAATGCACAACAGGTTATTGATGAATGTTTCCTGCCTGATCTTGAATCCTGATCTTGACAACCTTCCGAGGGCTTCGGCTCTTGAAACAACAGCATTTTCACCGCGGGTAAGGAGGTAATACAAACCTCTTGTAAGCTTGAACTTTGGGAAAATACGTTTTATTATAAAATCAATTGAGTAAAAGAAATAATTGATTACCGGAGGGAATTTCTTCAGTATTCTTTTCTTCCTCTGGTCTTTTGTTTCGACGCAGCAAAGAAAATATCCTTTTGGGTTAAGTTTTGAATTGACAGCGTCGAGAAAATCGTCAAGCTTTTTTATATCATTGATGCGGCGAAGATTTATTATACAATCGTATGAAGGATGGCTAAGTCCCAGGATATTAAAAACAGTAGTTGTTGAAAGAACAACAGTATTCTCATCAAGTGTTCTCGATGTCATTCCAAGGATCTTTTTAGCCATGTCCTTGCCACATTCTTCCTCAATTGCCCGGGCAATTGAAGGGTGAACACTGATATTAATGTTTGCGTGGTCCTTTTTCCCGTTTGTACCATTTACCAGCTCATATTCCGAGAGCTTTCTCGGTGCAGAGTATTTATCATATTCCTCGTAATCCTGGAGCTTAGCTTTTTTGTATGCAATGTAAATTGAACCTGTTATCAGCTCAAAAATAGTTGTGAGCGCAGCTGTTCCGAGAACAACAGTCCTGGAGAACTGGTATTCCCTGAATGAATACATTACGAGAGCTGTGATAGATACGGCAATTATATTGCTTGTCATGACCCTGCTGAACAGTGAGGAATAATTAACAATTTTTCCTTTATGCATTTTCCCGTTGACAAGTGAGACGATGATCCACATCACAGCAAGACCAAGGAAAAAGGTGGTATGAGAAGGTAAAACGCTATGGAGGCTTGCAGGTTTATACCATACAATCACAAGAAAAGACAGGGCTAGTATGAGAATGTCAGCCAGAACGGTGATTATTCGGTATTTCCGTATTTCCATCTTTTAGATCCCCTTTATCCGCCGTGAAGTAAATAAAAATCTAAATATTTCTGATGAAAAGACTCGGAAAATAAAAACATGGTTGCAAAATATTGTCGTGCAAGTCGTGCAAGTCCTTTCTTTAGTGAGACCTGCACGACTTATTTCAGAACCCCACCGTCATTCCGAAATTGTATGTATCCTTCTTCCCGGCAAGAAATGGCGGATTCCACCTCACATCGCCTGCTGTCTCACTGTGAACAGCAGAGAACCAGACATATACGTCGTTGATAACCTGGAAATCAGCTTTCAGGCCGATGCTCCTGTTACTCCATTGAATAGTATCAAGAGGAGGATTTCCAAGCCGGCTGCCGCCGAGTTCAGTATAATCAGGTCCTCTTGCAGCATCGACAAAGAAGAGATTTATGTTAAGAGTCCTGAGAGGCCTGTAGTCCAGCGCAAAGTAGTATTCCCTTGAGTTATCCTTCATGTAGTGTCCCAGGTTGAAGCCTGCTGTTTCGAAAGTGAGTGTGGAAACATAATGCTGGAATGTAAGAGGATAGGTATAAGTGAACTCACCTGTAAATGAAAGATTCGGGATTGGCAGATCAGTAATCCTGAACCCTGTTTTCCAGCTGAAGAAGTTCCACTCATCATCCATTGTGAACCGGTCTGCCGAAAGCTCGTCAATGAATAATGTGCCATACAGGTGAAGATGTTTTATCTGCCTTGAGCTGACATCGAGATACATCTGTGAGTTCATATTATCGATGCCCGAGGTGAGAGAATGGTCTAAGGACTTATAGAAAAATACGGGAATAATGTAGGCGGGATTTATATTCTCATCGGAATAAATAATGCTGTTACCTAAGGATATATTAAGCCCCGGAAGAGGGGTGAGGGTGAACATGTTTGCTGCAATATATTTCCTATGGTACACCTCACGGTAATCAGTTCCATAGCTGTTATTGACCCAGTATGAATCGGCGCTATCGACAACCATCGAGTTAAGAAATCCATGAAAATAGTTGAATGAAAACCATTTTACAGGATTTATCTGCAGCCTGAACTGGACAAATGAAGGATTATTACCACCAAATATATTAGATCCATTGTAGCTGTTTCCCCATTGCAGTTTTTCCTTGATTAATCCGGCGTTCCCCCACGACCAGTCATAAGTTATGCCCCCCTGCATATCGCTCCAGTCGGTACCACCTTTAATATGCCCGCCATCACGTTTTGTCAGGTATAAAGGTCTTCCAAGAAGAGGTTTCTCATGATTATCCCTGAGAGATGCATAGAAGCCCCAGTTTTTCACATAGCCTCGTGCCTCGGCTCCATTACGGACGTAAGTTGCCTTTCCTGAAGCGTTATAGAAAAGCTCACCTCCCAATATGGGGTTAACAGTAATTGAAAATAAAGAATCACTGTAATAGAAAAGGTCTTTTCTTCTTTTCTCTTTCGGATAATTAAATTCCTTTCCAAAGTCAAGAAGATAAAAATCGAGTTCCTTCTGTTGTCTTGCAGAGAGCTTCTCCCTTTGTTTATCAGCCTCTTCGAGTTTTTGAGCGATAAATAACCTTGAGTAAGGTTTTATTGCAGAGTTGACTTCTATAATCCTCATATTGGCCAGCTCGTCGATAAAGTCATAAACCCCGGTGTTTGCGATGGGATGGGGGACAGACTGTCCACTCAGTTCAGCCAAACATAAGAATAGTATTGCGAAAAGTGAATATGGTTTTGTTAATTTCATTAGGTCAAATATAGGAAAATCTACTGGTCGAAGAATGTTTCCACCGTTTCAGAGTTTCATTATGTTTCAAAGGTTTCAGAGTTATCACTGAAGTCCATCCGTCTTAACCCCGAAACACCTGAAACTCTGAAACATCTGAAACCCTGAAACATACTCCCATATCAATTAAATTTCTGACTTTAGTCTCCAGACTTAATTAGTAGAAAGCAGAATATGTCAACAATAAAGAAATTTGAGGACCTTGAAGTTTGGAAGAGTTCCAGAGAGTTATGCAAGAAGATAAAAGATATTTGTGATTCTTCTTCCTTGAATAAAGATTACTCGCTTAAGAATCAAATTCTTAGCTCATCTGGTTCATGCATGGACAATATTGCTGAGGGCTTTGAAAGAGATGGCAACAAAGAATTCATTAATTTCCTTTACATTTCAAAAGGTTCAATCGGTGAAACACGATCACAGATTCATAGGATATTTGATTTTAGCTATATTAATTCGGAAACATATAATGGACTTTTGGATGAATGTCTGAATCTTTCGGCTAAAATTTCACATCTAATCACGTACCTGCATAATTCAGATATCAAAGGACTTAAGAAGAAATTATGATAAATGTGTTGATTCAGAGTATCATAATGTTTCAAAGCGCTGAAACACCTGAAACTCTGAAACCTCTGAAACCCCTGAAACACCTGAAACTCTGAAACTCTGAAACCCTGAAACCCCTGAAACCCCTGAAACCCCTGAAACCCTGAAACCCTGAAACACCTGAAACCCTGAAACCCTGAAACTCTGAAACCCCTGAAACCCTGAAACCCCTGAAACCCTGAAACCCTGAAACACCTGAAACACCTGAAACCCCTGAAACCCTGAAACTCTGAAACCCTGAAACCCCTGAAACCCCTGAAACCCTGAAACTCTGAAACCCTGAAACCCCTGAAACCCTGAAACCCTGAAACCCCTGAAACACCTGAAACCCTGAAACCCTGAAACACTGAAACACCTGAAACCCTGAAACACCTGAAACCCTGAAACTAAAACCTTCCCTCTCCGGTCTGCCGAATCAACAATTTATTATCTTTGTCGCCAAACCCGTAAACATGCCAATTCAGGAAGGAGTTTCCCGCGAGGAAGTAAGAAGTATACAGTACGAGGTCAGAGAGGAGAAATGGTATGCGCTTTATACTAAGCCAAGGGCTGAGAAGCTCGTCTTTCAGCGTCTGATCGAGATGGATATTGAGACGTTTCTGCCTATGCAGAAGACAATGCGTAAATGGAGCGACCGTAAGAAGATCGTCGAAAAGCCACTGCTTTCATCTTATGTCTTTGTCAGGACAAGAGGTAAGTTTTTCCCTGTCATATACCAGACCACAGGAGTTGTTAAATTCATTTCCTTTGAGGGACAACCCGTGTCTATACCCCAGAGGCAGATAGATAATCTCAGGTTGATCATCAACAGTGATGCCGAAGTAGAGGTCACCTCGGGTAAGCTTGCGCCTGGTGACTTTGTTGAAGTTGTAAACGGATCTCTGATAGGCCTCACCGGTGAGTTGATAAAGATCGGCTCACGTAACAGGGTTGTTGTAAGAATTGACCGGCTCGATCAAAACCTTATACTCAAGATACCGAAAGCGTTTCTGAGGAAAACAGACCCGGTAGACTGAGTTTCGCGTTTTGCGTTTCGAGTGTCGCACTGACAATCACCGACCTGCGAGACCTGCACGACTTTAATCTTACTTCCTTTCTGGAGATTATCAATATTCCGCAATTACCCTTCGATAAAGACCCTGCGCCCTAAGCTCTGCGCCCTGTGCCCCTAAAACGTCGGACTTTCCTTAATCCTAACCTTCCACGTCAGATTAACTGTCAGGAAATAGTAAACATCTTTCTTCGATCCCAGTCCTGAATAGCCCTCAGGGAGGTCTGACAGCACATACCTGCCGCCAAGTTCGACACCTGTTTTGAAATTCCGGGGTAAGCTCTTGCTTATACCTATTCCGCCAGGGATAATGAGCGTAAACCCATCCGCCTTTTTTATTTTGAATGCAAGGTTTGCATTTGGGGTTATGTCCCAGTTTAATCCGCCAATACCCCCAAAAACGTAGGCATCAAAGTAATCAGATAAAGGATAATGTGTAGTGCGATGTCCCCTAATAAAGAGGTACCTGTTCTCCATGTTATTTTTGAAGATGTAGAACTCACCCATTAATACTGGTTCGAAGAAGATTGTCGACGACATGTACGATCTGCCGATGTTAGATCCCCAGTTGTCGGACGATCTGAAAAAACCTCCTGAGATGTTTGCTCTTACCGACACAAATTTTGTGAGGCGGTATCTTAAGTTTGAATTATAGACAAAGCCTGTGTTAAATATTGAGATATCTCTGAAACCCTTATAGTTTTCTGGATGAGTATATCCTCCCACATCGCCCATGAAATGGCTCGTCCCGGCGCCTGCTGATAACTCGAGCCTGCGAAGTTTCCATAATTGAGAATTACCTTCGGTTGTAATAGCTGCGAACATTGCTAACAGAAGAAACTTCTTTACATTTATCATATAGATTGTGGGGGAAGCGATTAGTTTCTATTATAAGTTTTACAGAGCTTATAACAAAGAATTACGAAGGTATGTTTAGGGGTGGGTGGGAGACTTTTTAACAAACTAACACAACACAGCCATATTCCATATCAGAATATTCAAAGCTGCAACCATAAACATTTAACCATTGTTCAGTAACCTATACTTGCCAGTTTCATAATACATTGAAGTGGAAAGCAATGCACTATAAACAGTTACTTTCTATTCTGAAAAAGTGCCTCCTTCAAAAGGACTTGGAAAAGTCTGACTTTTGTCGGGACTCTTTGCCATTGGGGGAGGTGGTGGATCAATCGGGGCGCTCATCATAACGAGAGATATCGAATTATCAATAATGATCCTTGATAATTCAGGTTTAATGTAAGCTCTTTTTGATGATGACTTGACTTGATCCATTTATATTGAGAACCAGAAAATTGTCACGAATATATTTATTTTTAGAATATTTACAAAATTATTAGTTTAAAACGGTCTTTCCAACAAACCGGAGGATATCTGATTTTATTTCAACAATGTAAATGCCTTTTAGTGATTTTATGCTAAATGTAGAAATATTACCTTTTTCGAAGTATACATTGTCTTTTCCAGAGAGAACTTTACCGCTCAGATCGAATATCCTGATGTTTCCGTTCTTTCCATCCCATTCATCTCCAAGTACCTGTATATTTATTGTGCCTTCATCATAAAAAATATTGAAAGGTTTAGATGAGGCAGTATTCTCAGGGATGGAGGTTGCTATTGTAGTTACTTCCAGGACAAACCTGTCGCTAAGCTTTCCTTTAGCTGTTGAAAATGTATAAATCGGATCATCATTCAGACTGACTGTTCTGCCAAGCAGGTTATCCTTAAGATATATTTTATAGTTGGTTAATTCAACTATCTCTTTGGCATTTATTGAATATGAACCTGTTGCCGGAGCATTGACAGCAAGAGGTATTGATGCTGAACTTTCAGGATAAGGTATTCCGTTTATTGAATATTCAACACCACTGATTGATGAAGAAAGCGAGGGACTATCGGATGAAGGGAAAATCTTATATGCATCGAAATTGTTATCAAATCCTGTTGTTGCTTTCTCATCGAACCTTACGACTGTCTGATCGCTTTTCCCGGAATAATCTATCTGTAATCTGACAAGAGGTATACTGCTTGTTGTTCCCTTGTATCTTTTGTTATTAGTGTGCACTCTTGCAGATGAAGGTATTGTTAATGAAGCATTGTTTAAGTTTGATTTCACAAAAAAACCCTGCATTGGTGGTATCAGGCTTCCGTCTGAATTATAAGTTGAAGGGGTAGTAACTCCATTAAGATATACTATTGTTGCTCCTGACTGCCTGAAATATATAGCCGGAGAAACATCAGTATCAAAAAGAGAGCCATTAGAGGAAACGACATTATCCCAGTCAATACTGCTTGTAAAAGGATTGCCAAGAAGGTTATAACCCTGCTGAATCGGATCCGGAGTACCCTGACCGATGGTATTATAAACAAGGTTGATGCTCTGGTTGGCTGTATTGATTGAGCCGGTAATATTATATGTGTAGGGAGCGTCTGAATAATAATTATATCCGGCTCCCGGGCTCATTGCTGACCATGGCGTCGATCCTGATACCCAGGAATTAGCCAGAACATCAAAATGATACCCCGTTGTTGTTACCCAGC
Source organism: Bacteroidales bacterium (assembly GCA_036261255.1). GTDB lineage: Bacteria > Bacteroidota > Bacteroidia > Bacteroidales > VadinHA17 > LD21. The sequence continues at coordinate 7,949 of DATALD010000059.1, forward strand.
CGTTGTTCATGTTGTTTGTAATGAGATTTTCACGGTACTCCATTACAGATGAAGAATTCGGCTCATTTATTATCTCTGTTGTTGCTGACATTGTTGAAAATGGAGAAGAGATATAATGATATTGGGCAGGCAGATATAGTTCAATGGCCGGATTGTTACCCGAATAGTTTTGGATAATAAGAGAGCTAATACCGGAAGATGTTCCTGCAGCTTCTGATTCAAGAAGCAGAGAGCCGTTATTGGTAATACTATTGATTGTACCTTTTGCATTCGGTGCAAAATTTACACTTCCATAGTTTGTGAGACTGGTTACCGTTAAAAGACGCGAAGCCCCGATTGTCAGATTTCCTCCGGTTTCAATAACCAGGTTTGTAAGAGTTACATCAGCCAAGGATATCACCGGATCGTTGGTTACATCCGGTATAACAGCATTAAGCGATGTTGAGGGGAGGATATTGCTAAGCCAGTTTTCTGCCGTACCCCATTCTGTCGAAGAGTTGCCTGTCCACCGGCTGTATTGGTTTTCGTATGCTCCGATATCGTAGTTTCCAATGCGGGCATTGCCGGCAAAGTCGTATGGAAGAGCAGGACTTGTTGTAACTCCCATGTCAATGCATGGAGAGTTGACACTCAGATTCAGATTGGAATTTTCCGGATTTGTCAGATCCACATCAACAAAGTTCGGCCCTGTTGCATCATTGTTAACGGAAGAAAGGCTTATACAACTTGAATAACCGGAAGTATATCCCTGGATTGCACAGTTGTTAAAATCAGTGATTACTTTTGTTCCATAGGCATACAAAGAAGTTGTACTTCCCCATACTATCACGTTGTATAGTTGCGGCCTGGTTCCACCGGCTCTGTAGTAGATATCACTACCTTTAGTTGTAGTGGCATAGGCTAAGTTCATTACTACAGAACAGTTAAATATCTTTGAATTCCCGCTACTGTTAAAATATATTCCTCCTCCCCTGGAGGCTGTATTGTTAATAATAACAGAATTTTGAATTACGGGTGAGCATCCTGATCCGATATGGATCCCGCCTCCGTTTGTGGCGCTGTTATCCCGAAGTATACTGTTTGATATAGTCAGACCATTGAAATTACAGCTAATTGCACCACCGTTGGTATCATAAGAGGTTGTAGCATCCCCTTTTTCAATAATACAATATTCCAGGGTTGAAGAAGCAGTTGTTCCTGATTCAAAAATTATATGACCCCAGAATGCACTCTGTGTTGTGAAGAGGATAGGATTCGCCTTAGTGCCAATTGCGCTGATTGAGCCATCCTGGGAAACAATAATACTTGGATAAATCTGATTCTCATCATCCGAAATCAGGTTTATAGTTGTCCCGGGCTGAATAGTGAGAGTAAATGCATCAATAAAGATGTCGCCGTTGATATAAACCGTTCCGCTTAGAGAATAATTCTCCGTAAGCGTTCCACTGTAAGGATTACCCAATGAGCCATCACCGTTTTCAAATTGTCCGAAAACCATCTTATTGCACAATAGCGCAAGTATGATCAGGATAATTCTTTTCATATCTAATTTTTTATGAAGACACGGAAATCAATATATTTAGTTGCACAAAGCCTGAAAGATATCAATATCAATTTCAATGTTTTGAAGCAAATGTATATATTATTTCCAAAAAAAGGAGGAGAAAATAACAAAAACAGATTTTAGACCTTATCCTTTTTAACTAATTTTTGCTGTTTACAGGATCTCTGAAGCCAGGTTAAAAAAGCGGGTAGCCTTCATCGTTCCTTGTTATGTTGTTATGATGTTATGATGTTATGCCGTTATGTCGTTATGGCGAAATTCAATTCTATATGTAAGTAAACCTGTATACAACTATTTCATTTACTCCTTATGCAGGTAGTATCTATTGTCGGAGGGCGGCCCGGAGAATTTTGGTATCGTAGTTACAAACAAGACCTGCCCGACCTGCATGACCTGCCCGACTTGCATGACTTGCCCGACCTGCATGACTTGCACGACCTGCACGACTTGCCCGACCTGCACGACTTGCCCGACCTGCCCGACCTGCCCGACCTGCCCGACCTGTAATCAGCTAATTATAACCGACCGTCACCTCAAAATCCTCCGTTGATTCATAAACCCCCGCCTCCTGGTTCGCATTTACATTAAGAGTAGCGCCAATGCAAATTGAGAGCGATCCTGAGCTAAATGCGCCGGACCCGGTGCTGGTAAAATTATCTATTGTCATGAAGCTGGTTCCGTTACTTACAATATTTGCAGTTGAAGGAAGAATTATTGAATAAGTATATCCATCGGCTCCGGTTACATTGAATTTTGCGCTGTGAACGGTACCGCTTCCGGTGGATAAAGATACGCCCCCGCTTGTTGTCCTGATGCTTGCTTCAGTCGGTGAAAGAGTGACGGTACCTGCAGTCTCACCAGGAGAAATTTTGCCAAAACTCATATCCCTGACCTGTAATAGCTTAATTGGTTGTATAATTGTTGCAGAGGCATGAGCGATCGATGTCTGCGCTATTATTCTTATATTTAAGAATAGTCCAAAGATAATTCCCAAGAGGACTATAGAGTATTTCATTTTTTAGTCTGCTTAATAATAAAGCTTCCCCCAAAAGTTCTTTGCTTAACGAGAATTGATCCCGTTTTGTTACTCCTTTTTTAAAGAAAAATCTTTATTTAGAATGGTTATTTTGTAAAATGGTCCGGACCTCTTTTACAAACCAAATATGGGTACCGTGTCCTAAACTTTGCCGCAGTAATGCAATGACAAGACTCTCAGGAAATTCAAGATCCGGCCGGTATGCATTTGTTCAAAAAAAACTAAATTTGCCTGAACGTGCTAAAAAAATCTCCTCATGAGACTATTATCATTTGTCTTGTTAATATCGGGGTTCCTCACTTACTCCTGTGCGGTGATCACCCCTTCCCAGGTCGCAATGGTCAATAACCTTGCCGTTGTTTCCGACAGCATATCAGTTGCTCCTGCCAGGATATTTGAACAGCTTGCAGAAGTACGGAAAGAGCGTGGCCTTTACTATGCGGCTTCGATATCTTCCGCCCGGGCCAGATACCTGGAGATCGATGCTCTGGCTGAAGCTGCCATTGCAGATGATCAGGCAGTAAAGAGAATGAACCTCTATGTCGATGTGCTCAACAGTTTTCTTCGATCGTTGCGAAGCATCAGTAATGACATCCGCTGGGAAGGCGCCGGCAGGGAGATAAGGGGTGTTGGCCGGAACATCGATTCCCTGGTAATTGCCTGGAACAAGCTTAATCCCGGCGATCCGGTCGAAACAGGTATAGCGAAGCATACCGGTAAAAGCGTCGCTTATGTTGTAGAAGAGCTTACTAAACGACGACAGGCAATTATTGTAAGAGAATTTGTCAGGCAGGGCGATACACTCGTCTCAGCCTGCTGTGACATGCTTATAAATCTTCTAAGAAAAAAAGAAGTTAATGAGTTGATATTGAATGAAGAAGCAGGACTTGAAGCCAACTACAAAGCCTACCTTGATGCCATGGAGCTCAGCAGGACTTTTCCTCTCATTGAAAATGACAGGCGCTACCTGGCTTTGAAAAAAGAAATATACGATGCTAAGGAAATGAGGAACAAATGTATAACATCATTAAGAAGTCTTAAGAATGCCCACTCCAAACTACTAACTGAGTTGCAGGAACGGAAAAAGATCAACCAGGTATATCAGGAACTGCTGGAATTAAACCAGCAAGCGTTTGAATTAATGACATTACTTAAATAATAAAAGCGCAGGCTTTGCTCACCGTAGCTTCAGCGAAGGGAGAAATGGCGCAGGGCTCAGAGCGCAGGGCCTAGGGCAATCCTGCACCTTGCACCGTTGTTAAGTTGAAACATTAAGATTAATTGATGAGATTGTTTAACCATAAGAAAAATATGTCAAATAAAAAGAAGAGTGAAAAATCCGAATATCCTTCCCTGGCAGACATAAGGGAAACATTGTCGCAGGTAGATGAAAAGAGAAAAGACGCGTCCCTTTCGAAAGAAGAACGTGAGATACTTGAACTGTCGGCAGTGGCCTTACGTGATGCTGAAAGACTTGCAATCTCACGACTACAGCAGGTTGTTGTCAAGGAGATGGAAGCCTCAACAGCCGCAATTAACAAACTTGCCAAACAGATACGATCGAAGGTCACAAGGATGAACAAAGTCCCGGGAGCGATAAATAAGATCGAAGCGGTTATTAAGATTGCCGTTGCTATACTTAGCGCTGTGGGGAAGTGGTGGTGATTGGTCGTACCTGAAACCTGATCGGTAGTTTCAAATGTTTCAGAGTTTCAGAGTTTCAAATGTTTCAGAGTTTCAAAGTTTCAGAGTTTCAGAGTTTCCACCAAAGTAGCTTCCAGAACAACCCTGAAACCCTTGAAACAACTGAAACACCTGAAACACCTGAAACCTGATCGCCAACCCCACCACCCAGCACCCAGTAAATTTTTCTAAAAAAATCTTGCAAAAGTAAAATTGTTGAGTAAGTTTGTTGCTCAATGTGGTGAAGCATAACACGCAATGTTAAACCTGACCTGATGCTGAAAAGTCTGATAACCTCTCAAACACGGATCAGATTGCTGAAGAAATTTTTTCTGAACAGCAATACGACTGCTCATTTACGCGGTCTTGAAGCAGAATTCGGGGAATCATCAAACGGTATAAGAATAGAACTCAACAGGTTTGAGGAAGCAGGACTGCTGACATCGTCTGTAACAGGAAACAAGAAACTCTACCAGGCTAACAGCAAGCATCCGCTCTTCAGCGACATTCATAATATAGTATTAAAAGAAACAGGACTCGATAAAGTCATTGAGAAGGTTATCCATCGTATGGGTGATCTTCTTTGTGTGTATGTCACAGGCGACTTTGCCCATGGTAACGACAATGGTACTATCGAGTTAATATTGGTAGGCAATAATTTAGATAACGAATACCTTGACAGGAAAGTGAAACAGGCGGAAGAACTGATCGGGAGATCGGTTAATCATATAGTACTCGATCCCCTGAAGGCTGAAACAGAACTAGTGAATTATAAACCTTGTGATCTGTTGCCTTTGTGGAGTTGTAATAACTACATCCTGCTTGAGCCCTGCGCCCTGAGCCCTTCGCCCTGAGGTCTTCGCACTTTGCCTTGTGCAGAAAACAGGCTTTCACGCCTCTAAAGTGAAGAATATCAACATCGTAGCCCTTGTTAGCCCCTGTGACTGACGGGGCGGAAGCTTGTTCGACGGTAAAGCAGTATGCAGTAAGTAGTAAGTAGTAAGCAGTAAGTAGTAAGTAGTAAGCAGTAAGTAGTAAGCAGTAAGCAGTAAGCAGTAAGCAGTAAGTAGTAAGTAGTAGGTAGTAAGTAGTAAGTAGTAAGTAGTAGATAGTTGGTAATAGCAGGATATGACAGAGTATAGAGGCTACAAAGACTTGATTGTATATCAGAAATCGTATAAGCTTGCTATGGAGATATTTGAGATTACCAAATCGTTTCCTTCAGAGGAGAAGTATTCTTTAACTGATCAGATCAGGCGATCATCAAGAGCGGTACCGGTTAATATATCATCAGCCTGGGTAAGACGGAAGTACCCAAAACATTTCATAAGTAAGCTGATGGATGCACTTGAAGAAGAATCTGAAACAGAGGTTTGGCTCGACATCTCTCATGATTGTTCTTTTATGGACGATGATCAAAGAAAACTGTACTCAGACCGATATTCTGAATAGCCAAAATGCTCACTTCAATGATTAATTCACCTGATAAGTTCTGTCACTAATAAACACTAAACTTCGGAGAACCAACCTACTGCATACTGACTACTACCTACTACATATCCGAAATACAAAACGCAACGCAAAACGCGAAACAAACAAAAATATGATCGCTTTCAAAGATAAAATACTTCTAATAACCGGTGGAACCGGATCATTCGGAAACGCTGTTCTTGACCGTTTTCTTGATACAGATATAGGTGAGATCCGAATCTTCTCACGTGATGAAAAGAAACAGGATGACATGAGGCATAAGATCAACAATCCTAAAGTAAAATTCTACATAGGAGACGTTCGAAATAAGAGGAGTGTTGATGATGTGATGCATCATGTTGATTATGTCTTCCATGCAGCAGCTTTAAAGCAGGTGCCATCATGTGAGTTCTTTCCTATTGAAGCTGTTAAAACAAATATTCTTGGTACTGAAAATGTTATTGATTCAGCAATTGAACATGGTGTTAACAGGGTGGTTGTGTTAAGTACTGATAAAGCTGTATATCCAATAAATGCTATGGGTATAAGTAAAGCTATGATGGAGAAGGTAATGATCGCCAAATCAAGAAATCTTAATGGCAGTGGTACTATCGTTTGTGGCACCAGGTATGGAAATGTGATGGCATCACGTGGATCAGTTATACCTCTTTTCCACGAACAGATCAATGCAGGTAAGGAAATAACTGTTACTGATCCTGAAATGACGCGTTTTATGATGACTCTCGAAGATGCCGTCGAACTTGTGCTCTACGCATTCAGGAACGGCAAGAACGGCGACATATTTGTCCAAAAAGCTCCGGCAGTAACAATTGGAACCCTGGCTGATGCAGTTAAGGAGCTAATGAATTCACAGGCCAGGACAAAAGTGATCGGAACAAGGCATGGGGAAAAACTATGGGAAGTACTCGTAAGCAGGGAGGAAATGTCTAAGGTAGAGGACCTGGGTGATTATTACCGTATTCCCTGTGATACCCGCGATCTTAATTATGACAAGTATTATGTTGATGGGGAAAGCAAGATTGCAAGCTTCGAAGACTATACATCACACAACACACAGAGGCTGGATTTGAAGGGAATGAAAAACATGCTCCTTAAATTGAAGATGTTTCAATAAAGGAGTGGCCTAGAGTGCCTAGAGTATTTAGAGTTATGGAACGCTGAACGAGAAACTCGTAGCACGAAACTCAAACGCAAAACGCTAAACTCGAAACTTCGAAATAATGAAGAAAATACTCATAACAGGAGCTAAAGGCTTTATTGGGAAAAACCTTATTGCTGAATTGAAAAACAGGCAATCAGGTGAAATCTTTGAGTTCGACTCTGAAAATACAATTGATGAACTGGAGAATTTCACCAGGACATGCGACATTGTTTTTCATCTTGCAGGTATAAACAGACCTAAGAATGTAGAGGAATTCAGCAAGGGCAATTTTGATTTCACTAATACCCTGCTATCATCTCTGAGAAAGCATAACAACAGTTCGCCAATAATCTTTTCATCCTCAGTACAGGCTAAGCTTGATAATCCTTATGGAAAAAGTAAGTTGGCAGCAGAAAATACATTGATTACGTATTCACTCGAAACTGGGATTCCTGTTTCAATATACCGTCTTTTTAATGTTTTCGGTAAGTGGTGCCGACCTTCTTATAATAGTGTTGTTGCAACATTTTGCCATAATATTGCCCGTAATTTGCCAATTCAGATAAACGATCCTGAAAGCAGGATGCAACAGGTTTATATTATGGATGTTGTTGATTCGTTTATCAGAAAGGCTGAACAGATATCCAGGCGAAATGATCACGAGATTATTGAAAGTTTTGAGCCAGCCTATGAAATAAAAGTTGGTGAACTTGCATCAACGCTCTATTCATTTAAAGAGACACGTAATAACCTTTCAATCCCGGATCAGGGTGATCCTCTTACAAGGAAGCTCTATGCTACATATCTTAGCTATCTGCCAGAGAATGAATTTAGTTACCCGTTAAAGATGAACATTGATAACCGTGGCTCTTTTACGGAATTTATAAGAACAACTGACAGAGGTCAGGTTTCTGTTAATATTACCAAACCAGGAATTGTGAAGGGTAATCATTGGCATCATACAAAGAATGAAAAGTTTCTTGTAGTAAGCGGTAATGGGATAATCAGATTCAGGAAACCTGGGAATACGGAGATCATTGAATACAATGTAAACGGTGAAACCCTTGTTGTTGTCGATATTCCAACCGGATATACTCATAACATTGAAAATGTTGGAACAACAGACCTGATAACAATAATGTGGGCTAATGAAGCTTTTGATCATGAAAATCCTGACACATACTTCGAAAAGGTCTAAAGATTACTAATTTTAGTTGCCAGGAATTGCAGCATATATTAGTTTGCTTATACTTGAAAGATGAGATCAAAAATTAAAGTCCTGACATTTATCGGAACACGTCCCGAGATAATAAGATTATCTCGTACAATGGCTTTGCTTGATGAGTATGTTGAACATATAATAGTTCATACAGGACAAAATTATGATTACGAGCTGAATGAAATCTTTTTTAAGGAAATGGAACTGCGGAAGCCAGATCATTTTCTTAACGTTGATACAAGTTCGTTAGGTTCTGCTGTGGGTGGTATCATAAAGAAATCAGAAGAGGTTCTCAAGTTGGAGAAACCAGATGCCATTCTCGTTCTCGGTGACACCAACTCGTGTCTTGCAGCTTATATTGGCAAAAGGATGCATATACCTGTTTTTCACATGGAAGCAGGAAACAGGAGCTACGATTTCAATGTGCCTGAGGAGATCAACAGGAGGATAATTGATCATATTGCAGATTTTAACCTTGTTTATACTGAACATGCACGTAGACATTTGATTAGCGAGGGTTTACCTCATCGCAGGATCTATCTCACTGGTTCCCCAATGAGAGAAGTACTGGAACATTATCTTCCAAAGATCAGGAATTCAAATGTATTGGATCAGTTGAAGATTGAAGAGGGGAAGTATTTTCTTATCAGCACACATCGCGAAGAAAATGTTGACAACATTGAAAATCTAAAGAGAATAATTACAATTCTCAACAAGCTTGCTTCCACATACAAATATCCGGTAATTGTCTCAACACATCCCCGAACAAGAAGAAGGCTTGAGCAACTTGATCTTGAAATCAACAAGATTATTCAATTCATGAAGCCGTTTGGGTTCATTGATTACATCTTCCTGCAGATGAATGCTGCCTGCACATTGTCCGACAGTGGAACAATAAGCGAAGAATCATCTATCTTATCATTCCCTGCTATATCTTTACGCCAGTCAATGGAACGTCCGGAGGCACAGGATACAGGATCAATAATCCTAACAGGATTTAACCCAGAAGTTGTTCTTCAATCCATCAGGATTGAGATGGAGGAACACTCCAAGGGAAGTCCAAAGAGTATTCCCACTGATTACCAGATTTCTAATACTTCAATTAGAACTGTCAAGATTATTATGGGTAATACAGGACTTAGCAATTCGTGGCATGGAATAAGATAAACAAGACAAAAGACAAAATAACACCTATAGAAATTTTATCTTTTATCTTAAACAAGACTTAAAGCAAACTCTGTAATTTTAAAACCATGAACAAATTTGTATTTATAATAACAATTTTGCTTCTATCTGTATGCTGTACATCACAGAAAAAGCTTGCATACTTGAACAACCTTCCTGAAACAGGTGTCGACCAGGTTTTTCTGATGGATATTCCTGAATACAAAATCCAGCAAAGGGATATCCTTTATATAACAATAAAAGGGATGCTACCCTCAGGCATTGTTGAGGACTTTCTCGCTGGGACAAGCAGATCTGGGGGAACGAGCTCACTAAGTGAAGCAGGTCAGTACATTTTTGGCTTTGATGTAAGTAATCAAGGTGAGATATTATTACCAGTATTAGGAACAATTAATGTTGCTGGAAAGACATTGGAAGAAGCAAGATCCATAATTCAAGAAATAGCAGATAAGTCGTTTAACAACGCTACTGTCGAATGCAAATTACTAAGTTTTAAGTTTACAGTTATTGGAGAGGTAAGATCACCAGGGGCATACATGAATTATAATAATTATTTGACTGTTTTGGAAGCTATTGGCAGGGCAGGCGGAATAAATGATCTAGGTCGACGCGATAAGGTTCTTATCGTACGATCGGATGCCAAAGGAACAATGACCTATTCACTCAATCTCCAGGATAAAGCTATCCTTGCAAGTGAAGCTTATTTCCTTTTACCAAATGATGTTATTATCGTCGAACCAGAATCAAAGAAGATATTTAGTCTGAATCTCCCAACATACTCTTTTATACTTACCTCGGTTACATCGGCCATTACCACTACATTGTTACTTATAAATTTTTTTAAATGATCAGGAATTAGTTATAAATGACTTGTTTTGGAATTTGGCAATAATGCAGAATCAATCCTCATAAACTGAATAACTAATACTGGTCCCAAAATTTTATAAACTGATCACCAAACACTTTGTCTCATGAACTCCGACACCCCATACACTCCACCTAACCTGCACGAAGATGATTCTATTGACATCAGAAGGTATGTCTCGTTATTCCTGAGTAACTGGTATTGGTTTGCTGCAGCGTTATTCATATCATTAAGTATTGCCTATGGTATAAACAGATGGTCAGAGGAGGTATATACAGTTACTTCTACATTGCTAATTAAGGATGATGCAAATGAGACGCTGACACAAATTTTTCAAAGCTCTGAAGGATTCAAAAGCCAACAGAAGGTCAATAATGAGATTGGCATCTTAAAATCCTTTACCTTAAATTATATGGTAATGCAAAAGTTGCCAGAATTTAGTATAATTTATACATCAGTCGGAAAAAGAGGAATTGCAGAGTCAAGAATGTATAAAACATCGCCTTTCATTGTGAAATATGATTCTCTAGAAAAACAATCTTTAGGCAGAAGGATTAATATCAGGATACTTTCAGATAGAAGTTACAAAATTAGTATTGAAGGGAATCAGGATTTTGAAAGGGAACTCAACTTTGGTGACCGATTCAATGAGGAGGGATTCGATTTCATTATTGAACTTCGAAACAATAGCATTGTATTTGACCCCAATGCTTCAAATAAATATTACTTCTCTTTTGCTAACCCACTATCTATGGCAAACAGATACAGGACAAAACTTAACGTTGTTCCAATTGAAGTAGATGCCTCAATGGTCACACTAACCACATCAGGATATGTTTCTCGGCAGGAAGCTGATTATCTTAACATGCTTATGGAAGTTTACCTTGAATTCGGACTGGAATATAAAAACCAAACGGCAGCTCAAACGTTAGAATTTATTGAAAATCAACTTAGAACAATATCCGACTCACTAAGAATTGCCGAGAATGATCTTGAGAGTTTCAGGTTAAATAATAATCTGATTGATATTAGTCATGAGGGACAGGCAATTCAACAGAAGTTTGAGCAAACCGATGAAGAAAAAACAATGCTTCACATGCAAAAGAATTATTATGGATACCTTAAAGATTACGTTGATTCAAAGACCGAGAATTCTGACCCCATTGCGCCATCATTAGCAGGAATTAATGACCATATTCTGGAAAAGCTTATTGATGAATTAGCAGAGTTTCAAAGGCAAAAACGCCAACTCTCAATCAATCTCAAAGATTTTTCTGAACCTCTCAGGTCAATTGAAACAAATATAATTAACACGAGAATTTCTCTGAAGGAAAATATAAATTATGGATTGCAGAAGGTTGAACGTTCGATTGCAGATGTGGATTATCAATTACAATGCATTGAATCGGAAATAAGGAAATTGCCAACAACAGAACGGCAGATGATTAAAATCCAAAGAAAATTTGATATCAATAATACAGTATATACATTCCTTCTTGAAAAACGTGCAGAAGCTGGTATTGCAAGGGCTTCAAATGTATCAGATAATAGGATTATTGACAAAGCAGGTTCTTTCAGTAGCTCCATGATAAAACCCAAAAGAGATAAGAATATTGCAACAGCGCTGATCCTTGGGATTTTAGCCCCTCTATTCGCTATTATTCTTTTAGATCTTTTTAACGACAAGGTCATAGACAAAAAGGATATTGAAAAGGTCACATCTTCACCAATTATTGGTTATATAAGCCATAACAATACGAAATCCGAAATACCAGTATTTGAGAATCCAAGTTCCACACTTTCAGAGTCTTTCCGATCTGTGCGAACTAGTTTGAAATATTTCCTT
>DATALD010000063.1:0-21637 GCA_036261255.1 Bacteroidales bacterium
CACGCAGAAAAAAAGGAAGTAGGAGAGACAAAAACAGGGAAATAAACAGAGAGACAAACAGAGAGAAAAAGAGAAAGAGAGACGTGCTGCTGAGTGAGGAAGGGGATGAAGAAGAGGAGATCGGGAGAGGCGAAGATGGGCAAAGAGAAAAGAAGAACCGAAGGGGAAAAAGAAGAACAAAGAAGAATTAGAAGAAGAAGAACGAAGAACGAAGAACGAAGAACGAAGAACGATGAACTTTTACCGGAGTGAATGAGAATGTTTATTTCAAATAATACAACAGAAGTACAATACCAAAATTATTCATATGTTCCACAACAGGCGATGGGATTTCGTCTTTATTCACATCAATAGAATATAAACTCTGATCAAGATAGGAGACTACTATTGAATCACCAATCAACGCAAGTGGAAAATTTATGTTATTATGAGAGAAATCAGTTTCTTTCAGAGCCCGGCATGACAGACTTTGATTCCCAAGATTATAGGTATAAAAATATTTATAGTTTTTCGTCTTTATGTTTCCCATTAATGTATTCTTAACTAAGAGAGGGGTTGTTGAGAGGTATGAGAAATCATTTGTATTGTTCTCCATCATGAACTCCGCATCATTCCTGTATTCAGCAGGCATTGAATATGAACCGAAATCAAAATGATAAAGCTTTTCTACTTTTCCATCATTTCTGAAAATGTACAAAGTATCATCAGCCGGTTTATTGTATGTAAAACCCGAAGGATGTCTTTTGAATAAACCGGCACGACCCCTGTTATCAAGGAATTCAGGAGGATATTTCGAAATTGTGCTAATCGAATGAATGTCTTTATCTGTTACTATTATTTTGGGGTTAATTGTTCCTGGGACAGGCTCATTGTATAGAGAAAAGATAAGATCATCATTTTCCAGGAGACTAAAAGCATCAGCACGAAAGGGCAGAGGTTTACTTGTAATATGGTTGTTGGCTGAATCAAATACATGAATTTTTTTGAACTGCCGGTCATACAGATAGATTTTTTCGTTTTTATCCACATCAAAATCGCATAATCTTAAATATTCGCCAGGACCCTTACCAATATTGCCGATCCTTTGAAAAAATGAACCATCCCGATTATAGATGTACAGATGATGATTCCTTCCACCAATATCAAGAACATAATATTTATCATTAATAAATTGGATCTTACTTATCTCTGAAAAAGCGCTTTCTTCAGTGTTCTCAATGGGAATATATTCAACTTTGCTGACAATCCGCTTCCCTTCAAGTGTACTCGCCTTTTCCATGTCTATTTGTATATTGCTGATCCTGGCTTCAGGGTTGCGCTCTGACTTACAAGATAAAAGCAATGAGATTAATACTGTTACAACTAAATACAATTTTCTCATGATGTTGAATTATAGATTTGCAGCCTAAGTTACTAAATGCATTTGTTCCTTGTTCCTGGTTTGTTGTTCTTGTTCCTTGTTCCTTGTTTTCGTTATATGTTGTTATGCTATTAAGTTGTTAAGTTGTTTTACAATATTGGAATCTAGTTCCAAATTGTAAATATTGTAAGTTGAACCCTGTTTCTATTTCAGGCTTTAAAAACTTTTAGCGGAACATATAATTGTCCATAATTATACGGAAATAAGGCTGGATCAATTTCATAATTTATAATGGAATTTTGAAATAGCCAATTGGTTCTTCTCTTTCAGGGAAATAAGCTATAATCCGATTATTTTCCTCATCTATACAAAATTGTTCAAATTCGAATCCGGTTTCTATTGTCTTTAGGTAATTACCTTCATTGTCAAAAACTATCAATTTAGATGGGGCAGCCCCTTCAATATTCCCTTTCATGACCAAACCAATACTTCCAATGTATGAAGCAATTATTTTATTTCCAAAAGTATGGACTTCAAAAAAGTACGAATTCTTATCCTGGTCACTATCAAACCATCCTGGACCATAAATATTGTATTTAAGATCGCCTTCCAAGTTGCAGATGGTCATAAGATCACATCTTGAATGACATTCTACATAAATGTTGTGCGTGCTCGATAATGCGAATGATGCATAGGTTTTCTTTTCAATTGCCTTGGGGTGCCTGTAACCCAAAATTCTCAAATATATTTGATTTGATATTTAATCTGGCTATATAATACATTATTTCCATGGTCAGGAACCCATAAGTTTTTATTACTTTTAGCAATACCTATCTGGCCTGGAACTATTATCTCTCCGGGGCCTCTGTCCATATTGCCGGTACTTGTGATATACCTGAAAGTATTAATATCATAAAGATGAATCGCTTTTTCTTTTTTTGGACTGCTTTCATTGCAGATCAATATATCATCAATTATTGAGAGCATTGATTTATCTATTATTTCGTTTGTTTTTATGTCTACTATTTCATTTGATAAATCAATAATGTTGTCACGATGCTTTTGGAATTTCTTAGTTTTGCTGTTATTGCAACTGATTAACAGGGATAAAACCAAAAACACCTTGTATCCTCTCTTTCATTGTTTGTATTTAACAAATTCACCTGTGCTTGTAAACTCTAATAAAGATTTTGTTGAAAAAATATCAAGTAAAAAATCCGGTCAGAGTAACACTCCATCGAAGCGACATCACCAAATAATGTCGAAGAATCCGTTTCGAGGGGACATATCGATTCAATTGTGACCTTTGGCAAATTGATATTGCTTTTCTCATCAATGTCAATTTTTACGATTTTGCTTGTCTGTGTCCTATCGGGTGAACAACTAAAAAGGAGGAATATGATAATTATCAATGCAGCAGATCTTCTCATTTGGTTGCATTTTCAAATTTTCAAATTCAAGATTTCAATTTTCAAATTATTGTTGTTTAATGTGGTTGATACAGTAGTAAATACTTAAATTCGGAAAACAAGAAAAGTTAGGTTTGTTGACTATATGTTCGACACATTGATAACTGATCCATGATGCAAAAATCGGAGATAATAGTTTTCAAGTCAAAATACTTGCTATTAAGACCGACCTGCACGACCTCCCCGACCTGCACGACTTGCACGACTTGCACCTGAATGACCTGCAAGACAAAAAAAGCCGTCATCCCTGACAGCTTTCTCAAACAACAGATCAAAATGGATTACATTCTATTTGCCGTATCCACATCGACGTTCACATCAATATCTGTACCCTTTCCCATCCCGGAAGATTTGTCTTTAAGTCCCCAGACTTCAATTACAGCTTTATCCTGGGGAGCAGTTTCATCTTTCAGGAAGCTAAATGTAACCTCATCAAGATCCTGTCTTGTGTCAAGTTTTAGCTCCTTGCTTCCTGCATTGGGATCAAGAGTTCCCTGGAAGTTCATTTTTTCCTGTTTCCCGCTATCATACTTAACTTCTACATTTGTAAGACTTACTTTACCGTCTTTGGCTTTGAACCTGATAGCAGAGTATTTATCATTTGCACTTACAGATTCCTCACGATCCCTATCCCAGTCAAATACTCCATAATCTTCACTGAGATTTATAGTTGTCTGTCCTATCTTAACCCAATCGGATTCTTTCGCTTGCGAGCTTTGTTGTGCATTTGTAAAACTCAGAATTCCGACTGCAAACAGAATACCTAGTAACATCTTTTTCATATATAATCATTTTTAGTTAAAAATAAAGATTGCCAATTAACCGACCGCAAGTTACGTTCTGCCGGAGCATTAAGTGTTATACAATTTCTTCTAAAGTTTACATGGTGAACTTGTCATTTCTAAAGCGTTGATATACATTTTTTTTAAAAAAATCAATATGAATAACATATTGGGAAACAGTAGTTTGAATAAAAAAGGATTTTTCTCTTCCCGGTTGTTCTACTCTTGAAGTAACTAACAGGTCATTATGAATTCTGAAAAGGTTATGCCAGGAATGAAAGCTATCTCGGAAATCCCAATGTTGCTGGAGGATAGTATAATTCAGAAGCTGATTCCTGATAACAAGCGATTGATGCTTTTTTTTGATTACGATGGAACCTTAAGCCCGATTGTGAATGATCCTGACGATGCAACTTTACACCCGGCAATGAAACATGTTCTCGAAATATGCTCCTCAATGTTTATTGTAGGTATTGTTAGCGGGAGGGATGCTG
The DNA here is from genome assembly GCA_036261255.1 of Bacteroidales bacterium. Classification (GTDB taxonomy): domain Bacteria; phylum Bacteroidota; class Bacteroidia; order Bacteroidales; family VadinHA17; genus LD21. Next base: position 4,106 of record DATALD010000063.1, read on the forward strand.
ATGATGTCATAAAAAGGGTTGGTATTGATGGTATAATCTATGCAGGCAACCATGGGTTAACAATTCGGGGACCTGGCAATCTTGTAATGGATCATGAAGAAGCGCATGAAATATTACCCGCCCTGGCAGAGATAGAAGGAAAACTATATATTGATTTTATCGGTGGACCAAAAGGTGTGCAGATCGAAAGAAAGAAATACTCAATAACAGTTCATTACAGGAATGTAATGGATGAAACTGTCGGGATTATAGAGAGCAAGACAAGCAAAATTATATCCGGTTATGAAAAGGTAAAAACAGAAAAGGGCAAAAAAAATATCGAGATAAAACCAGATGTTGACTGGAATAAAGGCAAAGCTATAAAATGGATACTTGAAAAAATGGGCAAATGGAAAGATCCGGATGTTTTTCCTGTTTTTATTGGCGATGACATAACAGATGAGGATGCATTCAAAATGATCTGGGGCAAAGGCGCCGGGATCATCGTAGGATTACACGAAAAAGAATACACTTATGCCGATTTCAGGCTCAAAGACGTCAATGAAGTAAAAACGTTCCTGCAGATTCTCGCAGGAAAATGAATTATTGTTTAACTAAAAAGTACGATTATGTTAATTCAATTCAGATCAAATAACATTCCGCTATCGGAAGGATTAAGAGCCTCTTTGTCGGGCTTTGTATTAAAGTCATTAAAAAGATATAAAGAGAATATTATAAGAATTGAAGTCCATCTTGAGGACGAGAACAGCGATAAAACAGGAAAAAACGATAAACGATGTTCAATAGAGGTACGACCTGCTAACCTGAAACCAATAATCGCTACAAGCAAGTCCGATAACCTCATCCAGGCTGTAAGGGAGGCAGCTGACAAGTCAAAAGCTTCACTTGATAAGACAATTGGCAGAATCAGTGACCGCAAGTATTATTCGGATGACGGGATTTAGAAACTAGGTGCTAGGTGCTAGGTGCTAGGTGCTAGGTACTAGGTACTTGGTGTCAGGTTCCAGATGTTCCAGATGTTTCAGATGTTCCAGATGTTTCAGATGTTTCAGATGTTTCAGATGTTTCAGATGTTTCAGATGTTTCAGGTTTCAGATGTTTCAGGTTTCAGTTGTTTCCTGAACACTGAAACATTTGAAAATGGGGCCGTTTCCAATACCTCAGATTCTTTTCTATAAATATATGACCTCTCTGAGGCCAATCACTTCTTCCTAACTCTTAATACTCTAGGCACTCTGGTGCACTTTAGTGCGCTTCTTTTCACATTTTTTAAGTCGGTTTTCTCTAAAATTATGAGATAAAATCACATATTTGCCGCCGAAATGTGTGGAAGATTTTAATTTTAGTTATGAAGCCATTAAAAGCTATTTTATCATTTGTAATCTTTTTAGTTAGTATAATTAATGTTTTCGGTCAGGCTGATGCAATTAAGATAAGCAGGTTATCAGGAGTAATTGAATTTAACGGTGTTCCCGATGAAGATACATGGAAAACTGTTAATAGTTTCGGACTCAAAATGTGGAAGCCTGATTTCGGTGGAGAACCTTCTGAAATAAGCGATATCAGGATAGGGTATGATAATGAATATCTGTGGGTAGGCGCCAGCCTATATATGAAAGACCCATCCAAAATTTTTGTTGGAACAAAGAAGCGCGATGAGATGCTTTCGAATTATGATGCTTTTGGAGTAGTGCTCGATCCTTATAATGACAATGAGAATGGCCTTGCTTTTTTTACTAATCCTGAGGGACTTAGAACAGACTATACAATAGCAAATGATGCCGCCAATGCTTTTGGGGCGCTTAATACGAGTTGGGATACATTCTGGGATGTAAAGACATCACGCGATGCTAAAGGCTGGTATGTAGAGATGAGAATTCCTTTTTCAAGCCTTAAATTCCGGCCTGTGGATGGCATTGTTACAATGGGAATGATAATAAGCAGAAATATAAGCTCCAATAATGAATCTGATCTGTACCCGTCAATTGACCCTAAATATGGAATGATGGCTTATCTTAAACCATCGCAGGCAGTAAAGATCGCCTTTGAAGGACCTGAACCTTCAAATCCTGTTTATATCGCACCATACATTTCAGGGGGATTCTCAAGAGATAATGTACTTGTTGATCCTGAAACAGGTTATGTAAGAGACGATAAACCTACTTACGATGCCGGCCTCGATATTAAATATAATATTAACAGTAATCTTACACTCGACCTTACTGCAAACACTGACTTTGCGCAGGTTGAAGCGGATGATCAACAGGTAAATCTTACACGATACTCTCTCTTTTTTCCGGAGAAGCGAAAGTTCTTCCAGGAGAGGTCAGGCTTGTTTGACTTCAGCCTGAGTGGTTTTGATAACTTGTTTTACAGCCGCTCAATTGGTATGTCGAGGGGAGTTCCTGTAAGGATATATGGCGGTGCAAGGTTAACAGGAAGAGTCGGTAACTGGGACCTTGGATTTCTTGATATGCAAACAGAGAAAGCAGACCAGGATCCCGCATATAATTACGGCGTATTAAGGATGCGTAGACAGGTCATAAATGCAAATAGTTTCGCAGGAGGTATATTCACTTCAAGATTGGGAATGAATGGTGACAGAAACTTTGCCTATGGTTTAGACGGCATCTTCCGTCTTTTTGGGGAAGATTATCTTTCACTTAAATGGGCACAGACATACGACAGTAAGATTGATAATAAGATGACTTCTATCGATCCGGCATTTGTTTTGATGAACTGGGAACGTCGCTCACAAAAGGGGCCTGCATACGAACTTGAATATTACTATTCAGGCGAGAAGTTTAACCCTGGAATAGGATTTATCAGAAGAAAGGGTGTGCAAGGCGCAAGCGGGAGGCTTGCTTATGGATGGCTTCCAGGGGCCGACTCAAAGATTTACCGAACAAGCATTAACCTAAGAAGCAATTTCTGCTCAAGATTGTCTGATGGGGAATTGGAATCGGCTAGCATAAACCCTTCTTATGATATTAGCTTGAAGAGCGGATATACCGGAAGCATTGGCATTGATATACAAAAAGAGGGAGTAGCATTCAGCTATAACCTTTCTGACAGTGTCAAAGTATATGCCGGTGATTATTCATTTGTTACCTCGGAGTTCAGGTTTGGAACACCCGGTACAAAGAAGTTCTCGGTAATGAGTAGCGGGAACCTCGGACAGTTCTACGATGGAACAACAATTGGGCTTACAATAATGCCTGAGTACAATATTTCATCAAGTTTGAATATCGCTGCAGAGTATGAGTTCAATGCAATCCGTTTCCCTGATCGTCCGACGAATAACTCTCTCAATATACATTCAATAAATATGAAGGCATCATACATGTTAAGTACCAAGATCACTGCAACTATTATGTCGCAGTATGTAAATACGTATGATGATCTGATTACTAACTTCAGGTTAAGGTATAATCCCCGCGAAGGAAATGATTTCTACCTTGTTCTCAACGATTACAGAGGATTGAATACTTCAGAAATGATACCGCCAGCTCCCAATTATTTCAATGAAACGATAATGTTAAAGTACGTGCATACTTTTATCTTATAGTCGGACAGGCTTAAAACATATCTTTTATGTGCTTTGTCATCCTGAATTGAATTGGAATACCGAAAGTCGATGATATGTACTCACCACGCTCAAGCATATCTTCATCATCTTCTTCAATGTACCAGTTAATTTCAAGCTTTTTCAGTTTCTCCTTTACAAGTGAGAGCTTTCTAAGAACCGATGAAAGATAGATTGAATTAAAGCTGTTAAGATACTCAAGCGCTATCAGTACCTCTGTTTTGTCTGCCGGATCAAGTACATAAGAATCAATCCATGTTATGAGCTGGTCAGAGAATTTTGTCCTGCTCTCATCAATGGCTCTGCCTGTTATCTTAACAAGGCCTTCGGGATTAAGGGTAAGCTCAGGTGTGTTTCCTGATGATAGAATATGAACAGGATCTGGTCTCATAAGTGTGAAGATTTAAAAGCTGGTACCTGCAATTCAAATTTGCGAAAAATCGGGCAAATAAACAAATTAAAGAATACTTCAGCAAATAGCATTAATCCCAAACATATTTCCAGGTTTTATCAGGCTGTCTTTTCCAAACTGTGTGAAACACTCCTTCGTCTTTTACAGAATCAACAGTCATAACATACCTGCCGTATGTATATCCCAGGGTTCCGCATTCAGCAACATCAATGAATTCAGGAGTCCAGTTAAGTTCCATCTTCCATCCATTATACTTCGAATAGAAGGTTTTAATGTTTTCTTTACCTTTTATAAGGGTGTCATTACCGCGCTTAATAACTGCATTCTCATCAGCAAAAAAATAAAAAGCTTCCTGAATGCCTTTTTCGATAACCATCTGCTGGAAATCTTCCTCAGCTTTTAGAATTTCATCCCTCATTGAATCGATGTTTTTAACATTGTTACAGGATAACAACAAACAACAGGCTGTAAGTAAAGATATTTTTTTCATCATTACAGAATTTAAGAGTTGACATACAAAGTATCTTATTTTTTGTTGTACAGGCTCTTAGTTCTCTTTTCTCCCTGTATCGGATCTTTGGAATAGGTCTCAATAACAAGACTGTTTCCATCATCCGAAACCCTGTAAGTTTCTTCATTCAAAAAATCAGCCGATACATTATCTGTAATCTGGGTATGGATAAATAACAGAGTAAGAGACTTCTTATCATCACTCCATTTTGCTAATTTCTTAATTGCGTAATTGTCGCCTTTCTTGATTTCTTCCTTGCCGTTAAGGCTGAATGCTTCCTTACCTGTTTCCCAATCATTATTGCCAGGTTTCAGGTATAGATCGCTATACTTTATTGAATCCGCATCCTGTATAATCTGCCTTATAACAATTCCGTCATATTCGGAATACATAAGCCCCGGGGTGCTTCCTGCTTTGTTGAATTGCCACCTTCCTGAAAAATTAGTTTGCGCTTCAGCATCGATACAGAGGAGTGTAAAAACCATTATAAAGAAAGCAGTTGTTCTGATAATTGTTTTCATAATAAGGGTTGAAATAAAAAATGACTACCCTAAAGTAATCATTTTTAGCAAATTCCTAGCAGTTTTTATTACAAACCCTGATGCAGATTAAAGGAACTTTTCTCTAAGTTCATCACCTGTCATAACTGAAAGAAGTGCAGGTGCAATATCAAAAACTGTTTTAGCCCCGTATTGCTGTGCTGCTGATAGCCTGAAAGCTGCTCTGGCGTAAGCAAGAAGCACGTTAGCTGTGAACTCTGGATTTGAATCAAGCTTAAGGGAGTATTCAATTATTTCCTTGTTTATGTCATTCAACCCTGTTGCACCACTCCTGATTACGAAGCCGCCATGAGGCATCCCGCAATGCTCTTTGTCGAAGACTTCCTGGGTGATGAACCTTACAGTTGTATCGTAATCAGCAAAATAATTAGGCATTGTTTTGATCTCTTTTTCTATCTTCTGGAGATCAGCATTTTCTTCAGCAATAACATAGCAGAGCCTTGTGTGCTTTTCTCTTGTTGACAATTCAGGATTAAAACCTTTTCTGACACTCTCTACAGCGCTTTCAACCGGAAGAGTGTATTGTTTTGCATTTTTTACACCTTTTATTCTTCTTAAAGCGTCAGAATGTCCCTGGCTAACACCTGGTCCCCAGAATGTATAATCTTTCCCTCCAGGAAGTATGGCATTGCTGTATAACCTGTTAACTGAAAACATTCCCGGGTCCCATCCAACTGATATTATACTTACATGCTTTGAAGGTAAGGCCACCTCATTGACCTTATTAAAGAACCATGGAATTCTTGCATGTGTATCAAAGCTGTCGATTGTATTGAAGTTCTTTGCGATGTCAGGAGTTTGCCCCTCAAGGTCTGTCGCGCTACCACCACATAATATCATTACATCTATCTTCCCTTTGAAGTTGTTCATTTCTTCATACTTGTGGACAGGTACTCCCTGTGTTGCAAGTTTAACAGTTGATGGATCGCGCCTTGTAAATACTGCGACAAATTCCATATCGGGATTTTTACGTATGGCAAATTCCACACCTTTACCAAGGTTCCCGTAACCAACAATTCCGAGTCGAATTTTCTGCATATAGCAAATTTTAAAAATGATCGTAAAAGTAGAATTATTTCAAATATTTTGAAGACGGGAGAATGATAATTATGAAAGTATTTTGAGAAGAGCCGCAAGTAGTTTACAAATATTTTAATGCGTCTGCAACTGTGTTTGTGAAGATTATTGACTTTACCTTGTTACTCTCACGAATAAAATCCTTTAAACTCTTACTCGAATACACTGAAAAATCGCCAATAACAGCTAGTTTAAACCTGTAGTTAGAAAACTTCTGAAGTATTTCACCCGCAAAACGGGTTTTTAAATCGAAGAAATCCCTGTTGAGATTCTTTTCATTAAGAATGAGGCATTCAAATCCCTGGTAACTTAAATCTGCCATCAGGTCGATTGCATCCTGGACTTCATTAATGAAAATTTCATCACTGGCTTCTGCAGCCTTCTTCCCTGAACTAGTTATATGTGACTTCATGAGTAGTGACAAAAATAACTAATTCAATGAAAGTATTTCAATATTTCATGAAGATATATGCTTTACTCTCAACAAGCACAGAGAGAGCTTTTTCAATTAGCCTGAGCGTTCTTCTGCTCTTGAGGTAATATAAACGAACCCTGTCGGAGTATTTCTCGTTCCGAATAGGGGGGACGTCTGCACTTCCCGGAAGTAGTATAACACCAATTTTGTCAAGATATTCAAGTAATTCATCATGTAAAGGAATTTCATGAATTCCTTTACCTTTAAGAAGATCTGCTTCCATAGCCGAAAGTTCTACCTGTACCTTGAATTCATCAAACTTGCTCATCATATCAAAAGCAAAATGAAGACTCTCGTAATAGTTCTCAGGACATACATCAATTGCTATTAGTTTCTTCTTTGGCTTTATTTTATCGAGGTTCAGCATAAACTCATCCCACTTACCTTTACGGTCAAGTTCTTTAAAAATTGAATCAAGCTCAATGCTTATCTCCGCCGCAATATTCTCAATTTCAAATATCTTCTGTGATAAATGCTTCTCTTCAGAGCTTCTGTTTCTCATAGGTTTAGTCGGTAAAAAGTATTCAGGGAGCACGAACGAAATAACGGGGTAATATTAAATAAAAGCATAATATGATTTCATTAAAATAATTTAAAATGAATCTAAATTTATTTAGATGCGAAAAATCCGATCTTATATTAGCCGGTTGATATGACTTTATTCATGTTCTTATAGTTGTTTGACTGCAGATAATTATCTTTATTGCATAAAAAACTACTTCATGAAAAAACGGATTTTTCTTTCATTATTCTTCTTTTCAATTTGCCTTATTACAGATGTAAAGGCTGCTGAAGACGTCAGGTTACTGCGTTTTCCTGATATAAATAACGATCTTATTGCATTTGTTTATGCCGGTGATATATGGACCGTTAACAGCATTGGTGGCGAGGCAAGGCACATAACAACCCATGAGGGATTTGAGCTTTTTCCAAAGATATCTCCTGACGGAAAATGGATTGCATTTTCAGGAGAATACTCGGGTACCCGACAGGTATATGTTATTCCTTCAAAGGGAGGTGTGCCAAAACAACTGACATGGTATAATTCAATAGGAGTAATGCCTCCCAGGGGAGGATATGATAATGTAGTTCTTGACTGGACACCGGATAGCAAACAGGTTTTATTCAGGTCAAACCGTACATCATTCGGAGAAAGACAGGGTAAGTACTTCCTTGTTTCTATTGATGGTGGTATGGAGAAATCACTACCAGTTGTCAATGGAGGCTTTGGTGTATTGTCTCCTGATGCTTCCAAACTGGTATTTACTCCTGTTGACAGGGAATTCAGGAACTGGAAAAGATACAAAGGTGGCCGGGCAAGCGACTTGTGGATATATGATCTGAAAGCTAATACATCTGAGCAGATTACAGATTTTTCAGGTACTGACCAGATACCAGTATGGTCGGGAGAGAATATCTTTTTTGCATCAGACAGGGATCTTAAATTAAATATATGGAAGTATAATCTGTCAACAAGGACAACAGAACAGGTAACAAAACATACTGATTTCGATGTAATGTGGCCTTCTGGTAATGGCAACAGCCTTGTTTATGAGAGTGGAGGGTATATCTACAAGCTTGACCTCGAAAAAGGCAAAACAGAAAAGCTGCGTATTGATATTAATTTTGATAATCCCAATCTTGTCCATTACTACAAAAACGTAAAATCAGATATTCATAGTTTCTCTGTATCACCAACAGGAAAACGTGCCCTATTTGATGCTCGGGGTGATATCTTTTCTGTTCCTGCTGAGGATGGGATTATAGAAAACATTACCCAAACGCAGGGTATCAGAGAGATATATCCTGAATGGTCTCCAAATGGGAAATACATATCCTACTATTCAGATGTAACAGGCGAATATGAATTGTACCTGCTTGAAAATAAAAAAGGTTCAACTGCTAAACAGGTTACTTTTAATTCATCATCGTGGAAGTATCAGTCGGTATGGTCGCCTGACAACCGCTATCTGCTTTTTTCCGACAGAACATTAAAGCTTAAGTTGTTTGAAGTATCATCCGGCAAGATTACCGATGTTGATTCAGGAACTTATGACGAACTAACGGCGTATAACTTCTCTCCTGATTCCAGATGGATTGCCTACTGCAAAACCGGCGATAATCAGGAATCTGTTATTTGGCTGTATGATGTTAAATCAGGTAAAAAACAACAGGCAACAAATGGCATTTTCTCTGACAATGATCCGGTTTTCAGCCTTGATGGAAATTACCTGTTTTTTACATCAACAAGAGATTTCAACCTTACATTCTCTGATTTCGAATTCGATTACCTGTACAATAATGCAAGCCGGATGTATGCTATTGCACTAACAGATACAAGTCCAAGGTTGTTTCCTTTTAAAAATGATGTTGAACCTGATGAAAGTCAGAGCTCTGTGCCGGTAATAACCGATAAGAAAGTCAAAGGGAAAGTTCCTGAAATTCCTGTTGTAAAAAACAATTTGATAACAGTACGCATTGATTTTGAGGGACTTAATAACAGGATCAGTACTATCCCGGGAGAACCGGGTGATTACCGTATATCTGGCGCAGTCGATGGAGGAATAATATACATAAGCAATAACAAGCTCATGAAGTACGATATTGCTCAACAAAAATCAGAAGAGATTCTCGGTAATGTCACAAATGTTACTCTTTCATCTGACTCAAAGAGTGCTTTATATTCATCTGCAGGAGAATATGGAATAATTAAGCTAACCACAGGACAAAAGGCCGGCGCCGGTAAACTTGATCTTTCAGGGCTTGAAATGAAGATTGATCCAAAGCTTGAATGGAACCAGATATATACCGATGCATGGCGGATCGTTCGTGATTATTTTTACGTTTCAAACCTTCATGGTATCGACTGGAAACTTCTTAGGGAAAGATACGCAGCAATGCTGACAGGAGTTAGTCACAGGGCTGACCTTGATTATATACTTAACGAACTTGTTGCTGAAATAAACGTTGGACATACTTACGTTGATTGGGGTGAATTCAAAAGGACTAAAAGAATAGAAAATGGGCTGCTTGGCGCTGAACTTATTGCAGACGAGATAACTGGAAGGTATAGAATTGAAGATATCTATTGTGGTGAAAACTGGGATCCTGCAAGACGATCTCCTTTAACAGAACAGGGTGTCGATGTAAATGAAGGAGATTACCTGTTATCTATTAATGGCAAAAACATAACAACAGATGAGAATCCCTATAAATATCTCGAGAACACTGCAGCAAAAACAATAGAAATTACTGTTAGCAATAAGCCAGCAGGGGAGAAGCCCCGTGCATCACTTGTAAAACCAATATCATCAGAACTTGAGCTTTTATACCTTAAGTGGGTTGACGAAAGAAGGGCTCTTGTTGATAAGCTATCCGGAGGCCGTATCGGATATATTCATGTTCCAAACACTTCGACACAGGGAAACAAAGAGCTCTTCCAGGGTATGTATGCATACTTCAATAAAGAGGCGCTTATTATTGATGACCGTTACAATGGAGGAGGTTATATTCCCGATCGCATGGCAGACCTGCTCGACAGGAAATCATTGATCTACTGGCACCGTAATGGATTACTGCCATCCAAGTCACCGGCTGTAGCACACGATGGACCTAAAGCAATGCTAATAAATGGTTATTCAAGCTCCGGCGGAGATGCATTTCCCTATTTTTTCAGGAAGATGGGACTTGGCAAACTCATTGGAACCAGAACATGGGGCGGTCTTGTTGGTATATCAGGAAATGCTGAGCTTGTTGATGGTGGCTATGTTTCAGTACCCCAGTTCGGTATCTTCGACAAGGAAGATGGCTGGATTATTGAAGGTATTGGCGTATATCCTGATGTCGAAGTCGTAGACCGGCCGGAACAACTCGCAAAAGGTATCGATCCATCAATAGAAAAGGCTGTTGAGATATTGCTTAAAGAGCTTGAGAGTAACCCTGCTCCAAAAGTGACTGCGCCGGCTTTGCCAGACAGGTCGGGATGGAGAGAAAACCTGAAGAACTAATCTGTGACACTGATAACGATTCCGCTATATGGTGTCTTGCCATTGGTATTTAATGTTCCGGGTCTAATGATCTCCATATCGTCAATATATATATGTATGTAGTACAACCCGGTTTTTGAAAGCGTAAGTGGGATCTGGTAATTTAAACCATTGCGGAATTTTGCCAGATCCCATGATGTTATTGTAAGATATTGCTTATTTGTGTAATCAGCATAGCTACCTTTTGAAGTGATTTCTGATGGCTTCATCTTTTTTGGAAAATCTTCATAATAGACAATCATGAAGTAAAGAAATTTACTGCCATCTGTTTTTAGGTTAATCGTTGTCTTTTCACCTTTATTTATCTCAGTATTGATATTTTCAAATTCGAAATACCTGTCAAGATATTCTTCATAATACCTGAACTGTTTGCCCTCAAGATGAAACCCAATCCCAACGTAGTTGTGCTCTTTCTTAATTACTGTCTTTTTATGTCCGTCTCTCGGGGCTCTCTCAGCCATGAATGATTCATGCCCTGATTTCATCATGGCTGCAATTGTAGCAGCATTATTCTCAAAACTTTTTGACGACCATTCAGCATACGCATTTTCAGATACATGATCATACCCTCCTGCAAATGCATAACGGTGGTAAGGCTTTTCCCCTGAAAGGTTCCAGTGTCCTGTAAAATTATTTTCTGCTGCTTCCCTGCTCATTTTATTGGCAACTCTAGAAGCCAGTATGTCAAGCTCCAATGGTGTTGCTTTGAATTTTTTTCTGCTCGCATTGATAAGGTTTAGCTGTTCAAGTTTAAGAACCAATGCCTCTCTGCTATCCTTGTATTCTTCAAGCCTTTTTTCCTTTTCATTCAACCGGGTATAATAGTCAAGGTCATTATTTACATTTTGAGAGAAGACTGATCCAGGTATGTTTAATGCTATAATTATAATTGTAGATATCAGCAGTCGTATGAGATGCTTTCTGAACATAGTCGGTTTTCAGTTTGTTTATTGTTGTAAAAATATTCAAACGTCATGAAAGAAGTTAAACTGGTATTCTTTTTATTTATTGTATCAACAATGACAGCATTTTCACAAACAGGTTTTTATGATTTCAAGGTCAAAACTCTTGAAGGTCAGGAATTCGATTTCAATTCTCTGAAAGGTAAGAAAGTGATGATAGTCAATACAGCATCTAAATGCGGTAATACTCCTCAGTACGAACAGCTACAATCGCTTTATGAGGAATACAAAGATGATTTCGTTATAATTGGCTTTCCTGCAAACAATTTCATGAACCAGGAACCCGGTTCGGCCGAAGATATCAGGGAATTTTGTACAAAGAATTATGGTGTAACATTTCCAATGATGGAGAAGATCTCTGTTAAGGGAAAAGATATGGCGCCCATTTACAAATGGCTTACAAGCAAAGAATTGAATGGAACTAAAGATTCGGAGGTAAAATGGAATTTTCAGAAATACCTGATCGATGAGAATGGCAGGTTGATTGATGTAATCGATCCAAAAGAAAAACCAGATTCAGAGAAGATAGTTGCCTGGATTACGGAATAGGAGGATTAATTATTTCTGGTTCTGTATCAGATTATATATGGAATAAACATCTTTGTTTCCTTCATATATTCCCTGTATTCATTGCCGAATTTAGCTATCATTTCACCTTCCTCAATTCTTGCCGTAAAATATACGGCTATTGCATTTAAACCGCCAAGGATCAATTGGAATTTGTCAGGGCTTTTCAACATGACTCCTGTACCAAAGAGGAATAAAGAAAGATACAGGGGATGCCTTATGGAACCATATATACCTGATTTTACCAATAACGAAGTATTTTCAAAGTTACTATCAGGTTTTCCTTTCCGCTTCAGGAGCATGTATCCCGCTACAACCGGATAAATAGAAAATATCAGGAGCGCCCATGAGATGAGATGAAGGAGTGTAAATGGTTCATTGAACCAATATTTCATATTTTTCATAAGAAGTATGAAAATACTCTCAAATGCGAAAAACCTTGTGATCCCATGATACCTTTTATACCTGATCGATAGGAACCAGGAAATAATAATTATCAGGATTGTACCCGAAATAAGGATTGTATAATTCATGTTTTATACCTTAATTGAAGTCTTATCGATGCTTTTTTCATTGATTCTCTTAACATAGTTATACACTTCAAGCTGTGAACGCAATTCCTTTTTCCCTGGTTTAACAAATTCATTCGATAAAGTAATATCAAGCTTTCGTGCCTTCACATTATCCTTCCATTGAAGTTCAAAGATGTCTTTCATCTCGGCCTGTATGGTCTTATCGAAAACAGGGCATGTTACCTCAATCCTGTGTTCTATATTCCTTGTCATCAGGTCGGCAGAAGAGATATAGTACTCTTCATCTCCATTGTTGTGAAAAATAAGGACCCTTGAATGCTCAAGAAACCGGTCAACAATACCAATTGCCTTAATATTCTCGCTAATATCCTTAGTTCCTGCAACCAGCGACATCATGCCTCTTACTATAATCCTGATGTTGACACCTGCCTGGCTGGCTTCATAAAGGTGATCTATAACTTCAAAATCAGTTATGTTGTTCATCTTGATATAGATGAATGCTTTTTTTCCTGCCTGAGCATATTTTATTTCGTTATCAATTAGTGATGATACCTTATTCCTCAGCATAAAAGGGGAGAGGATGAGGTGATAATAATTATCCTTTTTGTAATTGGCATTGAAGAAATTAAATGCTTTTAATACCTCGTTTGTTATCTTTTTGTTTACAGTAAGAAGGAGATGATCCGTGTAGATTTTTGCCGTATCTTCATTAAAGTTGCCGGTTCCAACAGCAGCATACCTTTCGGTAATATCATTTTTTACCCTTGTAATCAATAATAGTTTTGAATGAACCTTCAGGCCGGGAACACCATAGATTACTCTTACCCCTTCAGCCATGAGCTTATTACCCCACAGTATATTGGCTTCTTCGTCGAAACGTGCCTGCAATTCAACAACAGTTGTCACTTCTTTCCCGTTCCTGACTGCATTCATCAGGGCATTAATAACGCTTGAGTTTCTTGCAAGTCTGTAAAGAGTTATCTCAATAGATGTAACATACGGATCAATTGAAGCCTCGCGTAATAAGTCAATTAGATGATCGAAAGGATGGTAGGGAAAGTAAAGCATTATGTCCTTCTTGTGAATTGCTGAAAGAATACTTTTGCCCGTGAGAATATCCCTGTGATTAATAGGTAGTAAAGGTTCATAGTAGAATTTCTTTTTCCCCATTGCAGGGAATTTCATGAAATCCTTGAAGTTATGATACCTGTTTGCAGGTATTGTAACATCATCAGGACCAAAGTCAAGCTTTTTTGTAATCATCTTGAGAAGATCTTTTGGCATATCCCTGTCGTATATAAACCTTGTTGGGGAACCCCATTTCCGCTGCTCAAGGCTTCTCTCAAGCTTATCAATATAGCTTTCTGAAATATCATCGCCAATATCAAGTTCGGCATCTTTAGTGACTTTAATTGTATGAGCCGAGAATTCATCAAAATCGAAAAGAAAAAATATGTCTTTTAGCCCGAACCTTATTATATCGTCGAGAAACATTACGTATTTGTCATCATTCTTGTCAGGAAGAACAATAAACCTGGGAAGAACATTTGTTGGAATCTCAAGTAATGCAAACCTTTTTTTGTCAATGCCCTTTTTAATTAACGAAATTGCCAGGTAAATGGCATCATCTGTAAGATTAGGCAAATCAGAATCTTTGCCGATAAGAAAGGGCATAAGCCTGGTTCTTACTTCTTTGTGAAAATATTTCTGGACAAACTCAGCCTGGTCGGTTGTAAGATGCTTTTCATCAACAAAGTGTATCTTGTGTTTTTCCAGCTCCCTTATAAGTTCAGCATAGATCTTTTCAAATTTCTCATTCTGCGAGATTACAACATGGTGTATTTTCTTTAGTGTTGATTTGGGATTATAGCCAAGTATGTTTTTTGAACGTGCGCCCATCTGCGACAATCGCTTGAGAGTAGCCACTCTTACTCTGAAGTACTCATCGAGGTTATTGGAATATATTCCGAGGAATTTGAATCTCTCGAGTAGCGGAACATCCTTATTTTCTGCTTCCTGTAGTACTCTTTCATTGAAAGATAACCAGCTGATCTCTTTCGGAATATAGGTCTTGCTCATCTTACTTGCCCGGTTTTAAAAAATACTCTATTCTCCCGGCATTACGATCAATTTCATTCCATGAATTTGTCTCAAAGGAGAGGCATACGACACCACTTTTTGGTAGAGACTCGCATCCGTTTTTTGAGAGCGAATCCGGTATTTCGCTGAATGATGGATTATGTCCGAATAATGTTATGGTATTAATTGAATTGTCTGTTTCGATGAGTATTCTGTTCAATTTCTTAATGTCGGTGCCAAAATACAGGGCGTCTTTTAAAACAATATGTTCAAATCCTTTTTTTTCTTCCGCAGCAAATATCAGGGCAGTTTCGAGAGCTCTGAATGCTGGGCTTGAGATCATCATGCCTGCTGATACTTCTTTTTTAAAGAAGGCTCTGGCAATCTCTCCTGAGACTTTCTTCCCGGAGGTTGTTAATGAACGTTCGAAATCTGAAATACCCGGATTATCTTCTTCGGCTTTACCATGCCTGACAAAAATCAATTTCTTCATCGTTTATAGATTTAATCGCCAAAACTTGTTCCCATGTTCCTGGTTTTTACTACAAGCTGGTTCGTAGGATCTACAAGTTTCAGTTTACCTGCAACTTCAGCCAGAGTGATAGATGATATCTTGTCATCTTTCAGAGTAACCATCTTCCCGAACTCATTGTTTGCAATGAGGTCAGCAGCCGCTGCCCCGTACCGTGTGGCAAGAACCCTGTCCATGGGAGAGGGAGTACCTCCTCTTTGTATATAACCAAGAACTGTTTCCCTTGTTTCCAATCCGGTTAATTCAGTAATTTTTCTGCTAAGATACTGGGCTACTGACATATCCTTTGCCGGGTTGCGTATTCCTTCTGCTACAACAACAATAGAGTATGGCTTGTTACCCTCCATTCTTCTTAAGAGATAATCGGCAATCTTCTCTTCACTATATTCAATCTCCGGTATCAGTATTACATCACCACCACCGGCAATTCCGGAATACAGTGAAATCCAACCGGCATTATGGCCCATTAGTTCAATGACCATTATCCTTTTATGTGAGTTAGCTGTTGAATGAAGCCTGTCGATTGCCTCGGTGGCAATATTAACAGCCGAATCAAACCCAAATGTCAGGTCTGTACCCCAAACATCATTGTCTATTGTTTTAGGAATTCCAACTATGTTCATCCCTTCCTGCGCAAGAAGGTTGGCTGTCTTCTGTGTTCCGTTACCTCCAATGCAAACAAGGGCGTCAAGTCCCATCTGTTCATAATGCTCGCGCATAAGAACAGGTTTGCTGATCTCATTTTTACCTTTGCCGCTGCTTTTGAATGGTTTTTCCCTCGAAGTTCCCAGTATAGTGCCACCAAGGGTTAGTATGCCTGACAGATCCTGTTCGCTTAGCTCCCTGTATTCCTTGTTTATCAGCCCGGTATAGCCATCGCTTATACCGATTACCTTCATTCCGTATTTAACTATTGCTGTTTTCCCGACACCTCTAATGGCAGCATTAATACCGGGACAATCTCCGCCTGCAGTTAGTATTCCAATTCGTTGCTGTCGTGCTTTAGCCATACTTAATTCTTTTGGTATAAACAAAAATAGCTTTTTATTTGATTAAGAAGGTTGTAAAGGTTGTAAAGGTTGTAAAGGTTGTAAAGGTTGTATAGTTGTAATGTTGTAAAGGTTGTATTAGTCAGATGAAAATTACTTAAATTTAAAATTTAATGAATTAAAGATGGAAAAAGAATACATCAGGCTTAAGGAAATAAAACCTGAACTTGCTGACTACCTGAACAGTTCGCTTCGGATTATTAATTATTCACAACCAATTGATAGTAAAGAAGTTCATGATCTGAGGGTGTTGCTAAAGAAAGCAAGGGCTGTTCTGAAACTGATAGCTTCACAGGTTATTCCAGATTATAATGTTAAAGATATAACAAGTCTCCGGGAAGCTTCAAAGCTAATGTCCGACTGGCGCGATAATTCAGTTCTTAGGAAGATACTAAAAGATTTGAGGAAGGAATATCCTTCTCTTTTTGGAAGGCTTGTTAACAATGAAATTATCAATAAACTATCTGTTAAAAATAATGAGACAAGCATTCCGCTGGATGCTGATCTGACTATTGCAAAGATTAAAGAACTAGTACATAAAACATCATACAGGATACGGTTCCAGAATGCTGATGCATTTGACCCCAATATCCTTCTAAGTGAACTTGAAAAAACTTATGCTGATGCTGTAAAAAGATTCGTTTTCTGCAGGAATGATCCAACAGAGAAGAAGCTTCATGCCTTCAGAAAAAAGTCAAAAGAATTCCTTTACCAGGTATTTTTTTTCCGACCCTTAAATAACCGGGCAATAAAAGACCTTGAAGACAAACTTACAGGTATGACAAGGAACCTGGGAAAATTAGTCGATCTCTTCCAACTATTGAAAGCGCTTGATTACAAGTATTATGAAGTTAACCCCATTGAACTTGATGAATTAGTAGTAAGAATAAGAGAAAGACAGGATGAACACCTTCGTAAAGTCTGGCCTGTAGCTTCAAAAATATTCTGTCCGGGACGGAAACTAGCCAGCGTACTCGGTTATAAGACTCTCATAATCTGACAACCTGCACGAATTCTAAGATTAAAACAAATATTTATGCAACTTTCTGTTGATAAGTTATAACATAAGGTGTTTTTCTTTTTACAACAGAGAACACTCTTCCAATCAATTTACAGCTTATAGCATTCATAATTACTTTATAA
>DATALD010000074.1:0-54567 GCA_036261255.1 Bacteroidales bacterium
TGTTGCTGTCGATGTATTTCCACAGGCATCGGTTGCCGTGAAGGTCACAACTATTGTCTCATCACAATTATCTGCCGGGGCTGTATAACTTGGTGTTACAGTTATTGTTCCACCACAATTATCCGTAGCGCTCGCCGTAGCTGCCCATGTTGCAACTGCTGCAGCATTAAAACAGCTTTGTGTAAGAGTGGTTGCTGGCACTGTTATTACAGGTGCCGTGTTGTCATCAACTGTAAAGCTCTTTGTTGCTGTCGATGTATTTCCACAGGCATCGGTTGCCGTGAAGGTCACAACTATTGTCTCATCACAATTATCTGCCGGGGCTGTATAACTTGGTGTTACAGTTATTGTTCCACCACAATTATCCGTAGCGCTCGCCGTGGCTGCCCAAGTTGCAACTGCTGCAGCATCAAAACAGCTTTGCGTAAGAGTGATTGCTGGCACTGTTATTACAGGTGCCGTGTTGTCATCTATTATTACATTCTGTTTCTGGGTGACGGTATTGCCATGTCCATCATCATACGTCCAGGTAACTACTGTCGTTCCCTGGGTTATTATTGGAAGTACAGCATCGTGAGACGCTGTAACCGTTCCTCCACAGTTGTCTGTTGCTGTCGGCGCCGTAAGAGATGTAACTGAACATTCTGAAGTTACATTTGGCAGTGTGGCTAGTACTGGCACCGGAGCTATTGCATCATTTATCAAAACACTCAGAACAGGAGAATCGCCGGTACAACCCGAAGCCGGTTCAAACTCGCTAACGCTTATGTTTCCGTCCATCTCTGTACCTCCCCAGGTAACTGTTACTCTGTATCCCTCATCGAGTGTAATAGTACCTCCTGTGATAGACCATGTGTAGGTATTTCCAGGATGGTTCGTTGTTGAGTAAATAACTCCTGTTTCATCAGGACATACGCTTAGATCACCTATTACTGATGGAGTAATGCTGCTTAATGTTACTGTCACTGACAGCCTTGTCTCGCTCTCACAACCTGAAATCGTCTGACTTGCATAGTAAGTTGTTCCGTTTACAAGGGCAGTTGTACCTGCCACAACGCTGCCGCCCAGAGGTGCATTGTACCATGTCACTGTGCCTGAGGCTGTTATTTCTATATCGTTTACCAGAGGCGTTGCTATAGCACAGAATGTTTGTGTACCATCTCCTGATGGTGGCAAAGGTTCATTCACTGTCACATCTGTCGTAGCCAAAACTGAAGGACATCCTCCTGATGGACCTGTATCGTAGGTAACAGTATAGTTGCCCGCAGAACTTGTTGCAGGATTAATCATTCCGGAAGTGCCATCAAGTACTAGCCCCGATTCAGAACTGAATACACCACCAAGATAATCACCAGATCCTGTTATTGTAACTGTTTGAGGTATAGAAGTCGAACAGAAAGGATTGCCGTCATACGATATAGAAACCGTTGGCAACTGAGTTATCTGAACATTTGTTGTTGTCGAAAATGCTGAGCATCCTGACGATGCAGCAATAGTATAAGTAACAGTGTAATTGGCAGGAGTGCTTGACGATGGAGTAATAGCACCCGATGAAGGATTTATTGCAAGCGTTCCAGGGGCTGCACTAAAAGTCCCACCTGAAGTACCAGTTAATGTAACAGGTTGAGCTGTTGTCAAAGTTGTGCAGTAGGGATTATCAGCATAAGCTATTTCAGCATCAGGCATAGCTGTAATAACTATTGTTGTAGAAGCTGTAGCAGGAGTACAACCTCCGACAGCAAGAGAAGTATATTCTATTGTATAAGTTCCAGCAGTACTTGTTGACGGGGTAATTGCTCCTGTTGTAGCATTAAGTGATAAAGAACCTGATCCTGTGTATGTGAATGTTCCTCCTGTATAGGAACCTGTTCCAGTGAGAATAACAGCTCTACTTCCAACAATTGACGTGCAATATGGACTCCCTGAATAACTAATTGTTGCACTCGGACCTTCCGAAATTGAAACAGGTGTTGTCACATCAACAGCAGGGCAACCTGAACCAGCAGGAATTGTATATTTTACTGTATAATTTCCAGCGAGACTTAAAGAAGGAGCAATTGCCCCGGTGGATGAATTAATAGAAAGTCCGGCAGGTGTTACAGTAAATACGCCACCTGTTTCACCTGTCAATGTCACATTTTTTACCGCCCCATCATCAGTACAGTATGGTTGACCGGCATAACTAATAGTAGCCTCTTTTGCTGTTGATATAGAAATTGTTGTAGTTGCAGGGGTTGAAGTACAAGGCCCTGCAGGCAATGTATATGTAATCGTGTATGTCCCGGGGGAACTTGATGAAGGTGTGATATCTCCGGTTGAGGTATTTAGAGTCAAAGTTCCTGTTCCGGTATATGACCATAATCCTCCGGTATAAGAGCCTGTTCCTGTTAATGTTGCCGACTTCACGGTTGCATCAGAAGAACAGAAAGGTGTTCCTGAATAAGTAATTGATGCCGATGAAGGTCCTGCAATTGTTATTTTTGAGGAGGCAGAAACAATACCACATCCGGCATAAGCTGAAATTGTATTTACCACATCGTAAGTACCAGATGTGCTTGCAGATAGATCAACCTGTCCGGTCGATGCATTGACAAAAACAAGACCCGCCTGGATAGAGGAGAAAGTTCCGGCTACTCCACCTGACACAAAAGTCGGAAGAGGATCAGAAGCTGTATTACAATATGGTGACCCTGAATAACTAAAAGCTGCAATTGGCAAATTTGTGATTTCAACGTTTGCGGTTGCTGTAACCGGAATGCAATCGCCTCCAACAACATAAGTATATGTAACTATGTATGTTCCTGCAGTGCTTGCACTTGGATTAATTGCACCTGTTGAAGCATTAATTGACAAATTAGTTGAGGATGCAGAATAGGTTCCTCCTGATGGTCCACTTAGTGTAACTGCCTGACCAGGTCCTGTTGTAATGCAGTATGGTGAACCCGCATAATTAATTGAGATTATTGGAGGTGTTGTAATTGTCATTGTAATACCAGCTGATGTTGACTTGCAACCATCGTCATTCTCAACAATAACATCTACATACTGCCCATTTGTAAGAGTAGTTGTTTCATATATTGAAGAAGTAAGGTACTGAACCCTGGAGCCATTAACCCTAAAGTCATATTTAGTTCCACCTGTGGCAGTAAATATGACTTTAGTACCGGCGCAAACATTATTGTCCGAGGCAGTAAGAGTTGGATCAGGCAATGGATCTACATCCACAGTAATAGGAGTTGATGTAGCGCTGCAACCACCATCGGAAACAACTACATCAACAACCTGTCCATCTGTAAGAGATGTAGTTGTAAATATATTATTGCTGTTTTTTTGTACTGTTGATCCATCAACCCTGAAATCATACAAAGCTCCACCGGTTGCAGTAAAGGTAACCGAAGTGCCGGCACAGAATTTTGTATGAGAACTGGTAAATGTTATAACAGGCGCTGTATTTACATGTACTTCAATTTCCGGAGAAGAATCACTGCACTCTGAATTAGAGACAATTGCATAGACCTTCTGACCATCTGTAAGGGAGTTTGTGGTGAATTCAGGAGATCCACTGGCCTGCTTACTTTCTCCATCAACAAAGAATTCAAAGAAAGTGCCACCTCCTGCAGTGAATTTCACACTTGTTCCTGCACAAAACTCGAATGTTGGTATGGAACAAATCAGTGTAGGAACAGGGAATGAAACTACGGTGTTTGTAATTCCTGAAGATGTCGCGATACATCCCGCAGCAGTTGAAACAACTACATCAACAATCTGGCCATTGGTTAGCTCATCCGTAGTAAACAAGTTACTTAACTCATCCTGTTTTATTAATCCGTCTATTCTGAACTTATAGTTTGTTCCTCCAGCCGGAGCAGTGAATGTAACTGATGTGCCTTCGCAGAATTTGTTATCTGCATCTGAGCTTGTAAGGGTAGCTGAAGGTGGTGTATTTAAAGTAATATTAGCTGTCACAGAACCTGGACAACCGCTTGCATTAGTAACATTGGCAGTGACAGATCCTGCAACGCCGGTTCCCCACTTAACTGTTACAAAAGGATTACCTGTTCCACCAGCTGTAATGTCTCCACCTGTAACAGCCCAGCCATATGTACTAAAGGCAGAGCTAAGAGTGTATGTTACCACAGAATTTTGACATGCAGGGACTGGTGCAGTAGCAAAGGCAGGTACGGGATTTTCATTTATCGTTACATTCTCAATATGGTATGATGTACATAAAAATGGGCCACTGGGTTTTACAATTTCACAAACCAGTCTCCCAGGAGTAGAAGAGCCCCATTCAACTTCCACAGTATTTGTGTTTGCACCTGAAATAATTGAACCATTTTCAATATCCCAGGAATAGGATGTAGCCCCTGGCGCAATTGAATAGGATAAAGTCTGGCCCGCACATGCTGAAGAATTATTCGTTGACATATTATCTTCTACAGATAAAAATGTTTTATTAAAGCTAAAATTATATACTGCCTGACATCCATTAGCATCTGTAACAGTAAGTTCAATATTGTATAATCCATCAGGGACTAAGTTGTTAAAGATTGGGGTTTCTTCTGTACTTGTATTAGAAGAAATAACCCAGGGCCAGACCGGAAATATTATGGTAGCGAACATATTCACAGGTTCAACGCAATCCCAGTAATATTCGTAAGGTCCCAATCCTCCAGAAACATTAGCTTTGAATCTGGTTTCAATTAAATAATCCGCATCACACATACTAACTGATGCGCTGCTTATTGTTAGCGATGTAGAAACAGTAATATCAACATCTTTTGAACTTGTATTTCCACTTCCATCTGTTGCAGTTAAAGTGACTGTTTGTGTACCAACATCACTACAGTCAAATGTATTTGGAGACACAGTTAATGAAACTAAACTGCAATTGTCAGTTGACAGGTTATCGACATTAGCCGGAAGTAGTATACCTGTGCCTGTTGCATTGTTTAGCACAAGATTGAATGTTTTTGTATTAACAATCGGTGGGAGATTATCAAGTACGGTAATGGTTGAAGTGCATGTAGTTGAATTAAGAGAGCCATCAGTTGCTGTCAATACAACATTTACAGGAGTCCCGATATCAGCACATGAAAACGCAGTCCTGTCAAGGCTGTAGCTTAAACTTCCACAATTATCAGTTGCTGAAACAATCACATTAGCAGGAATAAGCGTTCCATTTCCTGCTGAATTAAGATAAAGAGTGAAATCCTGACAAGAAAGAACAGGAGGAACAACATCTTTTGTTATGAACAGAACTGTCACACTGCTTACATTTCCACCTGCGTCAGTCGCTTCAATAAGGATGTTTGTTGAAGCAACACCTGATATAGCCGTCCCGGCGGCTGGAGTTTGTGTCTTTACAATTGATCCCGCGGCAGTACAATTATCTGATACGACAAGGGCTGCAAGAAAATCAGGAACAAGAGCCTCGCATGAGCCATCCAGATTTTGTGTAATGTTTGCAGGAGCTGTTATTGCTGGGGGAGTAGCATCAATAACAGTGACATCAATAGTCGCTGTCTGAATGTTACCTGCAAGGTCGCGGGCTGTGATAGTAACGGTAGTAACACCTGTTCCAACCAATGTACCTGCCGCAGGCAACTGGGTGACAATTATACTACCTGATGCAGTGCAGTTATCTGTAATAGTTGTAGCAATAACTGGTATTGGAGCCTGGCAAGCAGCACCTGTGTTGACAGTTGGAGGAACCGGGAGAATTATGACAGGTTTTACATTATCGTTTACAGTAACATTAAAAGAACAGGTAGTAGTATTTCCACTCCCATCAGTTACACGGAATGTGTTTATTGTTGTACCTGTCGGAAAAGTTGCTCCTGAAGGGAAACCTGCAATTTGAGTTACAACACTTCCCGAACAATTATCTGATCCTGTGGGCATTACATAATTAACAACAGCTTCACAAGTACCAGCATCTGTTCCTGTAGTGATATCCGAAGGACATGTGATTGAAGGAGCGATATTGTCAATAACAGTAACAGTTGCAGTGCAAGTAGAAGTTAAGTCCGCATTGTCAGTAACGGTAAGTGTTACTGTATTAGTTCCTAAATTGCTGCAGTCAAATGTGTTTGGTGATGCAACAAGGCTCTTAATTCCATCCGGATCGTGTGATCCACCATCTATATTTGATCCTGTAATAGTTGCTGTTCCTCCTGCTCCAAGGTAAACTGAATAATCTGAGCATATTGCAACCGGAGGAGTGTTGCCCTGTACAGTAACAACGGCTATACAGAAATCGGTATTACCACTTGCATCAGTAATTGTCAGAGTAACATTATTATCGCCTATATCATCAATGTCAAAACTTGTTATATCAGCGGTCAATACAAACCCAGAACAGTTATCCGATGATCCGCCATCAATATCAGCAGGTGTTATTGTTGCCTGATTCAAAGCATCAAGTACTACAGTAAAAGGCTGGCAAACTGCTAACGGATTTATGTTGTCCTTTACAACAACATCGAAACTGCAGGTAGAGGTGTTTCCTGCAGCATCAGTAAAAGTATATGTTACTGGAGTTGTACCTGTTGGGAAGGAACTCCCCGGGGAATGTGATCGTGTTGTATATGCCAGTGGTCCGGAGCAATTATCGATTGCGGTTGGCTCAGTCCATGTGGCTGTGTTCGAACATGTTCCCGGAAGAACGTCAATATTAATTGTTCCCGGACAGTCAGAAACAACTGGCACTGTAACATCCTCTATTACAACATCATAAGGTAATGTTGTTAATGAACATCCTAAACTGGTGGTTTCAGTAACCTCAACAGAACCGGGGCCAGTCATATCCCAGTTAACTGTTACGCTTGAGCCAGTTTCCAGATATGACCCGCCTGTAACATTCCAGTTGTAGGTATTGCCTGGCACATCAGTGGTAGAATATACCACACCTGTTGCTCCCGGACAAACAGTAGCAGATCCAATGATAGAAGGATTTGGTGAAGGGTATATATCAACAAAAGCCTCACTTGTAACAAAAGCACCGCAGGGGTTTGTTTCTTTAACATGTATTATACCTGTTTCCATCGGAACATTCCATGTGACATCAACCTCATTGCCATTGCCGGGGGTAACAACGACTGCATCTCCAAAGAGAACATCCCATTCATATGTTGATCCTGCATGGTAATCAACAGAATACCTGACAGTAGTACCTTCGCACTCTTCTGCATCTGTCGGTAAAATTAAAGGCACAGAAAGAGCAGAGCATGAGATACATGAAATGCCTGCAACCCATCCAGAACGGACAAAGGAAGCATCTGATACAAACCTGAAAGTAATAAAATTAGATGATGAAGAAATTGTCGGAGGTATAGCACTTCCTGTTAAATTAGCTATAAGGTCCGCGGACGTACTCGACCCATCATAGACATACAAGTGATCAAAAGATTGAACATTAAAAACAGAAAAAGTAAAAGTAAATGAACTTCCTGCAGGAGCTTCAAAGGTAACTGTATAATCTTCATTCGAACTATAGGTCATATTGCCCCCGCTGTCGTAAAAAGTTCCGGAGCAGGTTGCTATGGTTTCACCGTTATGTTCATTTATTTTATAAGTTTGTGCAGAGATATCAATTGTGAAAGAAAATATAAGCACAAGTAAAAACAAAAATCTCATGTTAAACAAACGAGGTAATTGTAAGATACCTGTATCCGGATTCCGTTTCCCCTTTGAAAAAAATCTGTCTGTTCGGAATAATGGATCTTGACTTTCCATATATATCAGGTTCGGTTTATCGGTTTAAGGTTCAAATCAAAAAGCTAAACAGGTGTTGAAGATGAAAACTCTCTGGGAAATTGAAAATTTTCATATTTCATGACATATTTAGCGAATATACACAATTTTCGGACATCTTTTATGTTTGTGCCGATGTACAATTCTAACATCAAGACTCGCAAACAGCATTGTAGGTTGCTTCTCATACTAACATAAACTACATTGTTGTTCAAACATAGACTTTATTAGTGATTCTGATTCACGTAATTTCACGCGAAAAACATAAGGTTATCCACCTATTATTCTGATGTTGTTGAACTTGAGATTTAAAATTTAGTCACAAAGATTTTTATGAATTTTCCTTTGCAGAAATAAAAATTGAACATATATTTGCACTCGCTTTCAACAAAGCAATGTTTTGGGGGTTTAGCTCAGCTGGTTCAGAGCATCTGCCTTACAAGCAGAGGGTCGGCGGTTCGAACCCGTCAACCCCCACAAAAATAAAAGCCTGTTTGCACGGGCTTTATTCATTTTAGAATGCTCATTTCGACTTCGTTCAATGAACATAAAAAAAGCCACCCTTAAAAGATGGCTTCACTCATTTAGATAGTTAATCTCAAGCTTTTCCTGCACTTCCCAAAACATTTACAACTTTGTGTTTGTAAAGTTCTTTGAGCTTGTCACGAGCCGGGCCAAGGTAATTTCTAGGGTCGAACTCACCGGGTTTTTCAATAAATACCTTGCGTATTGCGGCAGTCATGGCAAGACGTCCGTCGCTATCGATATTAATTTTGCATACTGCAGATTTTGCAGCACGCCTAAGCTGATCTTCAGAAACACCTGCAGTGTTTTCCATTTTACCACCATATTTATTGATTTCAGCAACAATATCCTGGGGAACTGAAGAAGCGCCATGCAGAACTATCGGAAATCCTGGAATACGTTTCTCGCATTCTTCAAGTATTTCAAATTTCAATGGAGGAGGCAACTGGCCTGGTAATACTTTAAACTTAAACGCACCGTGAGAAGTGCCTATTGATATTGCAAGTGAATCGACTCCGGTCTTCTTAACAAAATCCTCAACTTCTTCGGGTCGTGTATAAGAAGAATGCTCTGCAACAACTTCATCCTCAATTCCTGCCAGGACACCGAGTTCGCCTTCAACTGTCACATCATACTGATGAGCAAATTCAACAACCTGCTTTGTCAGTCTGATATTCTCTTCATAAGGAAAATGAGAGCCATCAATCATTACTGACGAGAATCCCGATTCAATACATGACTTGCATGTATCAAATGAATCTCCATGGTCGAGATGAAGTACTATCGGAATGGCATATCCAAGTTCTTTGGCATATTCAACAGCCCCCTTAGCAAGATATTGCAGAAGAGTTTGATTTGCATACTTACGGGCGCCTTTTGAAACCTGCAGTATAACAGGCGATTTTGTTTCAACACAGGCACTTATTATTGCCTGAAGCTGCTCTAGATTATTAAAATTGAAAGCAGGAATCGCATAACCACCTTTAACTGCTTTTTTGAATAATTCTTTGGAATTTACCAATCCCAATTCACTATAATGTAACATATTTTATAAGGTTTTTAGATAAGGAATGCAAGATACTCAACTTCAAACTAGTGACCAAAAGTATTTCAAAATTTCTCATTATTTAAAGAAAAAGAGTTAAGTTTGCACCTCATTTTTAACTAACAAACGGCCCGTAGCTCAGCTGGCAGAGCACGTGACTCTTAATCATGGGGTCGTGGGTTCGATTCCCACCGGGCCGACAATATGGCAGAGAGCAGAGAGCGCAGGGCAGTTAACTGACTGAAGCGATATTTATCACAACCTTACCCCTTGAATGTCCCTGTTTTATATAATTCATCGCATCGATTGATTCATCGAAGGAAAAACGTTTTTCAATAACAGGCTTAATTAATCCCTTAGACATTAGACCAGCAAGGAATTCAAGATCTTTCGTATCGGCTTTTGCTGCAAGCGACCGCATCTTCTTTGAACCAAATGAAAACAATCTTCCAAAAACAATCGTTTTAAATATCTGTGATAACGATCCTCCAACCATGACAAATATACCATTGGGAGCCAGTAAGCGTTTATAGGCTGTCAATGGATACCCTCCATTAATCGCAAGTATGGCATCATAACTTTCTTCGTTTTTGAAAAAATCATTTTTTGAATAATCGATAGCTTTACCGGCTCCCAGAGATAGTGTCTGCATAATATTTTTTGAACTGCAAACACCTGTGACCTCCGCTCCCATGTATTTTGCAAGTTGAACTGCAAATGTTCCAACGCCTCCCGAACAACCGACTATCAAAACTTTCTGACCTGCCTGAACGTTAGCGATGTTTCGTAAACCCTGTAATGCTGTCATAGCTGCGATCGGTAAAACCGCGGCTTCTTCAAATGATATATTCGATGGCTTTTTTACCAGGAATTTTTCAGTTGATGTGACATATTCAGCCATCCCACCAAATCCATAACCAGATAATTCTCCAATAACTTCATCCCCAGCCTTAAAGAGAGAGATATTTTTTCCCACAGCTTCCACCCTTCCGGAAATATCAGCTCCAAAGATCCTTCGCTTTGGAATAATATGCATTTGCATCGACCTGTAATCAGCAGCATTAAGAGAAACTGATATAACTTTTATTAAAACCTCATTATCGTTGGGTATGGGCTTCTTAACTTCATTGAACTCGAGTTTATCAGTGACACTTTTATTGTAAACAACAGCTTTCATATGGAGTAAATGAGAAGGGTTAGATTGTAAGTTTAAGAATTTTTAAACAATAATAAAAATGACCACCCACAACTCCAGTCACTCCAGGCACTCTAGTGCGCTTTAGTCACTCCTCCATACTTTTTTCCTTAATTATAACAGAAGCAAGGATCGAGATAAGCAGTATTGATATTATTATGCCGAGAGAGAGCAATATCGGGATCTCAAATTCAAAGAATGAGGCAAGCATTTTTATCCCAACAAACGAAAGAACAAAAGCCAGCCCTACCTTCAGGAATCTGAAGTAATCCATTATACCTGCTATTGCAAAGTAAAGCGACCTTAATCCCAGTATGGCGAAGATATTCGATGTAAAAACAATGAACCTGTCCTGGCTTATTGCCAATATTGCCGGAATGCTGTCTACTGCAAAGATAAGGTCAGACGATTCTATAACAAGAAGCACAAGGAAGAGAGGAGTCGCATGTATCCTGTGATTCTCTTTTACAAAGAGCCGTTCCTCGTGTAATGTATGTGTTACAGGCAGAAATCTTTTAAAGAATTTAACAAGCGGATTTTTCTGAGGATCTACTTCTGTATCCTTTGTGAATAGCATCTTGATACCGGTATATACCAGGAACGCACCAAATACTATAACAATCCAATGGAATCTGTTTATGAGGGCAACACCTGCAAAAATAAAAATACCTCTCATTATGAGGGCCCCCAAAATACCCCAGAAAAGAACTTTGTGCTGGTATTGATCTTTAACACCGAAATATGAAAAGATCAAGATAAAAACGAAGATGTTATCAACACTTAGAGAATATTCTATGACATATCCCGTAAGAAATTCCAGCGCTTTTGTTTTACCAAACTCAAAAAAGATGAAAAGGTTAAAAAGAAATGCAAGAGTTATCCATACAGTAACCCAGATTATAGCTTCTTTAACCGGAACCTTATGTGTTTTTTTGTGAAAGACGCCCAGGTCAAGGGCAAGCATAATGAAAATAAACACGAAAAAACCAATCCAAAAATATACGCTCATCAAAGCAGATTTTAAGTTGTAAAATTAAAAATTATTTTCATTCTTCGAAAAACTTCAGAGCATCTGCTACAACGAATGTGCTGCCACCAATAAAAACCACATCGTCAGGTTGAACACTATTCATTGCTTTCTGAATTGCTGATGAGACATCTGCATAACTGTGTCCCTGCA
This sequence comes from Bacteroidales bacterium, assembly GCA_036261255.1. Taxonomy (GTDB): domain Bacteria; phylum Bacteroidota; class Bacteroidia; order Bacteroidales; family VadinHA17; genus LD21. The sequence continues at coordinate 11,701 of DATALD010000074.1, forward strand.
AACTATATTGAGATGCTTTCTGCATCAGCAAAACTTCGTCCATTGCTCTTGGTACAGAAGCTTTTGAAAAATAATAAATTGCATCTGCAGGAAGAAGAGGCAAAACCAGGTCAGTATCCTTGTCATTCACAAAACCAATAACAACATGAAGCTTCGCTCTTTTTATTTTCCCAAGTTGCCTTGTAACATATTCGAGACCTTCTTTATTATGGCCCGTATCGCATATTACTAATGGATTACGAGAGATAACCTGCCATCTTCCGGACAATCCTGTATTGATACGAACTTTCATGATTCCATCAATAATATTCTTTTCAGATATTTTCAATTCAGATTTCAAAATACTTAAGGCGCCATAAACTGTAATAAGATTTTTTTGCTGGTAATCACCTGACAATAAAATTGTTCCTGCTAATTTATAATTGCTTTCCAAATCCTTTATTTCATATCTTCTGCCTTCTGAAACCTGATCATATTCATCTAATATGCAGAAGTATCGTTCATCAGCAAACAGAATCCCGGAACCAGAAATTTGAGCTTTATGAAGGAAAACTCCTTTCGTAGTCTCATCCGTCTCACCGATTACTACAGGTTTGTTTTTTTTAATTATGCCAGCTTTTTCAATAGCAACCTTTTCGAGCGTATCCCCTAACAGGTCCATGTGGTCATGGCCAATATTTGTTATAACCGACAGCACCGGATCAATAATATTTGTTGAATCAAGTCTGCCTCCAAGACCTGTTTCAATTACAGCTACATCGACTTTTTCGTCTGCGAAATATCCGAATGCCATTGCAACTGTCATCTCGAAGAACGAAGGCTTTACACTTTTAAGGACTTCCTTGTTTGCCTCGATAAACCTGGTGACATTTTCTTCAGGAATCATAGCCCCATTAATCCTGATCCTTTCGCGGAAATCAATTAGATGTGGGGATGTATAAAGACCTGTTTTGAATCCCGCCTCCTGCAGAACCGAAGCCAGAATATGCGAAACGGATCCCTTCCCGTTTGTGCCTGCAACATGAATTGTTCTGAACTTCTTATGAGGATTACCAAGGTGATTGTCGAGCGAAATGGTATTGTCGAGATTATCCCTGTAAGCAGCTTTCCCTATCCTGTGATATGCTGGTATCTTGCTAAAAAGGAACTCAAGAGTTTCGTAATAATTCATTCAAGACAATGTTCAAAGTGAAAGTTCAAAGTTAATTAGTTATTTTTGCAAGCTGTGGTTATTGCATGAATTATGCAGAAAAACAAAAATTTTAATAAATGAAGAAGAAACATAACAGGAAACTGTTTATCCTTGACACCAATGTGTTGCTTCATGATTATCTCTGCATTTATAACTTTGAAGAGAATGATGTAATAATTCCGATTGTCGTACTTGAAGAGCTTGATAAATTCAAGAGAGGTAACGACCTTATTAATTTTCATGCCAGGGAATTTACAAGGGAGCTTGATAAACTATCGGGCGACTTATTACTTACAGCAAACATCCCACTTGGGGAAGGCCGCGGAAATCTTCATATTGAGACTGGTAAAGAATTCTCTGAAAAAGTAAACCATTCATTTCCCGAGAAGACCCCCGATCACAGGATACTTGCGATTGCAGATTATGTCTGCACAAAGAATAAGGATAAAACGGTGGTTCTTATAACAAAGGACATCAATCTCAGAATGAAAGCCAAGTCTCTTGGCATAATGGCACAGGATTATGAAAATGACAAGGTTGCCAATATTGATGATCTCTACAAGGGGATCACGATAATGGAAGATGTCGATCAAAAGTTGATAAGTAACCTTTATGAATCACCGGAAGGTGTAAATTCGAAAGAGTTTAAACTGGGAAAAAGCCTGAAGGGTCATCAGTTTTTCATCATAAAGAACAGCACATCGAGCGCCCTGGCTCACTACAATCCCGGGAATAAAATACTTAGCAGGGTAATTAAACAGACAACTTATGGCATTGATCCAAGGAATGCAGAGCAGACCTTCGCTATAGAAGCCCTCTGCAACCCTGATATTCAGCTTGTCTCACTTACCGGGAAAGCCGGTACAGGAAAGACGCTTCTTGCACTTGCAGCCGCATTGCAACAGCATAAGAGATATAAACAGATATTTCTTGCCCGTCCGATTGTTCCGCTTGCAAACAGGGACCTTGGCTTCCTCCCGGGGGATCTGAAAGAGAAGATGGATCCATATATGCAACCTCTATACGACAATCTTACGGTTATCAAACATAAATTCAGCCATCAGAGTCCCGAGTTTTTACGGATCAATGACATGGTTAAGGAGGAGAAGCTTGTTATTACGCCTCTTGCGTATATCAGGGGAAGAAGTCTCTCGAGCATTTTTTTTATTGTTGACGAGGCGCAAAATCTTACCCCGCATGAAATAAAAACAATAATTACAAGAGCAGGCGAAGGAACCAAGATGGTCTTCACAGGCGATATCGAACAAATAGACTCGCCGTATCTTGATACAGCTTCTAATGGATTAAGTTACCTGTCAGACAAGATGAAAGACCAGGATATTTTTGCACATGTCAACCTTGTCAAAGGCGAACGAAGCTTCCTTGCAGAACTCGCCAGTAAGTTGCTTTAAGGTTGACAAGAAGAGTTAGAAACAAGAATGCTACAGGAAAAACCAATTAAGAAAAAAATAGCCTTTCACACCCTTGGATGTAAATTGAACTTTGCAGAGACGTCAACAATCGCAAGATCATTCCCTCCTGAAATGTTTGAAAGGGTACCTGCAAACGCCAAAGCTGATATTTATATTATTAATACATGCTCTGTTACAGATACAGCAGATAAAAAATGCAGGCAGGCAATTAATAAGTTTATTCACCAGTCGCCAGATGCATTCATAGCAGTTGTTGGCTGCTATGCACAGCTGAATCCGGGTAAAATATCATCTATCCCTGGAGTTGATCTTGTTTTGGGGACAAATGAAAAATTTGATATAGGTAAGTATCTCTTGAATCTCAGGAAGAAGGATACTGCGGAAGTACATTCATGTGACCTGTCACCTGATGACATATTTTTCAAGTCGAGCTCAATTGGAGACAGGACACGTTCATTTCTCAAGATTCAGGATGGATGTGATTATTGTTGTTCATATTGCACAATCCCAAAAGCACGTGGTAAAAGTCGAAATCCTACTATCGAATCTATACTTGAAGAGGCTGTAAAAATAGCAGAATCGGGAATAAAGGAAATCGTGCTTACCGGTGTGAACATCGGAGATTTTGGGAAATCGACAGGAGATTCATTTGAAGAACTTCTTAAGAGACTTATTAAAATAAAAGGTATCCTCAGGTACCGGATTTCTTCAATAGAACCCAATCTTTTAACAGATAACATAATAAGGCTGGCAAAGGATAGTGGCATTATCTTACCGCACTTTCATATTCCATTACAAAGCGGAAGTGATAAGATTCTAGGTTTAATGAGACGACGTTATCGCACTAAAACATTTGAAGAACGGGTTAACAGGATCAAAGATATTATGCCACTTGCTGGTATAGGGGCTGATGTTATTGTAGGCTTTCCCGGAGAAACATGTGATGATTTTGAGGATACATACAGTTTTCTAAGTTCATTGCCTGTCACCTACCTGCATGTCTTTTCATTTTCAGAGAGGCCTGGAACCCCGGCCGCTGACATGTCTGGCAAAGTAACGTCGAAAGACAAAGAAGAAAGAAGTAAAGTACTGATTAATCTGTCTGAAACAAAACACAATGATTTCTGTATCAAGAATGAAGGTGCCAGATCGGAGGTTTTGTTTGAACATGCACGATCGGATGGCAAGATATCAGGATTTACGGGTAATTATTTAAAAGTTGAACATCCATGGGATTCAAATCTTGCAGGAAAAGTAATTCCTGTAAAAATGATAAGTACTTTACCTGATGGAAGGATGAGTGTTGAAATACTTTAAATATGGCAGACCTGAAAGGAATAACATTGCAAATGGAACAGATAGCCCTTGAGGCTGGAGAGTTCATAAGAAATGAAGCTGTAAGTTTTGATATAAGTAGTAAGGAGACAAAGGGAGTAAACAATTTTGTCAGCTATGTTGATAAAAATTCAGAAGAACTTATAGTAAATAAACTAAAAGAGCTCCTTCCCGATGCAGGTTTCCTTACAGAAGAAGAAACGGTAAAAAACATTGGAAAAAAATACACATGGGTAATAGACCCGCTCGACGGTACTACAAATTTCATGCATGGTCTCCCCCCTTATGCAGTAAGCATCGGGTTAATGGAAGATGAGGAATATGTAGCAGGAGTTGTGTTTGAAGTCACCAGTCGTGAACTTTTCAGCGCCTGGAAAGGAGGAGGAGCCTGGTTAAACGGCAAAAGGATCCACGTGTCGGATGCGGAGAGACTTTCTGAAAGCCTGGTTGCAACAGGATTCCCATATTACGATTTTAGCAGGATGAATAAATACCTCGAGTGTTTTTCGTGGTTTTGCCAGAACACCCACGGAGTAAGAAGGCTTGGCTCTGCAGCTACCGATATTGTTTACATTGCTTGTGGAAGGTTTGAAGGATTTTATGAGTACGGACTTCACGCCTGGGACATTGCAGCCGGAGTGATAATTCTCCGCGAAGCCGGAGGTATTGTCAGTGACTTTTCAGGCAATGAAAAATCTCTTACCGGTATTGAGATAGTAGCTACCAACAGGAAAATATTCCCTGAAATGCTTAAAATTGTAAATCAATTCATGAAAAAATAACCTGCTTTATATATGAGCGCTATCGGGTTTTATATTTTTTATGGGTTTGTCTGGCTAATTGCTTTACTCCCCTTGAAAGCCATGTACCTGTTTTCTGACTTTCTCTACCTGCTTCTTTTCTATTTTCCCTCTTACAGGCGAAAAGTTGTTGAAACTAATTTAAGGAATTCTTTCCCTGAAAAGACTGAGAAAGAAAGACTTATTATTGCCAGGAAGTTTTACAGGCATCTTGCAGATCTCTTCATTGAAGTTATCAAGATGATCCACATGAGCGAGAAAGAGCTTTCAGAAAGGTTCAAACTGAGTAACCCTGAACTACTCAAACGACTTCACAATGAAAAGAGGGATATTATTGCTGTGCTTGGGCATTATAACAACTGGGAAATGCTGAACATTTTTCCCCTCTATACCAATTACAAATCTGTCTCAATCTACAAACCACTGCATAACAAGTATTTCGATCGCTTTTTGAATAAAATCAGGACAAAATACGGCATGGTATTGACTCCTATGTCATTGATTATTCGAGAATTGCTTACTGACAGAAAAAACAATATAAACACTTTATCGGCCTTCATTGCCGATCAGACACCTGCTTACCAGGATATTAAATACTGGACAACTTTTCTGAACCAGGATACTCCTATATATATGGGAGCGGAGAAAATTGCTGCGAAATACGATATGGCTGTTATGTTCTTTCACATAAAAAAAGTTTCAAGAGGCCATTACATTCTTGATACTGAATTGTTATTTGAACATACAGCAGGTCTTCAGGGTCATGAGATAACAGAAGCTCATGTGAGGAGACTCGAGGACATTATCAGATATAAACCCGAATACTGGATCTGGACTCACAGACGCTGGAAACACAAGAAATCAAAGGATGCTTAAGACTGCTGTTATCATACTAAACTGGAATAATCTGGGTTACCTGAAAAAATTCCTGGGGACAGTTGTTAAATTCTCTGCATCAGAGGAGACTAAAGTCTATGTTGCTGACAATGGTTCAACTGATGGATCGGTTGAATGGGTCTTAAACAATCACAACTCTGCGCAGACAATTAAACTAGACAGGAATTATGGTTTTGCAGGTGGCTATAGTATAGCTCTGGAAAAAATAGATGCTGAATACTTTGTTCTCCTCAATTCAGATGTCGAAGTAACTCCAAACTGGCTGGTTCCTCTGATCACTTACATGGACCAAAATCCTGATGTCGCTTCATGTATGCCAAGGATACGGTCGTGGCATAAACGGGATTATTTCGAATATGCCGGCGCGGCCGGAGGGTTTATTGATAAGTATGGTTACCCGTTTTGCAGGGGAAGGGTTTTTGACAATATTGAAAAGGACTTTGACCAATATAATGACAATGTCGATGTTTTCTGGGCCTCTGGAGCCTGTATGGTCGTGAGGTCATCAGCATGGAAAGATTGCGGTGGATTTGACAAAGACTTTTTTGCACACATGGAAGAAATTGACCTCTGTTGGCGTTTTGCACGCAGAGGTTACCGTGTAAGTGTTGTACCTGCTTCGGTTGTTTTCCATGTTGGAGGTGGCGCTCTTGCCTATGATTCCCCTTTCAAGACTTATCTTAATTTCAGGAATAATCTTTTCCTGTTGCATAAGAACCTGAAGGATGAAGATTTCAGGAAAATAATGTTAATAAGAAAGTTACTTGATTCGGTTGCAGCAATAATGTTTCTCTTAAAAGGTAAAGGCAGATCTTTCAGATCCGTATTAAAAGCGCATTCAGATTATAATAAAAATATCCCTTCACTTCATAAAAAAAGAAATGAGTTATCTCTCGATGATTTACCCGGGTATTCAATGCACGTCCTCAATAAAAGTATCGTATATGAATACTTTGTAAAAGGGAATAAGACATTCAAAAGTTTGAAAATGAACAATTAATGAAAAAACAAATGCTAATATTTTTCTCAATAGTTCTCTTGATCTATTCATTTGCAAATTACTACCTGTATATGAAGGGATTAAGCGCCATGCCATCCCTCCAGAAACAGCGTCTGATTTACAGTATTATATTTTTCTCCGTTGCTGCAGTATTCATTGTCGCAAAAATACTTGAGTCAAGACATTCATCAATACTAACAGATGTCTTAAATATTATAGGAGGATTCTGGCTTGCATTTATGCTTTATGGATTTCTCTTTTTTCTTTTATCAGATATAATATTATTATTCTTAAAGATCATCAGGGTAATGAACCCCGAAATGATTCTTTCATATAAAAGAATTTCCTTCATCATAACTATATCATTAGCAGGGATCTTGATTATTGGAGGCTTTATCAATGCAATTATTCCTGTTGTAACGGAATACAATATTACAATTAACAAACCTGCCGGCGATGTTAAAGAATTACGTATTGCTGCTGCATCAGACATACATCTTGGAAGTATAATAAGGAAGAGGAGCATTAAAAAGCTTTCATCAATGCTCAAGCAGCTTAAACCTGACCTTGTTTTGTTACTCGGTGATATTGTCGATGGTGAAATCGGACCTGTTCTGAGGGGTGATCTCTTGCAGTATTTTACCTGCCCCGATTCAAAATACGGCATGCTCGCAATAAGCGGCAATCATGAATTTATTGGGGGAGCATCAAGAACAATCCCTTACATTGAAAGTAAGGGAATAAAACTACTTAAAGATGAAATAGTTGTACTTGATGGTGGCATCCAGATAATTGGCAGAAATGACAGGGATTCTGAAAGATTCTATGGGAAGAAAAGAATGCCACTCTCTGCCCTAGTTCAAGAGGTCGATTCGACAAAACCAATAATTCTCCTTGATCATCAGCCATTTAATTATGATGAAACAGTGAATGCAGGTATTGATCTGGAATTGTCAGGGCATACCCACAATGGACAGATGTGGCCATTGAATTATATTACAGCCATGATATATGAGCTAAGTTATGGATACCTAAGGAAAGGGAACTCCCAGTTTATCGTATCATCTGGTTATGGACTATGGGGACCAAGGGTAAGATCTGCCAGCCGGTCGGAAGTACTCCTTATTAATATTACTTTCAATAATAAGCCGGTTGACTAAAGAAGATCATATATTTTTTCGAGTCCTATTCCCCGTGAACCTTTGACAAGGATATTGTAACCTTTTACAGGATTTTCCTTAAGGTATTCACAAAGATCCTCTGAATTGTTGAAAGTTTTGTAGGCTTTACCATCATAGACTTTACTGAAAGTCTTACCTACAAGAATCGCTTTATCCACCCGCGAATTGATGAGGGTGTCAACAAGCTTCTTATGTTCTTCTTCGCTGGATGCACCAAGTTCAAGCATATCGCCCAGAATAGCAAGTTTAGGCTTCGAGGGAATAGATGCAAATGATTGAAGAGCATTGCTCATACTTGATGGATTAGCATTGTATGAATCGCAGATAAGAGTGTTTTTTTCTGTAAGCTTAACTTGTGATCTGTTATTTGATGGTGAATATTGTTCAATTGAAGCAGTAATATCTTCCATCGCAACCTCGAAGAACAATCCCACAGCCATTGCTGCTTTAACATTCCAGTAATTGTATTTGCCAAAAAGGTTAGTATTAATCGTGTAATCCTTGTGGTTATATGAAGCCTTAAGCAAAAGTTTTATATCGGAGGGTTCCTGTTCGAGTGTCAGAAGCGTACCGGTTGGATCTGAGAATGGGACAGCCCTGTTAACATATTTAAAAATCTTTTCAGTAATTAAGGCGTCCTTATCATTGTAAAGAGCAACCCCATTTACTTTTCTTAGATACTCATACAATTCTGTTTTAGCTTTAACAACACCTTCAAAAGAACCAAATCCTTCAATATGAGCTGTTCCAATATTTGTTATTAACCCATAATCAGGTTCAGCCACATGGCAAAGAGCTTTTATTTCACCTATATGATTTGCACCCATTTCGACAATCATTATCTGTGTGTCAACACTTGCCGAAAGGATAGTTAGCGGAACTCCAATATGGTTATTAAGATTACCTTTAGTAAAATGAACTTTATACTTCTTAGCAAGAATAGCAGCAAGAAGCTCTTTTGTTGTTGTTTTGCCATTTGTTCCTGTTATGGCGATTACGGGTATATTAAGTTGTTTCCTGTGATGTAATGCGAGGGCTTGAAGTTCGGCAAGGCAATCATCTACAAGAAAAGTCTTTTCTGATTCATACTGCGGGTCGTCGATAACAGCACAGCAGGCGCCTTTTGATAAGGCATCGGCTGCATATTTGTTGCCATTGAAATTCTCACCCCAAAGGGCAAAAAAAAGTTGATTATCTGATACTTTCCTTGAGTCAGTAGCTATGCCGGCTGAATCTTTGAAGATTTTATAAATATGTTCTGTATTCATATCATAAAAAAATGCCTCATTATTAGCATAATGAGGCGTTATTTTTAAAGAACCTTAATTCTGTTAAAAGCCTGCCGGGCTACCAACCCTTATCATTGCGCATCTAAAGCCAATATCATCTCTTGAACCTTCCTGGTCGAGAAATCTCCTTGTTGAAGGATTAAGCCAATACGCTCTGTCTTTCCAGGATCCTCCTTTATATACTCTTGCATTATCATTAATGAGTGTAACGAAATCAGAAGAGCCATCAGCCGACATCTGCTGTGAGTACATCCTCTGCGAACCTGCCTTGCCATCTTCTGTGTTCCAGGTATCGCCAGTCGGCAACCCTGACTGAAGGTCACCATCCCTGTAATTCCTGTAATCACCTTTCTGATAGTTATACCTGTCGGCAACATCTGCATCTTTTACAGTATCAACATACAACCTGCCAAGCCTGTCTTTACCGACAACAGCTCCGTTTGCATCTCTTCTGATATCAGTATAAACGTTACCTCTGAAGGGGTTGAAACCGTCAACATCTTCTGCTGATAACGGTCTGTAAACATCCTGAACCCATTCGTTAACGTTACCTGCCATACAATACAGTCCATAATCGTTTGGCCAGTATGATTTCACTTCAGCAGTAATACTTGCGTTATCGTTAAGGCTCCCGGCGACTCCCATGTTATCACCACGGCCGCGAATAAAGTTAGCCATCATCTCACCACGGTTCTTCTGGTCTGAATTTCTAACATTGTGACCATCCCATGGATAAATACGTCTTTCATAAACTCTTTCTTCAAAGGTATTCCCTCTAAGAGCGTAAGCAGCAAATTCCCACTCAGCCTCTGTAGGAAGCCTGTATGATGGCAGAAGAAGTCCGTCTTCAAAGTTGGTTCGTCTTTCTGTCTGGTTTGGATTAAGACTTTCGCGGAGCTGGTTTACGACACCTTCGTAAAGACCTGATAGATATGCTTCTGTATTAAAGTTGGTTTCATTCAACTGGTTTGGATCAGGATTAAGTTCACCTTCATTAATAAGTAATTGCTCATTAACCCTGTCTGTTCTCCAGAGGCAGAAGTCATTAGCTTTTAGCCAGCTCACACCTACCACAGGGTAGTTGTTGTATGACGGATGCCTGAAATAATACTGAACATAAGGATCATTGAACCCCATCGGGCTTCTCCAGACAAGTGTATCAGGGAGAGCTCTCCTGTAAACTTCCGGATAATCCTTATATACTTTACGCAGCCAGAAAAGATATTCACGGTAATCAACGTTCCTGACTTCTGTTTCATCCATATAGAAAGAAGAAACCGTAACTGTTCTTGGCTTGTTGTTCCAATCGAACATAACATCTTCCTGAACCTGGCCCATAGTAAAGCGACCTCCTTCGATCAAAACCAACCCTGGACCTGTAATTTGCTCTGCTCCAAGGGTTACTTCAAATCCTCCGTTATCAGGATTATTATATTCCCAGCCTGTTACTGCGGATACACCTTCATCACTGCCCTTCTTGCTAAAGATACAGGATGAGAGAAACAAGGCAGCGATTAAAATAACTGGTAATGCTCTGAATCTATACATAGTTCTGCGGTTTTTTTTGGCTTTTAGAGTATCCAAATATAATGTTTTTTCTAAAATCTATAACCTTTTCGACTTCCAAATATAACTACATTTTGGGTAAAGTTATTGTTTTCAGTATATTTCTTTTTTCAACATTATTTAAACTAAACGCTAGCCCTGTCTGATGCAGAAGTGAAAATGGCATAAGAATATTCTCTGAACTAATATTTAACCTGTAATTATAAAATATATTTAACTTCCCTGCATCAATTGAAAACCCTGTCTGCATATTCAGGTTATCTGCATCAGCAATCAGCAATGCATTCAATGCGAAATTCCTAACTTCAAATGCTGAGCCCAGGCCTGCAATGAACTGGCTGCCCTGTAACTCAAAGTAAATACCCGGGGTAATTGCTGTCATTGATTTCTCAGAGACTATTATTCGTGAGGCGGCATGAATAACAGCTTTCCTTTTTAACTTGTCAGAAAACTTATCCTTATAAAGATCAGGCTGTGAAAGATGATTAATTGCAAAACCGGCGATAGTATTTTTGTAGAAAATAACAAAACCTGCCCCGGGATCGAACACAGTCCTGCTCTCATGAATCAATGTCTCAGCTGTTGGGAAAGTTATTCCACCTATCGGACTGATCATATCAGGTAATACTGCAGAAGAAAAATCCAATCCACGGTTGAATAATCCTGCCGATAATCCAGCGTTAACATATAGATCTTTCCCTGCCCTTAATGAATAAGAATATGATGCTCCACCCCTTACATCGTCAATAATACCTCCAAGCAAGTCTTTTGCTAACCAAACACCGATACCTCCCTGCAGAGATGAGAAATAGGAATCATACGATGCGTAAAATGAATGAAAATTATATCCATTCCCCGGAAAGAAATTGAGGTAAGATAATCTCAGGGTGCCGGTACCTTCAGCGCCTGAAAGAGCAGGATTGCTCATCAACAATGTCTGGTAAGCAGGTCCATAGCCTGTCTCCTGTGCCTGGCCTTTGGCGAATAAAAAAAGGCTTATAATTGTTATGTAAATGGTGAGTTTCAACTATTTTTTTACAGCAATATCAACGATTCATCATCGTTATTATTTCAATTTCCAGAAAAATGCAAAAAAACATATTAAGTTAGTAAAGAAAAAGCACATTTCTTTTTTTTAATTCAAGTATGAGGTTTTTATCCGGAATATTGTTTTTGTTCTGCCTGAGTACAAGGTTGGCTGGATCAGTTGAAGACTATTCACAGTCATCAGTCCTATCGTCAGGAAAATGGTTTAAGATAGCTGTTACCTACGATGGTGTCTACAGGATTGATTATTCACAGCTTGTTCTGGCCGGATTAGATGATCCTTCATCTCCAAAGATCTATTCAAACAATAAAGGACAACTTTCTTATTATAATGATGGTACTGCCCCTGATGATCTGGCTGAAATAGCAGTATTCAGAAATACAGGGACAGATGGTGTTCTGAACGGAGGAGACTACATATTATTTTATGGACAGGGAACTCAAAGATGGACCTATGAAGCTTCAACTGGTGAATATTCATTTAACAGGCATAATTATTCTGATACTGCATATTATTTTATTACATCCGGCTCTGCCGGGAAACAACCAGGCTCAATAATAAACACATCAGATCCAACATATATATCAACACATACAGATGCTCTTTTTGTGCATGAATTGGAAAAAGAGAACCTTTTGAAATCAGGACGTGACTGGTTTCAAACAGTTTCAGCATATTCACCTTTGAAGATAAAACCGGCATTTAGCAACCTGATAACAAGCGAAAGCATAAGGGTAAAAATCAGAGTCGCCGCAAGGTCCTCAGGTGAAACTACTTTCAGTCTTACAGAAGGATCAGCTAATCTGAAAGAAGTGGTCTTACAACCTGTGAACATATATAATTACACAGGAACCTACGCGTCTGTTGCAGAGTCTTCAATATCAATAAACACCTCTTCTACATCACCTTCTTTTGAGCTTAGGTTCGACAATAAAGGAAATGGAGGAGCTGAAGGATGGCTCGATTACATATCAATGCAGGGGAGGGTAGCAAATTTATATGATGGAAATCAGAAACTTGTTAGAGATTCAAAAGCGCTACCTGGAACTACAGAGTTCCGGATCAGCTCTCAAAGTACAGGAAATGTGTCAGTATGGGATATTACAAAACCCCAGAGTCCTTCAATAATTGAGAGCTCGATTCAGGGAAATACAATTATCTTCAAAAGCAATACAGATTCGTTGAAAACATTCATCCTCTTCTCACCCGAGACTGCAAAAAGACCGATAATAATATCTACACCTGTCCCAAACCAGGATCTTCATGCCAGTCAGCCAGCAGATATGGTAATTGTTGTTCATCCCATTTTTCTTGAATATGCGAAAAAACTTGCTTCAATTCACTACCAGGAAAGCGGGCTCGAATGTCTAATTGTTACCCCCGATCAGATATATAACGAATTTTCTGGTGGAACAAGAGATATAGCGGCTATCAGGAATTTCATAAGAATGAAATATCTCAAGCAGCTTAATACTGGTAAACAATTGAAATATCTTCTGCTTTTTGGTGACGGGTCATTTGAAAACAGAAAACTGCCTCCTTCGAATCCTAATTATATACCCACATACCAATCAAAGAATTCAACAGTTGTTGTTTCATCATTCACATCTGATGATTTTTATGGATTGCTCGAGGATGGTGAAGGCGAAGCTGATGGAACAGAAGATATTGGTATTGGCAGATTCCCTGTATCTGACACTATTCAGGCTGGCATCATGATTTCAAAGATAACCAGGTATCTTGATCCTTCAAATTCGGGTGATTGGAAGAATGTTATAACGATAGTTGCAGATGACGAAGATGGCAATGCTCACATGACTGATGGTGAAGGTCTTGATCTGGTGATAAAGCAAAATGCTCCTGAATACAATGTCAAAAAAATATATCTCGATGCCTTCAGTCAGGTTTCTTCAGTCAATGGACAATCCTATCCCCAGGTTAACAAGACAATAAACGAAAGGATCAATAATGGCACTCTGATCTTTAATTATGTCGGACATGGCAGCGAAACCGGCCTTGCGCATGAGAGAGTTGTAAAAACTGATGATATTGCTTCATGGAATAACGGAGCGAAGTTACCATTGTTTATAACAGCCACATGTGAGTTTAGCAGGTTTGATGATACGGAGCTGAATACCTTTACTGGAGACAGGAATGACCGTCCCTCTGCCGGTGAATTAACACTAAGAAACAAAGATGGAGGTTGTATTGCACTAATGTCAACAACAAGACTCGTTTTTTCAGCGCCTAATTTCTTTCTGAACCGAAATATTTTCGATTATGCTTTCGACAGGGATTCTACAGGAAATCCGTTAAGACTTGGTGATATTATTAAAATAGCGAAAAACAAATCCGGAAACGGAGCTAACAAAAGAAACTTTTCATTGCTTGGAGACCCTGCTCTGAAACTTGTCTATCCCTGGCATGGTAACGTCAAAACAGATTCAATTAATGGCAATCTCCTAACTGAAGGAGCTGACAGTCTCAAAGCACTTTCACTAATACGAATATCAGGCCATATCGAAGATCAACATGGCAGGCTAATGAACAATTTTAATGGAAAAGTGTCTCCAATAGTATTTGACAAGGAAAGCAAAATAAAGACACTCGCTAATGATGGAGGTTCAGTAATGGAATTTAACCTTCAGAATAATATAATATTCAGCGGTCAGACATTGGCAAAAAATGGAAGATTTAACTTCAGCTTTATCGTGCCAAGAGACATTAACTACACATTCGGAAAAGGGAAAATAAGCTATTATGCTTCTGATAACAAGGAAGACATGAATGGCTACACATCTGATATTATCGTCGGGGGCTTTTCAGGGATTGCTTCAGTGGATACCAGTGGCCCAAAAATTAAGTTGTTCATGAATGATAACTCTTTCAGGAACGGAGGCATGACAAATACAGATCCTATACTTATTGCAGAGATAGAAGATAAAGGTGGAATAAACACAACAGGAACCGGAATAGGTCACGATCTTTCGGGTTACCTTGACAACAACCACCAGGAATTTACGATACTTAATAGTTATTACATCAATGATCTCGGCAACTACGGGAAAGGCACAGTATCATTCCCATTATCTAACCTTGAAAAAGGCCGGCATTCCTTTACAATGAAAGCCTGGGACAATTACAATAATTCTTCAGAAGCTACAATTGCATTTGTTGTTGAAAGCGATAATAAACTCATAATTAAAAACGTTTTCAATTATCCGAATCCATTTAGCAGCCTGACAAAAATATCTGCTGAAACTAATAAACCTGAGGGAGAACTAGAGGTTATACTTAATATTTTTAATCTTAATGGGAAAATGATAAGAACAATTAGCACGATTACCAATTCAACAGGGTTCAATCTACCGGAAATTGAATGGGATGGAAGTCTTGAAGGAGGAAGAAAAGTTGCCAGGGGTATATATCCCTATGTTGTCATTGTCCGGACGCCCAATGGCGAAACAGCCAGAGCTTCAGGAAGAATGATCATATTGTAAAAACCCAAACAATAATGAGGGCAAATTTGTGTTATATTTGTAAGTTTTAATTGTAACGAAGATTAATGAGATATAAAAGAATGAAGAAATTATTAATATTAGCAAGTTTGATTATTGTACTTTCCGGGCAGGCATTAATTGCACAGGAAACGGGAGAGCTTAATGCTATACAGACAGTTGTTCCATTTCTTACGATAGCCCCTGACTCCCGTTCGGGTGCAATGGGCGATGCAGGAGTAGCTACCTCTCCTGATGTATATAGTCTTCACTGGAACCCGGCAAAATATGCTTTTATTGATGGTGACGGAGGTGTGGGACTATCATACTCACCCTGGTTAAGAAACCTTATTCCTGATATCAACATAGCCTACCTTACAGGTTATAAGAGGATAGATAGCAAACAGGTTGCGGCCGCAAGTCTCTTGTACTCATCCCTCGGACCAATTACATTCACTGACAATAGTGGGATGCCAATAAGGGAATTTAATCCGAATGAGTTTGCTTTTGATCTTGCATATTCAAGGCTCTTCTCTGAAAAATTCTCCGGGGGAGTTGCATTTCGCTTTATTTATTCAAATCTTACAGGTGGAATGTATTCCGACAATATTGCTACAAGAGCAGGGATTTCAGTAGCAGCAGACGTCTCAGGTTATTATCAGAACGATATTAATATTGCCGGAAAAGATGGTTCTCTTGCCTTCGGCGTGAATTTTTCGAATATCGGATCTAAAATGAGCTATTCTGATACACAGTCAGATTTTATTCCAATGAACTTCAGGATAGGTACAGCAGCCACTATTGAACTTGATGATTACAATAAAATTACAGGAACATTTGATATTAATAAGCTTCTGGTACCAACTCCTCCCAAGTATGACGAATTCGGAGAAATAATTGATGGCAAGAATCCAGATGTTGCAGTTCCTGTTGCTTTCTTCACCTCATGGTTTGATGCCCCCGGAGGTATTGGTGAAGAACTCAGAGAACTGACATTCTCTCCTGGAATTGAGTACTGGTATAACAATCAATTTGCAGTACGTGGTGGTTATTTCCACGAGAGTCAAACAAAAGGAAACAGAAAATACTTTACTGTCGGAGCAGGTTTAAGGCTAAAAGCTTTCGCAATTGATTTCTCATACCTTATGCCGCTGGCACAGAATCATCCATTAGCAAACACACTTAGATTCTCGTTGTCATTTGATATCAAATCAATGAGAAACTCCAGCACTGAATAAATGAATATCAGAATTGGCCAGGGAATAGATTTCCACCGTCTCGAAAAAGGTCTGAAACTTGTAATCGGGGGAGTAATTATCCCTTCAGAGAAAGGATGTGTAGCTCATTCTGACGGTGATGTGCTATTACATGCAATCTGCGATGCATTACTCGGCGCAGCAGGGTTGGAAGACATAGGTCATCAATTCCCGGACAACGATATGGCATTTAAGAATATTGAAAGCACTATACTTCTCAGAAAAACAAACGATCTTATTAAAAAAGCCGGGTTCAGCATTTTAAATATTGATTCGACTTTGTGCCTCGAAAAACCAAAGATCGCTCCTTACATAAATGAAATGAAGGAGAAGATATCTGCTATACTGGGAACAGATATTTCAGCAATTGGAATCAAAGCAACAACTACCGAAAAACTGGGATTTGCAGGAAGGGAAGAAGGCGCCTTTGCCATTGCTGTGGTACTTGTTTCAAAATAAAAATTCTTTTTGCATCTATTCTGTTAGCAGAGCATCATCAACAATTTTATCATCAGGAATATTTGGGAAAGTAATTTGTAAGCCGGGTATCTTTTCAGCTTCCTTCCTGGCTGTATAGATAGCTCCTTCATTCCTCGCCCAGCACCGGCGGGCAATACCGTTATTGACATCCCAGTTTAGCATTAGCCTGATGTTTACAGAAGTTTCCGGCTTTCCATCGAGCACCAGGCCAAAACCACCGTTTATTACTTCGCCCCATCCGACACCTCCGCCATTATGCAAACTGACCCAGGTTGCTCCTCTGAATGCATCACCTATAACATTCTGTACAGCCATATCGGCTGTAAAAGATGAGCCATCTCTGATATCTGATGTTTCCCTGAATGGCGAATCCGTACCCGAAACATCATGATGGTCTCTGCCAATAACAACAGGAGCCGACAATCTTCCATTAGCTACTGCGTCATTAAATGCCTCTGCTATTGCAGACCTGCCTTCAGCATTTGCATAGAGAATTCTTGCCTGCGAACCAACAACAAGCTTATTCTTCCCTGCATCTTTAATCCATCTGATATTATCTTCAAGCTGTTGATATATTCTGCTATCTGCATTGCCAAGAAGATGTTCCAGAACATTAAAAGCTATCTTATCAGTTAAAGCAAGATCTGCCTCACTGTTTGAACAACAAACCCATCTGAAAGGTCCAAAACCGTAATCAAAACACAAAGGTCCCATTATATCCTGAACGTAGGATGGATACCTGAATAACCCATCTTTATTTAAAACGTCAGCGCCGGCTCTTGATGCTTCAAGAAGAAAGGCATTTCCATAATCAAAAAAATAAGTTCCAGAAGCAGTATGCCTGTTAATCTGCTCAGCATGACGGCATAAAGACTGCTTAACAAGTGAACGGAATCTTTCAGGATCTTCGGTCATGATATAATTTGCCTCATCAAAACTTAATCCTGCCGGATAGTACCCTCCTGACCAGGGATTATGCAGGGAGGTTTGATCTGAACCTATATCTACATGTATATTTTCATCTGCAAGTTTTTTCCAGAGGTCTACAACATTGCCATGATAAGCAAGAGACAGTGGCTCATCATCAGAAAAAGCTTTTCTTAACCTTGCTAATATTGTACCAAGGTCATCTGATACTTCATCAAGCCATCCCTGGGTATGCCTTTTCTCAATAGCCTTCTGATTCACTTCTGCTACAATTGAAACCAAACCTGCAATCTTTGCAGCTTTTGGCTGGGCTCCTGACATCCCTCCCAATCCTGATGAGACAAACAGCATCCTCGTGTTGGCACCGTGTGATCCTTTAACAAGCCTTGCAGCATTCATGAGGGTAATTGTAGTCCCGTGAACAATTCCCTGCGGTCCTATATACATGTACGATCCTGCAGTCATTTGTCCATACTGAGATACTCCCAGGGCATTAAATCTTTCCCAGTTGTCTTGTGAAGAATAGTTCGGAATCACAATTCCATTTGTCACAACAACCCTTGGTGAATCTGAGTGTGATGGGAATAATCCTAACGGATGTCCTGAGTACATCACAAGTGTCTGGTTATCTGTCATCTCAGAGAGGTACTTCATTGTAATCCTGTATTGAGCCCAATTTTGGAAAACTGCGCCGTTACCTCCGTATGTTATAAGCTCATGAGGATGTTGTGCTACCTCATTATCAAGGTTGTTTGATATCATCAGCATTATTGCTGCTGCTTTGCGGCTTTTATATGGAAACTCATCAACGTGTCTTGCCTTAATCTGGTAATCAGGCCTAAGCCTGTACATATAAATACGGCCATAATCATAAAGCTCTTTAGCAAAATCGATGGCAAGTATCTCGTGAAATTTCCTGGGAAAATATCGAAGAGCATTTTTTATGGCCAGCTTCTTCTCGTCAATCGTGAGAATGTCCCTGCGTTTGGGCGCATGGTTAATGCTCCTGTCGTATTGTTTTGGTTCAGGCAGGCTATCTGGAATGCCTTCAGCAATCAGCTGTTTGAAATCGATTGACTGCATGATTGTAAATATACTGATAATAAATGAATTAACAATAAATCAATATTGTATAAAACAAATAAAAGCGGATCAGTGGTCCGCTTTTATTATATTGTTTATTGTTGTTAAGAATTAAATGTGCCCTTCGCTTACAATTTCATCGTCAACAAGTATTCGTCCGCAGTATTCACAAACAATAATCTTTTTTCTTGACCTGATATCGAGCTGACGCTGGGGGGGAATCTGGTTAAAGCAACCTCCGCAGGCATCCCTTTTAACAGGAACTACTGCAAGACCATTTCTTGCATTTGACCTGATTCTTTTATATGCTGTAAGAAGTCTTTCTTCAATTATAGATTCTACCTTTTCAGATTTCTTGTATAGTCCTTCTTCTTCTTTTTGTGTATCTGAAATGATCTCGTCAAGCTCTGATTTTTTATTCTCAAGGTCGCCTTTCCTATCTTCAAGTGTTGTTTCTGATTCAGCTATAACTACTTTCTTTTCCTCGATCTGGAATAGAAACTCTTTTATTTTTTTGTTGAAAAGTTCAATTTCAAGCCTCTGGTATTCAATTTCTTTTGACAAAGAATCAAATTCGCGGTTATTTCTTACATTTTTTTGCTGTTCTTCGTACTTCTTAATAAGATTTTCTGCGTCTGTTATCTCTATATTTTTCTTCGACACAGATTTCTCAAGGTTAACAACTTCTTCCTTAAGATTACCAAGTCTTGTCTCCAATCCTGCTATTTCGTCTTCCAGATCCTGAACTTCAAGAGGTAACTCACCTCTAAGTGTTTTTATTTTGTCTATTTCGGAATCGACCAATTGCAGGTTGAACAGCGCCCTTAATCTTTCCTCAACAGAAATTTCGACTTCGTGACCTTTTGCTTTTTCCATCTTAAAAGTAGTTTATCGGATTCGTATTAATTTTTGAAAACCGGAGTGCAAATTTAGGGAATTTTTTGATAATTAGTTCTTTTAATATTTCAGTTGAATATTTTTCGGTTTCAAAATGTCCTGCATCCACAATCAGTAGTCCATTTACAGATTCAAAAAAAGAGTGATATTTTATATCGCCGGTAATATAAGCATCAGCATCTGACGCTATTGCATATCTAATGAACTTTTCTCCCGCCCCTCCGCACACAGCTACTCTCCTGATCTTTTTTCCGATGTCTCCGGAGTATCTTGGATGGAGACAGCCTGTAATATCTGCAATATGCCTAAGAAATTCTTGTCCCGTTCTGGAATCACTGAATTCACCTATACAGCCTATGCCCGATCGTGAATTAAAATTTTCAAGCTGATAGAGATCGTACGCAACTTCTTCATAGGGATGAGCTTTAAGAAGTGCATTGACGACCTTATCTCTTAAATGAGAGTGTAAGACTGTTTCAAATCTTGTCTCCTTTTCGAAATGAATCTCGCCTGCTTTCCCTGCAAAGGGGTTAGAATTCTCATTACCCCTGAAGCTTCCGGTACCCATAACTGTGTAGCCGCATTTGTCATAATTTCCAATTTCGCCGGCGCCAGCTTCAAAAATTGCATTTCTTACATTTTCAAGATGTGACTCAGGGATATAAGTAACGAGCTTCATCAGTTTCCTCTCTGCCGGAATAAGTGGGACTGTCTTCTTCAGTCCAAGTTTCTCGGCAAGTATCATGCTGACCGAGCTGTTCCATGTATCAAGATTTGTATGAGCTGAGTATACGGCAATAATATTTTTAATGCATTTCAGCAGGATCCTTTCAATAGGATGTTTATCTGTTATCCTCTTAACACCTTGAAAGATCAAAGGATGATGTGAAATAATCAGATTGCATTTGCTTGATATAGCCTCATCAACAACAGCTTCTGTAACATCAATTGTCAGAAGTATTGCTGAGACATCTAAATCAGATTCTCCAGTCTGAATACCCGAATTATCATATCCTTCCTGGTAACTTAAAGGTACTTCATTGTCAAGATATGAGCATATTTCCCGGATTTTCATATCAAATACTATCCTTGATTTCGATTAATATTGATCTGATCCTTTGAAGTGATTCATTGATTTCAAGCTTAAAATCGGCCTCATCCCATTTAAATGACATTTTTTTCTTAACACCCTGCAGAGTCATGCCTTCATCTTTCAGCAGATGATGAATTATTCTAAGATTTCGCATATCAGCCTGGGTGAACATCCTGTTACCTTTTTTATTCTTTAATGGCTTCAGTATTTCGAATTCATTATCCCAGAACCTGACTGTTGACACCGGAACATCGAGAATATCTGCTGCTTCACCAATTGTATAGTAAAGCTTTTCTACTTTCTTTTCCTTGTATGGCATGCTAGTTATAATTTATACTACCGTTATCAGAAATATTAATAGTGCTTTCCGGAAAATCTTTTTTTGTAAGATCCCTGATCTTTCTTATCACCAATCCTGTGGGATCATATTTCACGCCTCCGGGCCATGGCTGAGTTGCGGGTATTATCTTCCCCGAAATAAATTTTCCCTCAGTATCAAGGGTAAGCTTTACAATTGGCGCAAGTCCGTTTGGCCCTGAAAGGTTAAATCTGCCATAGGTGCAAAAATTGCCAAGACTATAGCTGATGAACCTGTTCCTGTATACCTCCACTGCTCTTGTAACATGTGGACCGTGTCCGAATATGACATCTGCTCCACTATCGATCAGCCTGTGAGCAAATTCGTAAACATTTCCTCTCTGTTCTCCGTGAAACTCTTCAGGCAACCTGGTAACATTCTGGTATTCCTTTCCCTCGGCGCCTCCATGGAAAGAAACAATAACGATATCGCAGGTATCATTAAGCATTTGTACTATTGAAGAAGCTTTTTCGAGATCATTGATATTCATTGTACCTGCATTTGGAGCGAATGCACAAAAACCGTAAGTTATTGAATCCTTTTGAAAAATAGTCCAGGGGTTTTCAATAAGTCCTGCATACTTTATTCCCACAGAATCAAGAAGATACTTAGTTCTCTTTCGTGATGGCTGACCAAAATCTCCAAAATGGTTATTTGCAAGGCTTAAGATATCAAAACCGGTCATTCCAAGGGCTGAAACATATCGTTCAGGCATCCTGAAAAGATAACAGATGGAAGTATCCTTGCATTTTTTGGCTGCGTCGCCATTGTCGAGAAATGAACCTTCAAGGTTTCCGAAAGTAATGTCTGAATCTCTAAGTGAGTCAGCTACACTTTCAAGCAAGAGGAAAGGGTTGTCATGTGGTGGAAGATTCTTTGCAGAAGGGAAAGATGAGCCGAGCATAATATCTCCAACACCTGTAACAATAATCTTTCTTGGATTTATTATCGTATCAGATACCCTGATGGTATCTACAGCATGTTTTGAAAATGCTTTTGCCGAAAGTAATAACAGTATAATGAGGGGAAGTAATCCCGGTTTTTTGATCATAAAGAACTAATAAAAAGAATTAATCGAATGACTGACCTGTTTTAGATGTAATGTCAATCATCTTATCATATTCAAGTGCGGTCAGGTCTTCAAAATAGTAATTTACAGGATCTACATTCACTCCATTTAGCTTAATCTCATAGTGAAGATGGTTGGCAACAGATAAACCTGTACTGCCAACATAACCGATAATGTCGCCGCGCTGGACCTTTTGCCCAACACGTACATTGAAGTTACTAAGATGTCCGTAAAGGCTTTCATATCCAAAACCATGATCTATTATGATATGTTTCCCGTAACCTCGTTGTGCAGTGAGTACTTTAACAACTGTACCATTACCTGTTGCATATACTTCGGTTCCTTCAGGAGCTGTAAAATCCATACCATAATGGAATTTGCTGATCTTATAAATCGGATGTATCCTCCATCCATAACCGGAGGCTGTCCTTGTCAGATCTTTGTTCGAGATAGGGATTATTGCAGGTACTGATTTTAACATTTCTTCCTTCCTTGTTGCAAGGTCGATCAGTTCATCAAATGATTTTGCCTGGATAAAAACCTTCTTTCTTATTTTATCAAGCCTGCTTGCAGTTTCAATAACAAGATCAGAGTTTGAATATCCTTCAAGCGACTCGTACCTGTTTACACCGCCTGCCCCACCTTCACGCAAGGTGGAAGGAATTGGTTCTGATTCGAATATTGTTCTGTAAAGGTTGTCGTCAGTTTTCTGTAAACCATCCAGAATTTTTTCGATATTTGACATTTCACGATGAATAAGGTCATATTGAATAGTGAGTTGCTCTATTTCGCGTTCCAAAGCTTTTTCACGTGGAGAATCGAAGAATGCAGCAAAAACCACCCAGTAACCAAGAGCGACAATAACTGAGCCGATGAAATAAGCAAGGAACTTAAAAACAATCGTTCTGACACCCAGCTTTACACGATCAAAGCTAAGTGATTCGGGATTAAACTTGTACTTGATCCTTGGCATAATGACGCAAAGATAATCAAATGCAAAAATAAAGAAAAACGTGAATGTATAAACAGTGATTATTTATATCTTGACTTTGATGCGAAGGCATGGATCATTTCGTTCCATTCTTCGGGGGTCATATCGTTGTTTATATAATGCTTAGGATCTATAGCTTTGCCTTTTGCTTCAATCTGGTAATGAAGGTGCGGTCCCGACGAAAGGCCTGAACTTCCACTTAATCCTATAAGGTCACCTCTTTTAACATTCATTCCCTTTGGAACTTTTATTTCGCTTAAATGACCGTATACTGACTGAAGTCCATAATCATGGTCGATAACAACGTAGTTCCCAAATCCGCCACTATTCCAGCCTGATTCTACTACAGTACCATCGCCTGTCGCATATACCTCTGTTCCATAGGGAACATAAAAGTCCTGGCCATTATGCATCCTTGATGTGCCAAGAACAGGATGCACCGCCCTGAAAACATAACCATCACCCAACCTGAAATTAACATTAACGGGGCTTATTCCCGGATAATGTTCCATTTCTCTTTTCCATTCCTGAGTTTCATCTTCAATTGATGCAAATGATTCCTTCTGAACATTTGTCATGTTTTTTAATTCTTCAAGCTTTGACCTGAAAGAAATCAAGATGTCGGAATTCTGATAACCTTTTAATTCTGCAAATCTTTCTGTACCTCCGTACCCTCCCTTTCTGTAAGAATCAGGAATTGTATCCATCTCCAGGATTGTCCTGTACCTGATATTGTCTGATGCTTTGAGGCTATTAAGGACTGCATAGGAATTATTCAATTCCCTGTTTAAGAGTGAATATCGAAGTTTGATGCTTTCAATTTCCTGGGAAAGGAGCTTTTCTTTAGGAGAACCGAAACTCTTCTGGAAAAGAAAGCAATAGAATAAAGTAAGTGCAATTGAAATTCCGAACCATGTCAGAACCCTGATGAATTTAACTTTCCACGGCAACCGTATCAGCTTATATTGAAGATCGGAAAGATCAAGTTCATATTTACGGTTCCGCGCCAAGAATATAGTTTTTTTCTAAATTTTATATGGTTGACGGACAAATCTAAATCAAAAAAATTACTTTTACAAGCCCAAAATCAGGTTTTTATTTATCAAAGAGGTAGAAAATAATGAATTCCAATGAACTAAGACAGCTGTTTCTTGATTTTTTCAAGTCAAAAAAGCACAAGATTGTAGTTTCAGCTCCTATGGTTGTAAAGAATGATCCCACACTGATGTTCACTAATGCAGGTATGAACCAGTTTAAGGATATTTTTCTTGGCAACCAGCCACCAATAGCTCATAGAATTGCAAATTCGCAGAAATGTCTTAGGGTATCAGGCAAACATAATGATCTTGAAGAAGTAGGTCACGATACTTACCACCATACAATGTTCGAGATGCTTGGCAACTGGTC
This sequence comes from Bacteroidales bacterium, assembly GCA_036261255.1. Taxonomy (GTDB): domain Bacteria; phylum Bacteroidota; class Bacteroidia; order Bacteroidales; family VadinHA17; genus LD21. The sequence goes on from DATALD010000074.1 coordinate 36,500, forward strand.
ATTCGGCGACTATTTTAAAAAAGAAGCAATTGAATGGGCATGGGAACTTCTTACAAGGGAACTAAAGATTCCTGAGGACAGATTATACACAACTATCTTTGAAGGCAGCAGGGAAGATAATGTGCAAAGGGATGAGGAAGCCTACGGATATTGGGAGCAGTGTTTTAGCAATCCTGTGGGCAGGATAATTAATGGCTCCAAAAAGGATAACTTCTGGGAAATGGGAGAAACAGGTCCATGTGGCCCATGCTCCGAAATTCATGTTGACATCCGTGATGATGCCGAGCGCAGAAAAATTCCGGGAAGAGACCTCATTAATAAAGGACATCCTCATGTGATTGAAATTTGGAATCTTGTGTTCATTCAATTTAACAGGAAAGCCGATGGTAGCCTTGAACAGCTTCCTGCAAGGCATGTTGATACAGGAATGGGATTTGAAAGACTCTGCATGGTGTTGCAGGGTAAAAAATCAAACTATGACACTGATATTTTCCAGGAGATCATTGGAGAAATCACTGCCATCACTGGCAGGAAGTATGGCCAAAATGAAAAATGGGATGTTGCAATGCGCGTCATTGCTGATCACCTTAGGGCTGTATCATTCTCAATAGCTGATGGTCAATTGCCTTCAAACAACAAAGCCGGTTACGTTATCAGAAGAATACTCCGCAGGGCAGTCAGATATGGCTATACAAACCTCGGTATCGAAGAACCTTTTATTTATAAGCTTGTCCCTGTTCTTGTAAATACGATGGGAAACCACTACCCTGAGCTAGAATCAGGCAGAGATCATATTGCTAAAATAATATTTGAAGAAGAATCTGCATTCCTCAAAACTCTTGGCAAAGGTCTGAAAATGATCGAAAAAATGATTTCCGACCTGAAGGCTGAAAAACAGAATGTAATGCCCGGTGCATCAGCTTTTGAGATGTACGATACTTTTGGCTTCCCGATTGACCTAACCCAACTCATCCTTAAAGAGAACGGAATGGATCTCGACCTGGAAGGCTTTGAAAAAGAAATGAGTAAGCAAAAAGGCAGGTCAAGGGAAGATGCACTTGTTGAAGCAGGAGACTGGATAATTTTGAAAGATAAAGAAGGCACGGAATTCACAGGGTATGACAAGACTGAAGACACTGTGTCAATTTCTAAGTACAGGAAAGTAAAAATCAAAAATAAAGAGTCAGTTCAGATAGTACTCAACAGAACTCCATTCTATGCTGAGTCAGGAGGACAAGCAGGCGATTCCGGCAAATTGATATCAGGAGAAGAAGAGATCACCGTTCTCGACACCATTAAAGAAAATAACCTCATAATTCATCTGACAGACAATATCCCATCAAAGCCTGAATCTGTATTCAAGGCAATTGTTGATATTGAAAAAAGGCAGATGACCGCAAACAATCATACTGCCACACATCTTTTGCATCACGCCTTGCGTTCGGTATTGGGAGATCATGTCGAACAGAAAGGATCGCTTGTTAATAGTGACAGGCTGCGTTTTGACTTCAGTCATTTTGGAAAACTATCAAAAGAAGAATTCTTTAAAATCGAAAAAATGGTTAACAAGATGATAAGAGAAGATATTCATGCTAACATACACAATGACATATCGATCGACAAAGCCCGTTCAATGGGTGCAATGGCTCTCTTCGGCGAAAAATACGGCGAAAAAGTGAGGGTAGTTGAATTCGGTAGCTCCATCGAACTGTGCGGAGGAACCCATGTTACATCCACAGGAAAAATCGGCTGTATGAAGATCATCTCCGAAAGTGCGGTTGCTGCAGGTATAAGGAGGATAGAAGCAATTACTGCAGAGAAAGCCGAGGATTATGTAAATGAAAGAGTATCAGCAATTGAGAATATATCAGCACTTATAAAGTCACAGGGCGATATTGTTGAGAACATCGAAAAGATCATAGCTGAGAACAGCTCACTTAGGAAGAGTATCGAAAAGATGCAGGTTATTGCTGCAAGTTCCATGCTTAACGACCTTGTTGAAAAAGCACAAAAAACAGGTGACATACGAATTATAACAGGAAGAATGGATGGCAACTCGCCTGATTTGATCAGGAATGTTGCATGGCAGGCAAAAAACTCACTTGAAAATTCAATTCTGATAATAGGATCCGAATTCGAAGGTAAGGCTAATCTGACAGTTCTTGTAAGCGATAATCTTGTAAAGGATAAGAATATAAATGCCATTGCTATAATAAAAGAGATCGCATCTGAGATAAGGGGTGGTGGCGGCGGCCAGCCGTTCCTTGCAACAGCGGGAGGAAAGTACCCGGAAGGCATCGAAGATGCACTCAGGAAAGCTGAAGATTATCTCGAGAAGGTGTTGGGGATATAGGTTTGGCAGGTCGTGCAGGTCGTGCAGGTCCTTTCTATTCGTGGGACTTGCACGACAAATGACTTTTTCTATATTTGGGTGATTATTATTCATCAATTGTTTTCGCCATGGAAGTAACCAGAACATTTGACATCATAAGGAAGACTCATGAAGAGCATCCAAGGAATGATATTTATTGCGGAAAGCAGGATGGAAAATGGATAAAATACTCGACAGAAGAAGTAATCAGCATAGTTGATGCCGTAAGTTGCGGATTGTTGTCGATGGGCTTCTCAAAAGGAGACAAAATAGGTACAATAACACCAAATAAGCCTGAATGGAACTTTGCTGATATAGGCATAGCCCAGACAGGGATGATACATGTTCCTATCTATCCCACCATAGGATCTGATGAATATTCATACATACTCAATCATTCTGATATCAGAGTATTAATAATCGGTAATAAAGGTATTTATTCAAAGGTTCTTCCTGTTCTTTCAAAACTGGGCAAAGGAATTATTGTCTTCTCCTTTGATAATATCGATGGAGTCAGGTCGTTTTCGGAAATTATTGAAGAAGGCCGGAAGAATGAAGCAAAATACAAGCCAATACTCGAATCAATAAAGGATAGTATTAAACCCGATGATCCTGTCACAATAATATACACTTCAGGCACGACAGGGAATTCCAAAGGTGTAATGCTTAGCCATAACAACCTTCTCTCAAATGTAAAAGAGACAATAGGCGCTCACGATCTTGCGTATGGTCACAGGGCGATGAGCTTTTTGCCCCTTTGCCATGTACTCGAAAGAATGATGAATTATCATTTTCAATACAAGGGTCTGAGCATTTATTATGTTGAGAACATGGGAACCGTTGGTGAAATGATCAAAGAGATCAAACCTCATATTTTTGTATCGGTCCCAAGATTACTTGAGAAAGTTTATGATAATATAATAAGTAAGGGTAACAGTCTACCCTGGATCAAGAAGAAAATATTCTTCTGGGCTGTGCACCTGGGTTTAAAATTCAGGTTAAAAGGCAATTCAAATTTCTACAAATTCAGGTTAAGAATTGCAAGAAAGCTCATCTTCAATAAATGGAGGGAAGCCTTGGGAAACGAGCTTGTTGTTGTTGTATCAGGAGGAGCTGCCCTTCAATCAAGACTTGAAAGGATATTCTGGGCAGCAGGCATCCCCATTATCCAGGGTTATGGCCTTACAGAAACATCTCCTGTTATTGCTGTGAATCCCTTCAGGATAAATGAAATCAAGTTCGAAACAGTCGGCCCCATACTAAAGGGCGTCAGCGTAAAAATTGCAGAAGATGGTGAGATCCTCTCAAAAGGACCCAACCTGATGCTCGGGTATTACAAAGCTCCTGAACTTACCGCTGAGGTCATTGACAATGAAGGATGGTTTCATACAGGCGACATAGGTGTTATTGAAGATAATAAGTTTCTGAAGATCACAGACAGGAAGAAGGAGATGTTCAAGCTCTCAGCAGGGAAATATATAGCTCCGCAACCTATTGAAAACCGGCTTAAAGAGTCACCTTTCATTGAGCAGGCGATGGTTATTGGAGAAAATGAGAAATTTGCAAGCGCACTTATCTCACCCAACTTCGCATACCTGCACGACTGGTGTTCTTCAAACAAGATACATTTCCGCGACAATGCCGACCTTGTGGAAATGCCAGAAATAACGAACCAGTTTGCTAGAGAAATAAAAGAAATTAACAACACTCTCGGTGAACATGAACAGATTAAAAGATTCAGGCTCGTAACTGAAGAATGGTCAACACAAAGTGGCGAGCTCTCTCCTACACTGAAACTAAGGAGGAACCTTATCGCAAACCATTACAGTGATATTATTGCAGATATTTATTCAAAAAGCTACTCAGATGTAAATGTTCTGATCAAAATAAAAAATGGAATCAATGCTCTGATGAAGAATCTTCCTAAATTCTGGGATGAAAGCAAGTCTTCCTGATCATTTTAAACTTTGTTCCTCTTCAACTTCATTATTTTTGTAAATTTGTGTCTTCAAAAATGCGCCTTATTAAAGGAAAACTCATATTGTCTTTTCTGGCTGGATTATTGTTACTGATATCCTGTACACCTGAATCCTGTATTGAGGATACAGAGGCTTACCTGAAAGCAACTTTTTACAAATCAAAAACAAAAGTTAAACCTGACAGTCTTTCTGCGTACGGTTTCGGAATGATTAACCCAATATATTCAGGTATAAGACAAATATCAGTTGCCAGGCTACCTTTAAATAACGGGGCAACAACATCGGAATTCATCCTGAAAATTGATACCGGAACAGATACACTGACTGTCAATTATTCAAACTATGTTCATCTCGTATCAAAAGAATGTGGATATACATATTTCCATAATATAGAAGGAATAACATTTGGAACGGGCCTCATTGATTCAGTGTGGGTTATTAACCCGACAACCACAAATGATAATGAAGAGAATATACGTATCTTTTATTAGCATTATTATTCTCCTGTGTGCATCTACCAGAATGTATGCACAGGATACTATCTATATTCCCCTTAAACTAAGGTTTGGGGGCGATCTGGTCGGACCGGCATTTAGAATTTACGACAAAAATATTCTTAATGTTGAGGGATATTTTTCGTATGATCAGTCAGAACGGAGAGCATTGATGATTGGCGCCGGTTACAGCAACTATAAGTATTCACAGGATAATTATGATTATGAAACCAATGGGATGTTCGCAAGGGCAGGTTTCGACTTCAACCTCCTTAAACCGAAGAAATCTTCAGGCATATATTGGGGCGGAATTGGATTGCATTATGGAATAAGCGGCTATAGTTATGAAGTACCATCTTTCACAACAGAAAACTATTGGGGAACTGCAACCTCATCAGTCCCGAAGAAGACGAGCATGGCACATTTCGTTGAAGCAACTCCCGGAGTCAGGGCCGAGATTTTCAGGAACCTGAGCATCGGATGGACAATAAGCCTGCGCTTTATGCTCTCATCAGGCGCTGGTTCTGATTTACGACCGCTTTATATACCAGGGTTCGGTAATGGATCGAAAAATGTAAGTTCTTCAATAAGCTATTTCATCTCATGGAATATCCCATACAGGACAAAAAGGATAATCATTCAACCTGAAGAAGAAGAAGAAGAAGAAGAAGTCCCTGTTGAGAATACTATCCCTTAGTTACTTCTTCTCCCCTGCTACTGAAGATCAGCAAACCTGTGAAGGTAATAAGCCCGTTCAGCAACAACAGCTCAAAGCCAAATTTGTAGCCATTGAATAATTCAACTGAATACTTGCTCAGGAAGTAGCAGATCACAGGCGAAAGAATTGCAATAACAGGGGTTACCTTATCAAGAACTTTCCTTTTTGTAAACATCCCAAAAGCATAAAGACCCAGTAATGGACCGTAAGTATAACCTGCTATTGTGAAGAGCTTATCAATTACAGCTTCGTCATTAACAATGCTGAATATCATCACACTTACAAAGAACAGCAGGGCTATTGAAAGATGTACTATATACCTGATCCGTGTTTTTGATCTCTCTGTAAGCCCTTCTTTTTTATCAAGCTTCAGGAAATCAATGCTTATTGATGTTGTCAGTGAAGTTAAGGCTCCATCAGCGCTTGGGAAGGCTGCCGAAATAAGACCAATAAGAAAAACAACACCGGCAACAGGCCCAAGGTATTGCAGTGCAACAGTCGGGAAAATATCATCGCTCGACGCGGTCGTTATCCCTTTGCTCTGAACGTACATCAGTAATATTGCCCCAAGGAAAAGGAATAAAAGATTTACAAAGAATATTATTCCACTGAATGTGAACATATTTTTCTGAGCTTCTTTAATATTCCTGCAACTTAGGTTCTTTTGCATCATCTCCTGGTCAAGACCCGTCATTACTATAGTAATAAACATGCCGCTGAAAAACTGTTTCAGAAAAAATCTTTCATTATGCCAGTCCATAATGAACATCTTTGAAAAAGAGCTCTCTTTTACAGTTTTAACAAGATCAGGGACAGAAACATGCAGCTCCCTGCTGATATATACAACTGAAAGGATTACAGCAAGTAACATGAATGTTGTCTGAAGGGTGTCTGTCCAGATAATAGTTTTAATCCCTCCCTTAAAAGTATATATGATAATAAGTATGATAAAAGTTAAAACGTTAACCCAGAATGGAATATTCCAGGCATCAAACACAAAGATCTGGAGAACATTAATTACAAGAAACATGCGGAGTGAAGCTCCCAGTGTCCTTGAAAGTATAAAAAAACCCGCGCCTGTCTTATAAGACCAGAAACCGAATCGCTGGTCAAGATATGTATAAATAGAAGTGAGTTTCAGCCTATAATAAAGAGGAAGGAGGACAAGTGCAATAACAGCATAGCCAACAAGATACCCCATTACTACAACCATATAGCTGAACTGGGTATCCTGTACCCAGCCGGGAACCGACATGAAGGTAACACCCGAGAGCGAAGCGCCAATCATCCCATAAGCTACAACAAACCAGGGTGATACTTTATTACCTATAAAGAACGATTCATTATTAGCTTTCCGTGAAGTAATCCAGGTTATACTAAAAAGAACCAATGTATAAATCAGGAATATTGTCAATATCAGAACAGGAGACATATTATAGTTTTTTGCAAGAATAAGAAAAAACAACCAAGGCAAAAAATAACAATCGGAATAATCATGCAAAAATGAATTAATTTTGTCTTTGAAACATTTTGATTATGGGACATATAGAATTTCCTTCAAGGTTGCTTGAGGATGCAGTTAATGAATTTGCATCACTGCCGGGTATTGGAAGGAAGACAGCATTCCGTCTTGTGATGAACCTGCTGAGAAGGAATCCCGCCGAAGTGAATAAGTTTGGGGAAAGCATAATACGCCTTCATGAAGAGATCCTTTACTGTAAGATATGCAACAATATTTCTGATACCGAGATTTGTAATATCTGCAGCAATGAACATCGGGATAAGTCAATAGTATGTGTTGTTGAGAATATCCAGGATGTTATGGCTATCGAGAATACAAGACAATACAGGGGGGTTTATCATGTTCTTGGCGGCATCATCTCCCCTATTGAAGGTATCGGACCTTCTGATCTGAACATTACAAGCCTTGAAGAAAAAGCCGCCACAGGTAATATCAGGGAGATAATCTTTGCACTGAGCACAACCATGGAAGGAGACACCACAAACTACTACCTGTATAAAAGGCTGAATAAATACGATATACTCCTCTCAACACTGGCCCGGGGAGTTGCAATCGGCGATGAGCTCGAGTATACCGACGAGATCACCCTTGGCAGGGCTTTGAATAACAGGAACCCGTATCAGCAGTAGAGGAAGGACGAAGGGACGGAGGTACGGAGCGATAGAGAGACATTAGGGATGATGCGATGGACTCGATCCCATACATAAAAGGCCGTAGGCCTGTAATACCTTCAAACAGGGCATCGCCCTGTTCAGTGTAAATTCAAATCTACTTCAAAGCCCCATAGGGGCGTAAAAGGCTGCCAAAAATCTACTACCGGATCGCTTAGCCCTGAGTTAATAATCATCCCTTCCTTTGTTTCAACCGAACCATTATTTATCAAACATTTCACCGTAACTGTTGTTATGTATCTGAACCACATGAAAAAAATTCTATGGCAAGCATGAACATAACACTCCCGGCAATGGGAGAAGGAGTTATTGAAGCAACTATCACCAAATGGCTGGTAGCTGAAGGAGCAAATGTCAGCGAGGATGATCCCATTGTTGAAGTTGCAACGGATAAAGTAGATTCCGAAATTCCGGCGCCCTCATCAGGAACGCTTACTAAGATCCTTGCAAAAGAAGGATCAATTCCAAAGGTAGGTGAGGTTCTTGCTGTAATTGACAATCAGGCAGTGGCAAGTCCAGAAAAGGATGAAAAGGTTCTGAAAGAAGTTGAAAGAGTAAAGGAAACAACAGCTGCAATGAAGCAGGAAAAAGCTGAAGTTCAAACTGCTGAAACTGATCTGAAAAGTCGTACTCCTTCAGGAAAATTCATCACTCCTCTGGTGAGAAGCATTGCTTCCCGGGAAGGTGTCAGCTACGATGAACTCGATAAAATCAAAGGCTCTGGCATGGATGGAAGGATAACAAAGGATGATATAACTTCATACCTTGAAGATAGGAACAACCGTTCCAAATCTGCGTCGAAAGCTGTTGAACCGGAAACCGAACCCCAGAAGACACCTGTTCCTGAAACAGAACCTCAGAAAAGGCCGGCTCCTGAGGTTGAACCTGACAGAAAAGTACCTGGTACTGAGCCACAACGCCAGCCTGTTCCGGAAATAAAACCGCCCCAAAAAGATATTCCTGAAATAAAGCCTCAGACAGGTGATGAGGTAGTTCCTATGGACAGGATCAGGAGACTTATTGCCGAACACATGGTAATGTCAAAGAGAACATCACCGCATGTCACTTCATTCATAGACGCTGATGTTACAAAGATTGTTTTGTGGAGGGAAGCTAACAAAGAGAAATTCCTTGCAAGAGAGGGACAAAAGCTTACGCTCACACCCTTTTTCGTCTATGTTGCAGCCAAAGCCCTTTATGAGATTCCGATGGTTAATATTTCAGTCGACGGGACAAACATTATTAAGAGAAAAAACATAAACATTGGAATGGCAACAGCCCTTCCCGATGGTAATCTCATTGTTCCTGTAATAAAAAACGCAAATGAAAAAAGCCTTACAGGCCTGGCAAAAGCAGTCAATGATCTTGCAAACAGGGCCAGGATAAACAAACTCAAACCCGATGAGATATCTGATGGCACTTTTACGATTACAAACTATGGAAGTTATAACAACCTGGCAGGCACGCCTATTATTAACCAGCCCCAGTGTGCAATTCTCGGTACCGGAGCAGTCAGGAAGACCCCTGTTGTTATTGAATCGGAGACTGGTGATATGATAGGAATCAGGCATATAATGATTCTTTCGTTAAGTTATGATCATAGGGCAATCGACGGGGCGCTTGCAGCGCAGTTCCTTCAGAAGGTCAAATCACTCCTTGAAAACTATCAACCAGACTTAACCTAAATATATAATATTCAGATTATTTTACATTCTTCAAATGGTTTCTGATTAAAAAGGATATTAATAATAGAATTATTTTCTAATAATTTTCTATATATTAGTAGCTTTGTGTTTTTAAATAATCCTAAACTCGATTTTCTTTCAGAATTTGAGAGAAAAAAATATAACCTGGCAAATGGCTTTTTCCTTCATTTTATCTGAAGTTAAATCTACACTGACTAAGAAGTTCTATCTGATTGCGACGCTAGTTTTACTTTTTATGTGTCCTAAATTAGCCTCACAATCAAAGATTGAAATCAGAAATATTTTTTATGAGGCAGAGAGCTGGATACTTTTTGAAGACTATAAAGAGGCATTACCACTTTATCAGCAATTGTTGAGGATAAATCCAATAAATTCAAATATTAAATACAGGATAGGTCAATGTTATATCAACTCACCCGGAGAAAAGGAAAAATCAATTAGTTTCCTCGAGGATGCTGTAAAAAATATTAACCCTGATTACAAGGAAGGTAAATTAAAAGAAACAGGGGCTCCTTATGATGCTCTATATTACCTGGCAAATGCTTACAGGATAAACAACCAATTAGACAAAGCGCTTGAGTATTATAAAGCTTTCAAAAAAAATCTGAACCCCATCATCTACGATTCTGGTATTGTCAATCTTCAGATTGAATCATGTCTGAACGCTTTAAAACTAATGGAGAAGCCTTTATATATAAGGGAGGTAAACCTTAGCAACAGGATAAATGATGACAATTCTGAATTCAACCCGGTAGTCTCAAAAGATGAAGACCTCATAATTTTTTCAAGAAGTGAGGCATTCTACGATGCGATAATGTTTGCAACAAAGAATAATTCAGATTGGAATGGCCCAATGAACATGAATGAGTTGCTGAAAGTAGACCGCGACCTTTTTCCGACCTCATTAAGCAGTGACAAAAAAACACTATATCTATATAGTTCAGCCAACTATGATGGAATTATATATAGCTCGAAATTTGAAAACGGTTCATGGCAGGCAATTACGAAACTGAATGATAATATAAATACAAAGTACTGGGAGTCGCACGCTACAATATCAAACGACAATAAGAGGCTTTATTTTACGAGTAACAGAAAGGGAACTTACGGAGGCCTTGATATTTATGTTTCTGAGAGAGACAGCACGGGTGATTGGGGACCAGCCAGAAACCTTGGTCCTGTTATCAATACACCCTATAATGAAGAATCACCCTTCTTAAGCCAGGATGACAAGATCCTGTATTTCAGCTCAAGAGGACATTTTAACATGGGAGGTTATGATATTTTTTCATCCGTAATCAAACCTGACGGGACATTATCAGAGCCTGTAAATGTCGGATATCCGCTTAATTCAACCGACGATGATGTATTCTTTAAACCTGTTAAAGACGGATACGAAGGCTATGTTGCAAAAGAAGAAAAAAGTGGTTATGGCAAACAGGATATTTACAGAATTGAAATATTCTCTGATGATCATCCCCGTAAATTCCTTGTGAGCGGGATGGTCAAAGTAACTGACTTGTTGAGCAATTTTGCTGACAGCGTAAAAGTCAGCGCCATGAATATAAAAAATCCCGACCAGACTGTTGTCACATATTCTGACCCTGAATCAGGTGAATACAGCATGGAGCTTCCTCATGGCAAATATGAGATGACTTACGAAGCCGATAAGGCTGAAAAGATCAAAAAAGAGCTTGAGCTTGCTCTAAATTTCCCTGTTGACAGTTTTGTTCTTCCAGGAACAATACTCCCAAAAACCGACTTTGTTGCTGATATGGATATTGAGAGCAACAAATCCCTGAAAATAAAAGAGGGCGAATCAATCCTGTTCCCGATAAATGTTGAGCCAAATTCATTACTCAAAATTGAACACTGGGCCGATGATTCATTATTGTATTCAGAGGAGTTCATCGTAAAAGATTCATTATTTAACTACGAAACATCTCCCAGTGCGGGTGAGAACAAGATAGTTTTCAAACTAACTGATAAATTCGGCAATATAACATCTGCTGATGTTTTCATCACAAAAGAAAAAGAGGCTCCTGTCATCAGGCCTGAATATGAGCATGTTATTGCACGAAAACAGGTTGAAGCATTTACTTCTATGCTCGAAAGCAGAAGCACAGGTGATGTGAAAAAACTGATCAGTGATTCAGATGCAGATAATCAAAAATTCAGCAATATTGATGAACTCCTGACGATGCTTAAGGAAGAAGCTCTTAAGAAAAACATCTCTTCAGAGGAGATTGATAAACTTGCATTGAGAGTAGCAGTAATGGATAACATCCTGACTCAGACTGCTGTTGATTATATGGCTAAAAATACAGATGGGGCCTTAAGAAAAATACTTGAAGACCTTGACATTTATAAAGCCAATCTGAAAACCTGGACTGATCTTCAACAATACATCTTTGAAAAAACAAATGGGGATATCACACCTGAAGAGTTGAATGAAATTGCATCATTTATACTTTCCGACTCTGATCCTGGTATTCCTGTAATTCGTGAGAAGATACTCACATATAACAGGTACTCTGGTAATGATAAGATAATCAATGATGCACTACAGGCAACAGACAATAGCAAGATCAAATTAAAAGAAAAATGGCTTTCGACATTCTATAATGAAGCTTTAAAGGCAGGATTAACAAACGACCAGATTGCAAGGCTTCTCGCAGCAATATCCGGTATGCCCGGAAGCACTGCAGCAGACTTGCTTGAAGGACTGATGAAATATGCAGATGAACCTCTCCTTACCTCGTTGCATGATCTCGATCTCAGTAATCAAAAAATTAAAACACCTGCCGATTTGATAGCTTTCCTCCTTGGAAATAAAGACAAGACAAAATATCCGGAAGACCTCATTCTCAAAGCTCTTTCAACTCCTATAACGGAAAAGAACATCCCTGAAGAGGCAATTGCTGCCCAGTCAAACGTTAATAGAACAAAATTCCCATGGATCATTGTTTTGATTGCAGGAGGTCTGTTACTTGCCATGGTAATTGTGACACGCAGGAAGAAGAAAAAAGAAAACAGGAAATAAATAATAAATGAGAACGATATCTTTATTTTTAATTATCCTTCTATTCAGCTCTCATTCATATTCACAGGAAGACAACGCCACACAGCAGGATATCTTTCTCGAAGCTGAGTATTTTCTACTCAATGAAGATTATACCGAGGCTCTGAATCTTTATCTGCAACTCTATGAGAAATTACCCGAGAATGCAAACCTCTCGCATTGTATTGGGATATGTTATCTTAACATACAGGGAAAAAAGGATAAAGCAATCGATTATCTTGAAAGAGCAACAGGTAAAATGTCTGCAAGCCATAAGGAAGGAACAATAACACAAACTGCTGCCCCTTATGAAGCCTTGTATAACCTGGCTAAAGCGTACAGGATCAACTTTATGTTTGATAAAGCAATCCAGACCTTTCAAAAATACAATGAGACCCTTTTGCCGGATGATAAAGAAAACCGTGATTTTATTGAACACGAGATCAACGTTTGCAAAGGAGCCGGAAAGATGCTGGAAAAACCAGTCCAATTTTCTGAAGAGAATATGGGAGAGATATTCAATGATGATAATCCTGACTTCAACCCTGTAATCTCTGCTGACGGAAAAACATTTGCCTGGATGGTTTCACTCAAGTTCTATGATGCTGTTATGTTGAGTCGATTTGTTGATGACAAATGGACTGCCCCGGTCAATATTACATCAGAGCTTCAATCGGATGGTGATTTCTATTTATCATCTCTCTCCTCCGATGGTAAAACCCTCCTCCTCTCCAAAAATGACAATTTCAATAGTGACATCTATATCAGCAATTATAATGGCACAATATGGTCCAAAGCAGAGAAAATGAACAGGAACATTAACACTAAATACTGGGAGTCCCAGGGTTTCATTTCCAATGATGGCAGATTTCTCATTTTTTCGTCTGACAGGCCGGGCGGATATGGAGGACTTGATCTGTACATTTCTGCAAAGTCGAATGGTGAATGGGGTGTAGCTGTTAATATGGGCCCAGGAATAAACACACAATTTAATGAGGACAGACCAGTTATGACCAATGAAGGGAAAAAACTGTATTTCAGTTCTCAAGGTCACGAAGGACTTGGCGGGTATGATTTCTTCGTGGCAGAATCAAAGCCTGATCAAACCTGGAGCAAACCTGTCAATCTTGGGTATCCGATCAATACACCTGATGATAATTTCTTCTTTTATCCTTCTGAGAACGGCGATATTGCTTACTATTCAACAGTAAAGGATAGCGGAGGCTTTGGCAAAGAAGATATTTACACAGTTACTTTTGAGAAAAAGTAGAAATTGAGTATCAGATATTTTCTCATTAAGATCTTATTAGCAAGCAACAAGGAGTAAACTACCAGTAAATCCCGGATATGATAACATGCGGTGACATTACCCTAAGAGCGCCTGAACCTGAGGATATTGAACTTCTTTATGAATGGGAAAATAACAGTGCAAACTGGGTTATTAGTAATACACTTACTCCATTCTCGAGGTATATCCTTAAAAGATATCTCGAAGATTCTCATAAGCCTATCTTCGAAACAGGTCAGATAAGATTAATGATCGATATCATTCCCGGGAAAGATACAATAGGCACAATCGACATATTCGATTATGATGTATTCCATAGCCGTGCAGGACTTGGAATTCTCATTGGTAAAGAGGAATACAGGAGAAAAGGTTACGCCTCAGAAGCCTTGAAGTGTGTCATTGATTATTGTTTTGGAATCTTACACCTTCATCAATTGTATTGCAGCATCCTTGAAGATAATTGTGGAAGTATGGATCTCTTCCAAAAGCATGGATTTACAAGATTAGGGATAAAAAAAGACTGGGTTAAAACAGCCGATGGTTTCCTTGATGAATACATGTTCCAACTCATTAACCCTGCACATAATTCCTGACTCTCACTTTCCTGCAAGTAATCCACAGGCAGCAGAAATGTCAACTCCTCTTGATTTCCTTACAGATGCAGAAATTCCCGAGATCACAAGCTCATGCTTAAAAATCTGCATCCTTTCAGGTGTAGATGATTCATTACAATCTCCTGCAATAATATGATATGGAAGAAGATTAACCCTTATATCAGAATCTTTCAACAGGTTTTTTAATTCCTGTAGATGTTGGTTCGTATCATTCAACCCTTTAATCATTATATATGACAAGGTGACTCTCCTCTTACGTCTAAGTGTATAACCCTTCAGTAATCCTATAATCTCCCCTATCGGGTATTTCTTTTCAACAGGGACTATCCTGCTTCTCTCATCAAAAAATGGTGAGAAAAGGCTTACAGCAAGATTGCACTCAGATTCTTTGAGAAAACGATTTATCGCGGGAGTTATCCCAACAGTCGATACTGTTATTTTACGCGGACTAAGCGACCTCCCCCACTGCGATGTCAGAATGTTGCACGATTTTAGCACATTTTCATAGTTATCCATTGGTTCTCCCATTCCCATAAAGACTATGTGAGTGATCTTCCCTGATTCCGGTATGCTTAACAACTGATTCAAAATATCACCTGCTGATAAATTCCCGTGGAACCCATATTTACCTGTCTGGCAGAAAGGACAACCCATACGGCAACCTGACTGGCTTGAAACACATAGTGTATTTCGTTTATTCTCAGGCATAAATACCGATTCGAATCTTTGCCCTTGAGAGTTTATAAACAAGTATTTTTTTGTCCCGTCAAGTGATTCTTCAAAAGAAGAAGGCAAATAAAGACCACTTGATACTTTGGAATCTATCAGCTTGCGAAGCTTTAAGGGAACAGCCCTTAGGGAACTACTATTTTTATATAAGCCGTTTGTGATCTTTATTGCATGATCTTCCGTAAGTCCGTCCTTCCCAAACAATTCAGTAAGTTCAACCGGTGACATGCCGCACAAACAAGAATTTTCCATCGTGCGAATTTATTGAATATATTATAAAAGGAAACGTAACCCGGTGAAGGTTACGCTCCTTATTTTATTATTAATAATCAGTAAATTAATTTAATCCCCGGTTTTTAAGCAAAGGCTCTATAACTGCATCCCTGCCGCGGAAGTTGATATAACTTTGTTTAGCGTCAACGATGCCCATTGGTGCAAGTATATTTTTGCGGAACGAGCTTGCTGTATTCTGGTCAAATAAGCCATTCTCTTTGAAAGCTTCAAAAGCATCGTTGTCAAGAACTGCTGCCCAGGTATACACATAATAACCAGCATCGTAGCCATCAATTATATGGAGAAAATAGGTACTCCTGTAACGTGGCTCAATTTCTTTAATAAGTCCTATGCTTGTAAGATATTCCTTTTCGAATTTCTGAATGTCGATGTTTACCGGATCCTCAAGAGTGTAATAAGCCATGTCGAGTAATGAAGCGGCAAGAAGTTCTGTATTATCGAACCCGGTATTGAAGTATTTACTATCCTTGATCTTCTTAATAAGTTCATCAGGCATCGGTTCACCAGTTTTATAGTTTTTAGCGAATACCTTCAGTACTTCAGGTTCTGTTGCCCAATGTTCCATTATCTGGGATGGTAATTCCACTATGTCGCGGGCTGTGTAGCCCATGTTATAAGTATTTTCTGAGAATATTCCCTGTAATGCATGTCCAAATTCATGGAACAGTGTAGTTACATCATCAAGACTCAGTAATGAAGGAGTATCGCCTGTTGGATTGTTAAAATTGCAGACAACTGTTATCACAGGAGCAATTTCTTTTCCATCTTTCCACTTATGATCGCGGTAACCGCCGCACCATGCTCCCTGGCTTTTACTTTCACGCGTATAAAAATCCATGTATAGAACTGCAAGATGTTTACCATCGGCTTCCTTAACTTCAAAAGCTTTAGCATCAGGATGTGGCAGTGGAATATTTGCAATTTCTGTGAAAGTAATGCCATAAAGCTTGTTTGCTACATAGAAAGCTCCTTCGCGCACGTTATCAAGATTGAAGTATGGACGAAGTTCATTGTCTTCGAGATTATATTTCTGTTTGCGAAGTTTTTCAGCATAGTACCACCAGTCTGAAGGTTCAATTTTTATCCCTTTCTTCTCCTTATCCGCAATCTTTTGCATTTCTGCGAGCTCTTCTCCAGCAACCCTGACAGCCGGTTTCCATAGTTGATTTAACAGGTTAAAAACATTCTCGGGAGTCTTTGCCATCCTGTTCTCAGTATTAAGATCAGCATGAGTTTTATACCCAATAAGTTTTGCTCTTTTTGCCCTAAGTCGGACAATTTCACGCAAATTTTCATTATTGTCGAGTGAATCATTATGGTTACCACGGAAGAGATATGCATCATACAGCGTTTTTCTCATATCCTTGTTTTCAGAATAAGTCAGGAATGGAAGCATGCTTGGCTTCTGTGTTGTGAATATCCATTTACCTTCTGCTCCTGTTGCGTTAGCCATAGCAGCAGCTCCTTCCCTCACGCCATCAGGTAAACCTTTCAGGTCAGCTTCGTTGTCGATTATTAGCCGGAACTTATTTGTTTCCTCAAGAACGTTCTGATTAAACTGAACTGCCAATGATGAAATTTTCTTGTTGAGTTCCCTGAGTGTATCCTGGTCTGCAGGAGACAGGAGAGCACCACTTCTTACAAAACCCTTATACAGATTCTCAAGAAGATACTTTTGTTCATCGCTCAACTGCAAATCAGCTTGCCTGTCATAAATTGATTTAATCTTTTTAAACAAATCCGGATTCAAAGTTATCTCGTCTGAATACTCTGACAGCTTAGGAGTGATTTCAACTTCAATGTCTTGAATAGAATCATTTGTATTAGCAGAAGACAAAGCAAAGAACACATAAGAGGTTCTTGTCAGAAGATCTCCTACCTCGCTGAAAGGGATAATTGTATTTTCAAAAGTTGGTTCTTCGTTATTACTTAAAATATCCTTAAGTTCTTGTCTGCCCTCTTCCATCCCCTTCTCAAAAGCAGGGATGTAATGTTTTGCCTTAATCTTATCAAAAGGGGGTACATTAAACGGAGTATTGTAATCCGAAAAGAACGGATTGTTCTTATCGACTTCAGCTGTCTTGCCGCAACCACCAATGATTACTGAAACAGCAAAAGCTAAAAACAATAGTTTTCTGAAATTCTTCATATATATTCTAATTTTACAGTTATAATACAAAATAAAGCTTTAAATATATAAGTATCAATAGGTAAAAGATGATTTTTTGCATGAAAGAGAAAGCTGTAGAAGAGGTAGAGGCTGTAAAAGGTTGTAATAGTTGTAAAGTTGTATAAGTTGTATAGAGAATCCGTGTTCTTCTCCGTGAAATCCGTGAAACCCGTGGTGAAGAAAAGCTGTAGAAGCTGCAAAGGCTCTAAAGGCTGTAAAGTTGTATAAGTTGTATAAGTTGTATAATTGTATAAGTTGTATAGAGAATCCGTGTTCTTCTCCGTGAAATCCGTGAAACCCGTGGTGAAAGAAAAGCTGTAGGCCCTATGTTTGCATAAGAAAAAGTTTCAGGAAGTTATTAATTTTGGATTTGCCGTCTAAATCAATAAAAACCTGAAACTTATGGAAACACAAAGTAACAGAAATGATTTTAGCAATCAAAACATTTATG
>DATALD010000073.1:0-90173 GCA_036261255.1 Bacteroidales bacterium
AGGATGGATTGGAGAGTAACAAAAATTCAGATCTGTAATAAATCTTTCATTGATTAAAAAATTCTGTTTAATTTTATTCGCTAACCTTAATAATTGAAATGAAATGACAACAGAAACAAAATCAGAACAGGAATGCTGTCCAAAGTTCGACCCATCAGGATGGGAAGATAAAACCATTGAATGGAACAATAAGTTGTTCATACGCGACAAGATCCGTACTTTTTTCTTTATGCCGCTTAACTTTGGCAGTGTGATGCGTAAAGTAGACAAAAAGATCAGTGAATCAGGCGCTAAGGTCCTTGATCACATGGCTTTGTCGGACCATACGTCAAAATGGAATATGGATATCTACATTGCTGTCGATAAGGAAGTTGCAGGGGTCGAAAATACAAGGATTAATGGTAAGTTCTACAGCAAAGTTTATGAAGGACAATTTAAAGATACAGGCATTTGGTGCAAAGACTTCGAAAGTAATGTGAAATCAAAAGGTCAGAGCATAAAGAAATGGTATATGTGGTATACAACCTGTCCGAAATGCGCAAAGAAATATGGGAAGAATTATGTTGCAATAATTTCGATGCTAAACTGATTATTGCACATTAGGCAGATTGCTTTTCTGGATCATTCTTTCGAGGTCCCATTCTTCTAGGTTGAATTTTCTTATTACTGGCTCAATAACAGGGTATCCGCCGGCTTCATTTTCACTGTTAATTATTGTGTTGGTACCTTGTCTGGAGTTTTCAATGATCCTCCTGTCTGTTTCATCCCTGTCCCATGGAAAAGCTCCCGCGTTTGCCAGAATAGTTTCTTTTACCTTGTAAGAAGGTATAACTAACAATCCTTCAGGAAAAAAGGGACGCTTGAAGAGGGTTGTGTATTCTCCAGATATTTCTTTAACCTGGGGGCCTCCCCTGATCCTGTTATCTTTCCAATACACTTCTACAGGTCCGTGAAAAGCTCCTGTACTTATGTTGCCTCTTGAATCAGGACCACATTCAACGAAGTTGCCTTCAACACCCATCCTCCCTGGTACAAGATTGCGACCTTTCCACTCTGATTTGGAAAATATAAAATGAATTGCAGCATATCCGGGATTATAAATGTAGTTATTAATGACAAGTCCTTCAGATCCTCCACTGAAAAGAGGGTTCCTTTCAACATTGCTTGCATAGAGATTTCTATATATGAGGACACCTGTTACATTGTCATGAATAAGAGTACCCTTTGAATGTTCACCAATAGAATGTGTGGAATTGTTTAAAGCTTCTGCAATTATGCAGTTACTAAAAACAATATTGTGCGAAGTGTTCTTCCTCCATTCGCTTAAATTATCACCATTAAACTGAGGCCCTGATGCTGAAAGGTTTTCATCTGTCGACCAGCTTATGGAACAATGATCGATTATCACATTATAGGATCCTTCGAATGTGGAAATACCATCCACATCCCAACCGCTTCTTTTCTTTTTTTCCGCTTCCCCGGGTCTAACCTTAATATGCTGGATTATTACTTCATGAGCGCCGATATTAATGCCACCCCTGATAAGAGTTATTCCTGGTGATGGCGCTGTATGTCCGGCAATTGTAATATATGGATTGAGAATACCAACAGATCTTCCCTCCAGATCAATTACGCCGGCAATTTCAAAGACAACAATCCTTGGGCCGGCAGCTTTAATAGCATCATTTAATGAACCCGGACCATCGCGGTTGAGATTTGTAACTCTTATAATCCTTCCCCCCTGGCCGCCCTTTGTATCGAGTCCAAATCCTTTTAAACCAGGAAATACCGGGTTGACATTGAGTGATCTGTCATCGTTTTGCGACAGAACAATCAGTGAAATAAAAAAGAAGAATACTGAAAGTATTAAACCTGCGGGTCGACTCATACAGGTTTAAACAACCAATATTCTTCTTTGTTTACAAGGACTTCAACAAAGGTTAACAACAATTGTAATTATCTTATTGTTGAAGGGTTAAACCTGTCTAATGCAACCTGTTCGTCTTTCCCAAGGAAGATATCCTCAAGCCTCTGTCTTTTTACGTAGTTCTCGAAACGGAATGAATTTGCAAGGTCAACAATCTGTTCACCAGATAAGTCTTTAAACAGGTTGCAATATTCAGGTACAAGAGCTTCAGCAAAAAGTATATACCTTATATGAAGTGCAATAGTGCGTTTTTGGCCATCGTGATATGGATTGTAGTCAGAGAAGTCTTTTGCAAAAATTTCTTCAACAGGAGTGAGAACATCTCTAATATTAGCATCTGTTGAACCCCAGGAATCAGTACCGTAGAAGCTTTTCTTTTTCAGAAAGTCAGAGATAAGTTTCATGTATGGAGTATTCTGATCCTGTGCCAGAATTGCCTGTAATCCAAGGTCCTTGTACAGCCAGATGCACCAGCTAACATTATACCTGTCATATATCTCCAGCTGGTCTTTCAATAACTGGTAACGCATCTCATCCTTTTCGGGGATGCCCGTATAAACAGGACCGAATTCCCCAACCCACACAGGCACCTTGTTCTTGAACATAAATTCGCTTCTCTTCAGAAAATCTTTTTCTATTGTATCCCTGTCGTAGTAATTCCCGCGGGAATAGCCGGGATAATCACCTCCATCGATAAAACCAGGGGCTGCATAATCATGGTTAGCGTATACTACATTGGGCCATATTTCCTTGAAAATATCAAAGTCGACAGCATAGTTGTTTCCTTCAAGGAACAGAATATGATTTTTATCGATTTTCCTGATAGCTTCATGCAATCGTTTGTAGTATGGAAAGACAACTTCCCCGGAGGGATCAGAGGGCTCATTAATGAGGTCATAACCTGCTACCCAGGGATTGTCTTTATACCTGTCGGCAATAACCTCCCAGATATGAACAGCCCTGTCCTGGAAGTCTTTATAAACCCAAAGCATAGCTTTGTGGGTAGGATTATCACTATGCCAGTGCTGGTTCTGTGAGCCTGGAAGAGCATGCAGGTCAATAACAGTATAGATCTTGTGTTTTGCACAAAGATCAATGACCTTATCAAGATATTGAAAAGCTCCTTCTTTGATAACACCGGGATTCATGTCGTCTTCAAACTGGCGATAATGAACAGGAATGCGAATGAGGTTCAATCCCAGGCTTTGAATGTATTCAGCATCAGGTTCATTGAAATAGCTTTCGTAGAAGTTTTTGAAGAAAAGATCATATTTTTCCTGCCCAAGAACTTTCAGTAATCCTTCCCTCATAGCCTGTTCGTTGGCGGGATAGCCATTGATAAAATTCTCCAGATGAAGCATTCCTCCAAGGCCAAAGCCACGAAGGTAAACGGTATCGCCTTTAAGATTGACTATCTGATCACCTGATACCTGAAGCCAGTTTTCGTCATGAATAGCTCTATCAGCTGTATTATTGGAACAAGATGCTGTTAAAAACAACATTAATGTGCCTGTTAAAAAACACGATATTTTATTTTTCATAGCCGGTTTTAGTATAGGGCTAAGATAAATAAATATAGTTTTTAATTGAAAAGAAGATTTATATATGTGAAAGAATACAAGAAATCGAAAACTGGCTGATCAACCGGCTGCTGTCATATTCCTGTAGAAATCGCAGGCGTTTTTTATAATACAACGTTCACATTCAGGTTTCGGTCTGCATATTTCCCTGCCATGAAAAGAGATAGCCATGCCAATATCGTTCCATTTTTCCCTCGGGCAAGCTTCCATAAGTTCTTTTTCGATTTTATCAGGTTTGTCGCTGGTAGCTATCCCTATTCTGGGAGCAACCCTTACAACATGAAGATCGACTACGATCCCTTCAGCCATATCGCCTGACTCACGTATTATAACATTCGAGCTTTTTCTACCCAGGCCTGGCAGTTTTGACAACTCTGACATTGTGTGGGGAATACCTGAATCATTCCCTACAGTATTTGCAATATCGACAATCCATTTTGCCTTTTTCCTGAATCCTCTTATTTTACTTAACAGGGGAAAAAGATCTTCAGGCAACCTGCCTTTTAAAGACTGAATTGACGGAAAAGCTTTAAAAAATTCCGGGGCAATGATATTTACGAGGTTATCAGTGGTTTGCGCGGAAAGTACCACCATCACAAGCAGTTGATATCGATTCTTGTAGTGAAGAGGGTGTTTGCGTTCACTGTATTCATTAACAAGTGGTTCGAGAGCTTTTTCCCAATAATTCATGATGATTTTTTTAATTATTAAAAATAACATAGAATTTTGGTTATTGTTGAGGCAAGAGAGAAAATTTGCTACTGCGCCTTTCGCTTAGTTGGGGAGAACCCTGCCTAGCGATAGGAACATTTAATTTGTCCGACCTCTCCCCCTCATTCCCCCTCCCCTAAAGAGCGAGGGGGATGAACATTCAGGATATCAGCTAAATAGCATTTATTTATTGCTTATTCACCAGAGCCTATTAATGTCCACAATGAAGCGGTCCCCAATTAAAATAGAAATGTTTAACTTTGGAGATACAACAAGTGAGTTTAAACAGAACATCATGGAAACTTCAATCCGCGAATTAACTGAAATGAAAGCAATAATCTTCGAAGGTTTTGCTCCGGAATGTGAAAATAAGGCTTTTGGCAAGATGGCTGAATGGAGAAAGAAATTCAAACCTGGTAATTGCAGGACCTTTGGACATAACATTGATGCTGACGGCAACCTGTCGTATGATCCTGAGCATGTTGGTTACAAGATTTTTCTTTGCCCGGAAAAGATGCCAGAGAAAATTGGTGATACAAAACCCGGTTTCATAAAACCTGGAAAATTTGTAGTTGTCAGAATAGGAGGAAAGATTGAAGAGGCAGGGCAGTGGGTGATGGAAGGATGGGCAAATGTGAATAAAATGATTGCTAAGAAGAAACTGAAAGTGAAGGATAAGGCCTGCTGGTATGAGGAACATATTACAACCCCTGATCCAGGGTATATTTTGCTCGATCTGTATCTTGAAATAGATTGATCGTTCTGAAAACAGCATCATTAAAAAGCCTGATATAATAAGCTATTGAAGTGAAATATAAAGGCTATTTTTGAACCTGTTTTTTGTTTAAAGACTTTATGAAACGAAAGATATTTTTAGCAATCTCATTACTTGTACTTTTTATAAGTGTCAGCTTACTTGCCTCAGGTTCAGGTCTGCTCACTAAACCGATATTATCCGGACTGCCATTTGGGACAATCATAACATGGGCCGGGCTTGTTTCATTTCCCATGTCAGTATTACTTGGCACAAGCAGGAGTGCAAATACTGGTGAGATGATACATAGATGGCTAAATAAGCTAATAAAAATTAATATCTGGCTGGCGTTATTCTGGGGATTTGTGGGTTATTTCCTGGCAGGCAACTGGGCGTATGTTTTTAAAAGCGCTGCTACATTCAGGGGTAGTGTAAGAGCCTCGTCATATTTCTGGAGCTATACATTGGTACTTGTTGTTTTGCCCGTTACCTGTCTGACAATATTTATGATCTACAGGATCTTTATGAGGCAACAGAGGCGAGATTAGTTGTGAACTTCTGGCCTTGATTATTCTCCACAGTCAGTTGATTCCGCCTAAGCCATTCTTCGAGGAATAACAGAGACCAGATTCTGGTATTTGAAATTCTTACTCCTTTGCAGTCATCCTGAATCACCTTCTCAATGAATTTCTTATTTAGATAAGTTGAATATTTTGGATTAGCAGAAAGCAAAGTATCCTTTATGTACTCTCTTAGGTTATCTTTGAACCAGTGTGAAAGAGGAATAGAAAAAACCCTGTTTTGGATGATTAAGGATGCTTTCCAGCAGATATCCTGACATCGATTTTTTAAAGATATACTTACTTTGGTTTTCCTTCATCTTTAAGCCAGATGGAATTTTAAAAGTAAGCTCTGCAAATTTGTGATCAAGAAGCGGAACTCTTACTTCCAGTGAATTCATCATGCTTGCTCTGTCAACCTTGGTCAAAATATCATCTGGCATATAAGTTTGCAAATCGAGAAATTGCATGTTCGAAACGAAATCATTTTTATTGCCTTTTTTAAGAATTTCCACTTTATATAGTTCAGATCCTTTCGAATAGTTTATAGCTATGTGTTCATTTTGGAACATGTTTTTTCTTTCGTCAATCGAATACATATTTACAAATGCGCTGAGAAAATTTCTTCCTTTTGAGAATAGATATGATGCATTTTTCCCAACCATGTTATTTGGAATAGCCTTATGTAAGCTTCCCCAGATAAACTTACTTAATTGCGGAGAATTAAAATTAAGAGGAAATGAGTGTAGTTTTTTCAGGTAAGTGTAATGATTGTAGCCTGCAAACAATTCATCGCCACCATCGCCCGAAAGCACAACTTTAACTTTTTTCCTCGCAATTTTCGAAACATACCATGTTGGAATTGCTGACGAGTCGGCAAAAGGCCATCGAAACATCTCACAAGGGTAGGCAGGACGGATATTGATTCAGGTTCAATTACCTCCTCGTGATGATCACATCCGTATTTTTGGGCCATTATTCTTGCGTATGGCAATTCATTAAACCCCTTTTCTTTGAAGCCTATTGAAAAAGTCTTTAATGGCTGACTTGAGTTTTTTGCCATCATTGCAACAACTGAACTTGAATCAATGCCTCCGCTGAGAAAAGCTCCTAAAGGAACATCAGAGATCATGTGTAGTTTTATTGTCTCGATCAGGCAATTTTTAATTTCTTCCATCCAGTATTTTTCTGTTTTGGAATGATCAGGTTCGAAATTGACTTCCCAATACTTATGAGAGCTTATTGAATAGTTTTCGCTGAATGACACGATAAGATAATGCCCTGGCAGGAGTTTTTTAACATTTTTATAAACAGACATATCTCCTGAAATATGGCCGAAAGCAAAATATGAGTCAAGCGCTTCGTATGATAGAGTGCGATCAACCCCACCGGCGCTCATTAATGCTTTTATTTCTGAGCCAAAAACAAATTTTTCCTTATCGCAGAGATAATAGAAAGGCTTTATCCCAAAACGGTCACGGGCACAAAACAGACTTCTTTTGAATGGATCCCATATAGCAAAGGCAAACATACCCTGAAGATGACTGAGGCAATCAATGCCGTATTCCTCGTATAGATTAAGTATTACTTCAGTATCGCACGTTGTTTTAAATACATAGCCTTTCTCTTTAAGCATTTTTCTTTTTCCTGGAAGTTATAAATCTCACCATTAAACACAATTGTTTTTCCCGATCTGCTTGTCAGGGGTTGTTGACCCGTAACAAGTCGATAATGCTAAGTCGCCTGAAGCACAATCCGACATTTCTGTCGACATAAAAGCCTTCATCATCGGGACCCCGATGCTGCATTACATCAGCCATCGATTTTAAAATTGAGGAGAGGACAATCCTGTTATTGTCCTTGTAGACCAAACCGCCAATTCCACACATAATAAGTAATTTTTAGGTTGATTTTTTCTGTTGATAACCTGCAGGCATCAGCCTCAGGATTACCAGTCTTTTATGAGGAAACGATAGAGCGACTCAGAAACAATTTTAGTTAAACATTTGTTCAACGAATGTTTATCAGAAATCAAATCAAAAAGATTAATCCCGGCAGCAGAAAAAATATTGTAAAAAATTCTGTATTTTCGCACACTCTTTGCTTTGCCTATTGGAAACATAGATAAGGCCAATGAGTAGGGTGCAGTTCCTTGAAATAGACAGATATTTACTACCAAAGTATATTTAACTAATGCCCGGATGGCAGGGCCGAGCGTTAATAAATTGCCCGGTGGGTAATTTTAGCGAGGAGCCAGAATGCAGGGATGGCCAATTCCGCCATCCTTAACTGGTAGCAGATCTTTGAAAAAATGGAATATTTACTACCAACGCATATTTAACTAATATGCCCGGATGGCGGAATTGGTAGACGCGCTGGTCTCAAACACCAGTGGCAGCAATGCTGTGCCGGTTCGATCCCGGCTCCGGGTACTGAAAACAGAGCGAGAGTGAGAGTGAGTAGTCAGTCATGATTACTCTCACTCTTTTTCCTCAATACTCACTCTCACACTCACACAAAAAACATATGCTTTTTGGGATTTTATCCTACAGCATCCCAAGTCTTTGATCTCAAAACTCTTTCATCCTTAAAATCAGATGAGTATAGATCAACCCTGACAGGCTTATTCCTTATATTCTTTAAATGCTTTGTTCTTTGCAACGAGTTCGAATTCAGAAACCAGCTTAAGTATCAGATTGTCATCTGTTTCATCTTTTTTCCATTTTCAAGCCATAGCAAGTCATTCCTGACAAGTAGTTGATTTACATTCCCGAGATCGTTCGAAAAGGAGGTCTTATTGTTCTTTAGAGAATCAACCCCATTTTTAATTGATTTCCTGTATCTTAAAAATTCCTGGATTTCTTTAAAACCGAAAATTGACAGAACAATAAGGACATGCAGGAAATCATGAAATTTAAGGTCGTCAATTGATTTAAACTTAAATATCACAACAGTCAGTAATCCAATAATTCCTGCAGCAGTTAGCCTTAACAAGCTTGGTTTCATCTTCATTATTCCAGGGTTATTTAATTATTAATACCACCATCACTCCGAGAAGGATTACACCATATAGTGAAAGAACAACAATTGCGAAAATTCCCATGAACCTGAACATTGACTTCAGATTTTTAAAAGCCGATGTCACAGTTGGCTGATCGCCTGAGCTTAAACCTGGCTTCATCTGCACTGAGAATCTATATAGATAGGTCACCGGAAAATAAAACAACACTGCAATTGCAATATAGACAAATGCCAGTATTCCCATAGGGAATCCGGTGGCAAGTGCACTCAAAGATGAAGAGCCGACAAACATGACATACCTGCAAGTATCAACATGCCGATACCAATATAACCGACTACTGCAAGGAATTTACCCCATTTGGCGGTCTCAAGGAGATGATCTTTAATTTCGGTGTTAACTGTAATCTGACTCTCAACAGGCTGTGTGGTTTCAAGGTTTTCCATTTTCGCAAGTTTTTGGTTTAGTATGTTCGATCCTGGATTGTTTACAAGGTTAAGTGTGTCTGGAACATTTCAATATTCAATCTCAGGTTGTATTTCTTTTGCTGCTTCAACAAAGATCCTCATATCGTTCAACCCGATCTGGCCTTTGTAAATACTCTTTTCTTTATTTAATTTAGCTATTCTTTGGTGAAGATCAGAAGCATCCGTTGCTGCGGCTTTCTCAACTGAATCAATGCCAAGTTCAAACAACATCCGTGCAAAAGTAACTCCAACCCATTTAATTCTGGAAAGATCAGACAGTTTGGCAAGCTCCAGGATATCCTTTTCATCAATACCTGTTTCCTTTGCAAGTTTCTGTCTGTCTGTTTTTCTAATGACTTTATAAAACAGCTTCTCAGTATTGTTTATGCCTGTTTTCTCCAGTTTTGAAATAGTCTCTTTTGAGATACCCGGGAAATCACTTATCTTATTTGGCTTCGGTTGAAGACTGTTCAACTCCCTTAACAGTATCGTTAAATAATCACCTGATAAACACGAAACTCTTGATAATTCATCAATCTTGCCCTTCTTCTTAAGTAATTGAACAAGCTCCTTTACATTCTTAATACCCATGGTTTTAAAATATGAAAAGCGTTCATTGAGCTTTTCTTTGAGTATCATCCTGCTGGGAGGCATGTACGAAGATTCCAGTTTTTCCCGGTATTGATCTATTGATATTTTTTCGAGGTCGAGGTAGTAGCTCATGGGTTCAGGTCAGATTCACCCAAGTTAAACATTTTTATCAAAATGCAAGAGGTTGTAAAGGTTGTATTTGCTATATAATGGCAATAGAGGCTTATGGCCGCAACTGTTTACTCAAGTTCTAATCAACCACCCCGTCCGGAGTTGAAAATTTCTGCAAATCGCCATATATTGTGGCTCCGGACACCCCTCCTTCAAAAGGAGAGGAAATGTTTATTTTGTCACTTCTTTTTAACTTTAAATACTCTAGTTCACTTTAGTGCACTTCTTCCAAACTCTAGTCACTCAAACTCTAGTCACTCATAACTCTAGTCACTCTAGTCACTTCTTCTACTCCCCAATAACCTTTATCAGCTTCCCGGCAGGCACATTCGAGTTGAGCTCAAGATTATTAAGCAAAGCAAGATCCTTGAACTGGTTCTGGGGAACTCCAAGCGATGCGAGTACCTGACTGAATGACCCAGCCTGTTTGGCAGGTTTTACGAAGATCCTTTTTGGTTTAACATTTATTTTCGACTGATCATTAAGAGGAGCAAAGCTTGACAGTGTGGATTCAATCTCTTTCTGGTATTTGCTGAAATCTGCTTCGGCTGATACTCCATGGAAAACGTATACGTTCCCTCCATAAGAAATATAATACGACAAAAGCTGGTTAGCAGCTGCCTGCTGTCCTGTTGCCTGATCCTGTTGTACCTGAGTGCCAAGCACAGCAACTGCAGGAAGCTTGTTTACTGTTATGTTTTTGCTATCCTTAATAGTAAGTCCCAGTTCTTTTGTTGTTGCCTGTGAAGCTTCCTCAGGTGTTTTTTGCTGGGCAACTGAGAAAACTATCATTGCCTTACCATCTTTCGGGGCAGTTGCAACCTGCATTGGGGAGTTCTGAAATTGCCATTCCGCAGGATAGTTAAACCTGAACTTAAGTTCAGGGTGATAGAAAATATTACCTTCTGTATAGCCTTGTCTAGGATCATCACCATAGATTATACCATCAATCATTTTCAGATAGCCCTCTGAGTTAACTATCCATTCGGGTTTCTGTATGCTGTCCTGCCATGCTTTTGTCAATTTTCTTACGGCATTATTCCTGTCAGCAGGGTTAGGATGTGTTGAAAGGAATGTAGGAATACCGCCCTGCTCTTCAGCCATGCTCTGCTTATTCAGAACCTCGAAGAAGTCCGCCATCTTATTGCCATCATATCCGATTTTTGTCATATACTCAACACCAAGGCGGTCTGACTCGCGTTCATTATCGCGGCTGAACTTAAGGAAAAGAACCTGCATAGCCTGCATAGCCTGCTGACCATATTGAGCAAATTTCTCCGATACCATCATCCCACCCATTAGAAGTATTTGTCCAAGCTGCTGTTTACTCTGCTGGCTGACAGAGTGCCTTGCAGTAACATGTCCCATCTCATGACCAAGAACACCTATCAATTCCGCTTCATTATTAAACTGGGCCAATATTCCGCGAGTAAAATATATATAACCTCCCGGTACCGCAAAGGCGTTTACAACAGGGGAGTCGAGTATCTTCACATGCCATTGCAAATTGGGGCGATGAGATATTTTGCCAATTTCATTGGCCTTGGTAGATATTGCTGATAGTAAAGCATCATTTTTATATTCACCAAATGTAGCAACAACCTGGGGATCATATTCCTGCCCCATTTGTATCTCCTGTTGCTCGGACATAAGCATTACCTGTGTTTTCCCGGTAACCGGGTTAACTGCGCATGTAGTTATGACAAGAGCTAATGAAATAAGCATTAACGACCTGATAAATAATTTAAGCATTTTCATTTTTGATACTTTTTACTTGTACAAACAATTAACAAAACAATAATTGCCTGGTTGAGATAATATGTAAAATTAGAACAAAAAATGCACGCGTAAAAAGTGAAGATGAGATTTTGTCAATTGCCGAAGAACAATTAATGAGAAATCAGATTCTCTCCTTTCCTTATTAACATTTCCCTTATTGCGAGTTCAATTCCCAGTTTGTCATAACCACATTCACGATGGAGTTCATCTTGTGTACCGTGTTCAACGAAATAGTCTGGTATTCCAAGCCTTCTAACGATTGAGTTATAGCCATTGTCTGCCATAAATTCAATAACTGCACTGCCAAAACCTCCTTTAAGAACGCCATCTTCAATTGTAATAATGTGGGAATATTTTCTAAATACTGAATGAAGGATTTCGGCATCAAGAGGAGCGGCAAACCTCATATCGTAATGGGCAATCTTGACATTTTCAGCTGACAGTTTTGTTATTACTGATGCTACATCGTTTCCGGGATGGCCAAGTGAAAGGATGACAAGATCATCACCAGATGATATCTGCCGGCCTTTACCTATTTCAATTTCAGTAAAAGTTTTCTCCCAGTCAGTTTTAACTCCTTTACCTCTTGGATATCTTATTGAGAAAGGGAATTTATTCTTTTCAAGCTGTGCGGTATACATCAGGTTTCTCAACTCAATCTCATCCATAGGAGCAGAGACAACAACATTTGGTATTGATCTCATGAATGCGATATCGAAGAAACCATGATGTGTAGCTCCATCCGATCCTACAAGGCCAGCACGATCAATGCAAAATACCACATGCAGGTTCTGAAGTGCTACATCGTGAATCACCTGGTCGAATGCTCTTTGCAGGAATGATGAATAGATGCAACAGAACGGAACGATCCCTTCTGCTGCAAGGCCTGCGGAAAAAGTAACAGAATGCTGTTCTGCAATGCCAACATCATAAACCCTGCCGGGCATTGCTTTCATCATAAGATGAAGGTAACTGCCGGTTGGCATTGCAGGTGTAATTGCAACTATCTTTTCATTCTTTTCAGCCAGTTCAAGTATTGATCGGCCGAAGACTTCCTGGTATTGAGGCTTACTATCTGTCTTTGGAATTTCTATGATAATACCAGTTTTCTTATCGAAGACTCCCGGAGCATGAAAAGTTGTCTGATTTTCTTCAGCCTGTTTGAAGCCTTTGCCTTTCTTTGTAAGGCAATGAAGGAGCTTTGGTCCTGGTATTAGTTTGAGGTCTTCAAGTACCTTTGTGAGGTGGAGAATATCATGACCGTCGATTGGGCCGAAGTACCTGAAGTTGAATCCTTCAAATAAATTACTTCTGTCGAGGATTGTTGATTTTAATCCCGCTTCGATCTGTGAAGCAAGTGTACGTGCATCAGGTCCATGCTTGCCAAAAATGCCCAGCATATTCCATATTTTATCTTTGAACCTGTTATAGGTGTGACTTGTGGTGATATCAAGCAGATATTCCTTCAAAGCTCCAACATTCGGATCTATTGCTATGTTGTTATCATTGAGGATAACAAGAATATCAAGCTTACTGATACCTGCATTATTTAAGCCTTCAAAGGCCTGACCTGCAGTCATCGAACCATCACCTATAACAGCTACAATATGTCTTTTTTCACCTTTTATGTGAGCTGCTTCTGCCATACCAAGAGCTGCGGAGATAGAAGTTGAAGAATGACCGGTCCCAAAAGCATCGTATTCGCTTTCGGCCATCTTAGGGAAACCCGATATACCTTTGTACTTTCTGTTTGTTGAGAACCTGTTACGCCGGCCTGTTAGTATCTTATGTCCATAAGCCTGATGTCCAACATCCCAGATAAGCCTGTCGTAAGGAGTATTAAAAACATAATGAAGCGCCACACTAAGTTCAACAACACCAAGGCTAGCCCCAAAATGTCCGGGATTATTACATACAACATCAATAATGAATTGTCTTAATTCAGCGCTTACTTGTATGAGGTCCTCGGGCTGCAGTTTCCTGAGATCTTCCGGGGTTATAATTTTAGAGAGTAAAGTCTCCTCAATCTGCATTTTTATGGATAAATTTTAAGGCACAAATATAAGAATTATTATTCGGCGTTGTTTTCCGGGGGCAATGAGGGTTTTTCTTATTTTTGCTTCCAAAGACAATTTTTAACATCAGTAACTGTTTTAACTGAAACCGAATTCAAACATGAAAAAAGCCAGTTTATATCTTCAGGGTTTAGCTTTATTAGTGTTCATTGCTTCTTCATGCGTACCAGGAGGGAAATACAAATCCCTTCAGGATACGAGCAGGAACTTTATGAATGAGAGGGATGAATATAAATCTGCAAATATCGGGCTTGAAATGCAAAACAGGGAACTTGAAGCCAGGATTGCTTCACTCCAGACAGGAACAGATTCGATCAAACAGGTTATTCAGAAGACACAATCTGAACGAGACAAAGCAATTGATGAATATAACAGGATCGCTGCACGTTATGATGAGCTGCAGAATGCCCATGAAGACCTTGTGAGAGGTAATGTAAGAGAGACACAGAAACTTCTGTCGGAGCTGCAGGCTGCACAGGCAAACCTGCAGGAAAAAGAAAACCTGCTTAAGCAGCTAAGTGACAACCTCGATGCCCGAAAAACATCACTTGATGAATTAAACTTCGAGCTCGAAAAGAGGAACGCCCGCCTTGCCGAGCTTGAAAAAATTCTTGATTTACAGAAGAAAATTGCTCAAGACCTTAAAAACAAAGTATCTGAAGCGCTTCTTGGATTCGAGAATAATGGTCTTACAGTGACTCAGAAAGATGGCAAAGTATATGTTTCACTTGACGAAAAATTGCTCTTTAAATCCGCAAGCTGGGATATGGATGCTAATGGCAGGAATGCACTTAAAAAATTGTCAGGTGTGCTTGAGAAAAATCCAGGTATCCAGGTTATGATAGAAGGACACACTGATAATGTTCCATACAATGGGACAGGTCAGGTCAAAGATAACTGGGATCTAAGTGTAAAACGTGCTACAACAGTTGTGAGAACTTTACTTGAAGGTACAAAGATAGATCCGAAGAGACTTACTGCGGGGGGAAGAAGTGAATACCTTCCTGTGGAAGCAGCAAATACTGCTGAAGCAAGAACACGTAACAGGAGAACTGAAATTATCCTGACACCCGATCTTTCTGAATTGTATAAATTAATAAACAGCTATTAACCCTTATTCCTCAGAGAATTCCCTAAGTTTAACTTTAATGTTCTTGAGGGCATCGAGAAGATTTTCCTCTGGTCGAAGAAAATCCTGGTCTCCCCAGAAATCGGGATCGTAGGAATTTATTGTTTTTGAGAAAACTGAATGAACTGGCGCCAGCTCTTCTTTATCAAAGCGTTTTGGATCAATAAGGTTGGTTTCTGTTACAGCCATTTCAAAAAATACCTTGAACTGTGAATTAAAAAGTTTCCTTTTCTGTTTAGAATTGAATAAAAGATCAGCACGCACATGACTGAGAAAATACCGACCATCCATCTTCCGATAGCTTACATTATACTTTACCGATACCGGCCAGGTGTTAAAACCACCCGGAGAACTTGAAACAAAAGAATCTCTGAATTTATCTATTGTTGACGGTGATATCTCAAATTCTGCACTGTAAATTCCGAAGTCGTTTGTATTTATATAAATTGTTCCATTGAAAAACTGGTTCTCTGAATACTTCTGATTTTTGAATTCAATAACATAAGCTGATTCATCATTATATGTTACAATATCTGTGATCCTGTATTCATAACTATTGATTCCTTCAGGAGAAATAAAACCGAAGATGTTCTTTGCAACATCAAGGTCCATACTTGTGCTAAGACCTGCTTTTAGTCGTACTGCAAGTGTATCCGAAATATCGAGGTTCTCTATTTTCCTGCTTTTAAGTATTTTAACCTGATCATTCTGAAGGGTTCCAGAGTAAGGGCTTTTATATATACTTAGAATAGCCTCAGAGTAGTTCTGAAGTTCATTTTTCTTCATAACTCCTTCCCTGTAAAACCCGGTCATCATAGCTGGTGTTCTGCCGTAGTTCTCATTAATTGCTCTATATGATTTACGGATTATTTCTCTGGGTATCTGGTTGTGAATTATTATTTCAGGGATTGAGATGTATTCCCTTCTCATTGTTATTCTAAAATCACTCCCCGTTGCCTGTGATGCGGGTATTTCTCTTCCAAAGTAACCAAGATAAGAAACATGCAATGTATCATTACCTGAATCAGGAGGGATATTTAATCTGAACTCTCCGTTATTGTTTGTAACTGTTCCCCTTCGGATGTTCTTAAAACCTATTGTTGCAAATGGGAGGGGATCACCGGTTTCTTCATCGACAATGACACCCGTAACAAGACTATTGCTTCTTGGGTATAATTGTGTTTCTATAGGTTTTTGATTCCTGCTTTTTGAAATGACGATGTATTTGTCAATTATTGAAAAAGTAAGGGAGTCGTTATGAAGTACTGATTCGAGTATCTTTCCCAACCTGACATCCGTGAAGTTGAGCTGAACTTTCCTGTCTTCTTCAATAATGCGGCTATCGTATGTGAAGCTGAACCCTGTCTCACTGGAAATAACATCCAGGGCATCGCCTGTTTTAAGTGTTCCTTTTGTTATTGTGAACGATTGATCCAGTATGGTTTTCTGACCAAAAACTGAACCGGGAAGGAGCATCATAAATAACGCGATGGCCAATAAATATTTTTGTCCAGGGCCACGTAATAGCATCTTCAAACATTGAGTCAGTTCTCTGAAAGACGGTATGTTTGTCCATCTCTCGTATAATTCAGATCAAAGCTAAGACAAATCATCCGGATTATATTCTCTTCAGGCTGATAATCTATAGGAGCTGTCCAGGGCAGTTCATTTATTGAGGGATCATCTATAACAATATCAATATTATAAACTCTCTTAAGATCGCTGAAAACAACTTCAAGTTTCTCTCCTTTATAGACAAGTTTCCCGGTGTTCCAGGCAAGGTAATTAGGATTATCATTGATGCTTTTTTCAATCTTTTTATCAGAGAGTTTCCCAATGAATCCGGGGTCGAGTAGTATCGATTGTGAACCTGCTTTATCTTCAATCCTTACTTTCCCTGTTTTAACAAATACTTCAACTTCTGAATAGGAATTTTCAGTTATTACATTAAATGAAGTTCCAATAACTTCAATATTGGCTTTCCCAGCATCAATAATAAAAGGGTTAGAAGCATCCCGAGCAATATCAAAGAAAGCTTCCCCCTGGAGTTCTACATTGCGGTTATTTGCCCCAAAAGAAGGTTTATAGCTTAATGAGGAATTGCGGTTAAGGTAAACGGTACTTCCGTCGGGAAGGTCAATTTTCTTGTTACTCTCATTATCTGCGGTGATTGTAGTGTGAAGAATAAGTGATCCTTTGTTTTTCAAGAGTAAGAAGATGGTACCAGATCCGAGAAGCAGAATCAGAATTGCTGCTACTTTCAGGAAACCTGTTCTGAATAGCATAAGCCGTTTAACTTTCGAATCTTTATTGTCTGTTTCAACAATTCTTGAATACACATTATTCCATGCTTTATCAACATCAACTTCCTTTTCCTTCTCCATATTCCCTATTTCTTTCCATAGATTTCCCACTTCAGCATATTCATCATTTAATTTTGATTCTACTGGGTAATTCCCTACTGATTCTTGTGAAAAGAGAGACGCTAAACGTTCCCATTCTTTCCCTGTAAGCTTATCTTTTTTATTCTCTTTCATTTCTCCGCAAGTTCTTTTCTGAATTCCTTCAATGCTTTTCCCATATTCGCTTCCACCGTCTTAATCGATACTGAAAGTTTCTGAGCTATTTCAGCGTACTTTAATCCTTCAAACCTGTTCATAAAGAAGATCTGCCCGCAACGTTCGGGCAGCTTCTCCAATATCCTTGCTATCTTTCCCTGGAGTTCGGCATAGTTTAATATATCAGCGGGACTCTCAGGGCTCTCAGGCTGTTTCTGTGACATCTCCTCATTATACTTTTCAACTACTTTCAGGTGGTTTATATGATGAAGGCACCTGTTATGTACTGATCTGAAGAGATAACCTGTCAAAGAACTATCTATTAAAAGGTCATTTTTGTTTTGCCATAATCTCACGAACAGATCCTGGACTATTTCTTCAGCTGTGTCATGATCTTTTACGAGGACTTTGGCATATCTGACCAGAGAGGGATAGGAGGATCTGAAGAGTGATTCAAATTCCTTAACATCACCACCCCTGATCCTCCTTATTCTTTCTTTGTCACTGGTCATACAAGTACCTTATTGTTCTGAAGTCATGTCGCTGAATTTAAGCTTTTTTGAAAGCCTTTTTATAGCAGACTCGATACTCTGGTCAGGTTCTATCACATTATAGTCGCCCCAATATTCGGGATCTGCAAATGAAGTAACCTTTTCTGAAAAGACATCGGTT
Source organism: Bacteroidales bacterium (assembly GCA_036261255.1). GTDB lineage: Bacteria > Bacteroidota > Bacteroidia > Bacteroidales > VadinHA17 > LD21. The sequence continues at coordinate 17,994 of DATALD010000073.1, forward strand.
GTTTTAAGCTTTTCCTTTCCTGCAAATTTAATAACTTCTTCAGCAGTACGATCGGTCACAGCTATTTCTGACATCGTTGTATAATAAGTATGGAAAAGTTTTTTCTTCCAATTAACCCTGAATCTCACTTCTGCCCTTGAATATTCGAAGTGCCATTTCCCATTCTGTTCACGGTATTTTGTTCTGTAAGTTGCAATCTCAGGAGTTACTTCCATTCCAAGCGGTTTCTTTTTTATAAACAGAGCAGCTGCCTGGGCCTTGTCTGCAAGGTTATATCCAAACTCTGCCTCAGAAATTGCGTAGGTATCCATATCTATATAGAGTGAACCCATGAAGAGCGGGAAATCAACTTTAGGCTTCTGTATGAAATTAATTATATAGTGCGGGCGACCATTAATTTCAATAACACCCGACAAAGAATAGTCGTAGTATTCCATTGATTCTTTGGTGAGAATAGACTCGGTATTTTTAGCAAGGTCAAGTTGAAGAACACTTAATGGACCTCCCTGTAGTTTAAATAGAACTGTATCCATTTTTTCAACATCTGAACCTTTTCTTCCCTTGTATATTCGTGCTGCATCGAAACGCATATCGTTTTCGTAAGGCGCTTTGAATAATTCAACAACAGCTTCACCTATTGAAACGTAGGTACGGTTCTTTTTTATTGTCTCGCGGTAGAACGAAGTCATCAGGTTAGCTTGTGATTCATAATTATCACTCAGATTATCGATCGCATTAATAACAATTGAGACAGGGTCAATAGGCTTAACTATGATCTCTTTAATAGGGATAGGAGCTGCTTCAAGCTCAATTTTGTTTTTCCCTTCCTTAAGATCACTTACCGCAACTATTTTATTCTTAAAGCCAAGGAATGAGACTTCAATACTCCTGGGGTCAGATGATGGCGGCATTTTCAGTGTAAACTCCCCGTCAATGTTAGTTACGATAGCAACATTTGATTCTTTAACTGCAACAGTTGCAAATACTAGAGGGTTGCCTGTTTCTTTATCGACAACCTTACCTTTGAGAATTACATAATTTTGCTGTTGATCATTCCTTTTTTCCGAGAATGAAGAAGCAGCAATCGCAGTTTGTCCGGCAGTGAAAGCCACTAGAACTGCAAAAACCAGGATGAGATTAAATTTTTTCATAACAGTGAGTATTAATTAGATCGTTAAAAATATTTCTGGTGTTTTCAAAATAAAGACCCTCACCAGTATCTTAACCCTATCCTTTTTAGAAAATTATTGTTTTTTCAAGAACAAATTTTGAATGCTTTTTGATCAGATACATTTTTATGTAATTTGAATATATTTATTATTTGCATTACAAATATCAGTTAAGTTTGATAATAAAGTACATATAACAAAATTGAATATTGTAAAATACCCAAACGCCTTTTTGTCAGCAGGCTCCTTACTGCTGAGTTCAGCTTTACATAAGAGCATTGTTGGTGGCATGCCTCCTGCAATAAGCATCGAATTGACAAACTATTGTAATCTTTCCTGCCCTGAATGTCCTTCCGGAGCAGGTACTATGAAGAGGAAGAAAGGTTTTATGGATCTTTCATTATTCAAAAAAACAATCAGCGAACTCAGACCTTATCTGTTTAATGTCAACCTTTATTTTCAGGGAGAACCGTTGCTTCATCCATCTTTTTATGATTTTCTTGCTGAAATAAGAGGACTTCATGCTGTCGTATCTACAAACGGTCATTTTATTAATGCCGAAAGTGCGAAAAAGATAGTGACATCCGGATTAAAGAAGATTATTATTTCGCTTGACGGGCCTGACCAGGCAACATATTCAAGATACAGGATAAACGGTAATGTTGAAAATGTTATTAAAGGAATAAATGAATTATCAGCGGCAAAAAGGCATGCCGCTTCAGGCATCAAAATCGAGATACAGGTTCTTTTGAACAGGTTTAATGAAGAGAGGCTGCCTGAGATTAGAAAGATTGCAGATGATACAGGGGTCGGTCTGGTTATTAAATCAATGCAGTTTTATAATGTTGAGCGGGCAGGGGAGTGGATGCCTTCTGATAAGAGATATTGCAGGTACAGATTTGAAAAAAACAATTACGAAATCAGAAGTTCTTTCCCACGAAGGTGTGCAAGGCTCTGGCTTAATCCTGTTGTTACATGGGACATGAAAGTTGTTCCATGTTGTTTTGATAAGGATGCAGAGTATATTATGGGCGACCTTCGATCAGATTCATTCAGAGAAATATGGCATGGGAAAAACTACTCAGATTTCCGCAAGACGATACTAACCGCCAGGGAAAAAATACCAATTTGCTGTAACTGTACTTCAGGTATGAGAAATGTAAGAACTTAATTATTCATTCATTCACTCATTCATTCATTCATTCATTCATTAATCATCAAACAGTAATTACTTCTTTCTCCTTAATTGCCATCACCTTATCTACCTTGGCATTGTATGAATGAACCATTTCCTGGATAACTTCGGCTGCTTCTTTTTCACTATCTTCAGGGAGTCCATTTTTAAGCATTGACTTTAGTTCATCAAGAGCCCATTTACGTGCATTTCTTACACTGATTTTAGCTGTCTCACCTTCATTTCTTACCTGTTTAACAAGCTGGTGCCTTCTTTCCTCTGTGAGTGGAGGTATGTTGATTCTGATCACTTCGCCATTATTAACAGGAGTAAGGCCGATATTTGCTGCCATAATAGCTTTTTCAATTACTCCAAGCATGTTCTTTTCCCAGGGTTGGATAAGAATTGTCTTTGGATCGGGAGTATTAATGTTCGATACCTGGGCTAAAGGTGAATTAACTCCATAGTAATCAACGGTAACACCGTCAAGAATTGCAGGATTGGCTCTTCCTGCTCTAAGCCTGGCAAGTTCATGTTCCAGGTGTTCGAGCGCCTTCTCCATCCTTTCTTTTGTTTCTTCGGTGATCAGCTCAACTTCTTCATCCATATATTGAAAATTTTAATGGGATTTGTTAACTATTTAACAAAAATAATAAAATTGCGGATAACGTCAAAAGCTAAAAGTTGCTGACAGTAGTTCCAACACCACCCTGTTCGACCAGCCTGGAAAGATTACCTTGCCTGTTAATATCAAAGACAACAATAGGCATATTGTTTTCGCGGCACATTGTAAAAGCTGTAAGATCCATAACCTTTAATCTTTTTTCAATCACTTCTTCAAATGATATTTTATCATATCTCGAAGCCTTTGGATCTTTTTCAGGATCAGCGGTATATACGCCATCAACCCTTGTCCCTTTAAGGAGTACATCTGATCTGGTTTCTACTGCTCTTAAAGCAGCAGCGGTATCTGTTGTAAAGAATGGATTACCTGTTCCACCCGCCAGGATGCATATATATTCCTCCTTTAAAGCTTCAAGCACTTTATCGCGATTGTACAATTCACCAACAGGCTCCATCCGTATTGCTGTAAATACCTTGGCCTTACCGCCTGTTCGCTGGATAGCGCTTTCAAGTGCAAGACTGTTTATTACGGTGGCAAGCATTCCCATCTGATCACCTTTAAGCCTATCGTACCCGGCGCCGGTCCCACTCAGGCCGCGAAATATGTTGCCACCACCAATTACAATACTGATCTGGCACCCTTTATTTGAAAGATCAGCAATCTGGCTGGCATAATCAATCAGAACTTCATCGCTGATACCATGATTACCTTTCCCGGCAAGTGATTCACCACTAAGCTTTAACAAGATACGTGAATAGAGCATTATATATTGATTTTAGATGGTAAGTATCAAAGGTAATCAAAAAATACTTTTAACTGTTTTAGCGCCAGAAATGGTATTCAAAAAAAAGCGCCCTCAGGGGCGCTTAAATATGAATTATGAACTTACGTAGAAACTGCTATAATTTTAAAGGTTAAGTGAGAACCTTTTGAAGTCCGTAACTGTAAGATCTTTTGAAACTGATTGAAGATACTGTTTGATAGTCATCTTGTTGTCTTTCACAAAATCCTGGTTGAGTAGCGTACTTTCCTTATAGAATTTTGTAAGTTTTCCCTGAGCTATCTTATCAAGCATTTCTTCAGGTTTGCCATCGCGTTTTGCCTGTTCACGGCCAATTTCGAGTTCCTGATTGATTACATTCTGTGGAACTGAATCTTTATCAAGAGCTACCGGGTTCATGGCTGCAATCTGCATTGCAACATCCTTGTAAACCTGGAAATTGAGCCCTGATTTGTTAAAACCGGCGAGAGTAGCAAGCTTGTTACCCGGGTGAATATAAGGCTGAACATATTCAGCTACAATTTTATCATAGTATGAAAGTTCAAGTTTTTCACCGATGATTCCAACATATTCAGTTATTTTGTCGGCAACCTTACCTCCTTCGAGAGTAAGTGACTTAAGTTCATCGAGATTAGCTGGTCTCTTCGCGATAGCAAGGTCGAGAATTTTGTTTGCAAGAGCAATAAAATCAGCATTCTTGGCTACGAAATCAGTTTCACTGTTGAGCACAATAAGACAACCAAATTTATTGTCAGCTGAAACTTTTGAAAGAGCAACACCTTCAGTAGCTTCGCGGTCTGATCTTTTGTTTGCAACAGCCTGTCCTTTTTTACGGATTATCTCAATAGCTTTATCAAAATTGCCTTCTGCTTCCTCGAGAGCCTTTTTGCAGTCCATCATTCCTGCAAGCGTAACTCTTCTAAGTTTTGCAACATCGGCAGCGCTTATATTAGCCATAATAATGTCTTTTAAAAGTTTATTTGTATCTCAGATTACTTCTTCTTCCTCTTCATCTGCTTCAAGAGCTGAATCAACCAGATCATCAGCTTCTTCGACTTCTTCCTCTTCTTCTTCAGCTATCCTGTCTTCGATAAGTGCTGCAGAAATATCTTTAGTATCGAAATCTCTTCTTTTTCTTTCTTTTGGCTGTTGAGGCTCTTTATCCTTATCAATTTTTCTTTCGCTAAGACCTTCTTCAATAGCCTGGCAGAGGATACCAATTATAAGTGAGATTGATTTTGAAGCATCGTCATTTGCAGGTATCGGGAAGTCGATATCAGAAGGATCTGAATTAGTATCGACCATTGCGAATACAGGAATACCAAGTCTTTTTGCTTCTTTAACAGCTATCTGTTCTTTTGAAACGTCAACAATAAATAGCGCTGAAGGAAGTCTTGTGAGATCAACAATGCTTCCGAGAGTTTTTTCAAGTTTGGCTCTTTGCCTTGTAATCTGAAGTCTCTCACGTTTTGAAAGATTCAGGAATGTGCCGTCGTTAGCCATCTTGTCGATTGACGACATCTTCTTAACTGCTTTACGTATTGTCGGGAAGTTGGTCAGCATGCCGCCGGGCCAGCGCTCAACAACATAAGGCATGTTTACTGTTTTTACTTTCTCAGCAACAATTTCTTTGGCCTGTTTCTTGGTAGCAACAAAGAGAACTTTCTTGCCTGATCTTGCGATCTGCTTCATTGCTGAAGCTGCCTCTTCTATCTTTTCAGCTGTTTTTTCGAGGTTAATGATGTGAATACCGTTGCGCTCCATGAAGATATAAGGAGCCATAGCAGGGTTCCACTTTCTTTTGAGGTGTCCGAAATGAACGCCTGCATCAAGTAATTCTTTAAAATTTGTTCTTGGCATTTTATTATTTTTAAGTTTACATTCCTTTATTGATCAATCACAAGGTAGCTCCTCTCAGAAGTCCCTGCAATTTAGATACTAAACTTGCATCTGTAAAATATAGTGTAATACTAACGTTTACTGAACTGGAACCTTCTGCGTGCTTTTGGCTGGCCTGGTTTCTTTCTTTCAACCTCACGAGGATCACGGGTTACAAAACCGTTGGCTTTCAGTACAGATTTGTTCTCGGCATCGACCTGAATTAAAGCCCTTGTTATACCAAGACGTAAAGCTTCGGCTTGTCCTTTAACACCACCACCATCAAGGTTAACGTTGATGTCATATTTGTCAGTTGCGTTTAGCGCCACAAGAGGCTGGGTAACGACATACTGAAGTGTTTCGGCTCCAAAATATTCTTTGAAATCCCTGCCGTTAATAGTAATCTTACCTTTTCCGTCACTTAAATATACCCGTGCAACTGCTGCTTTTCTTCTGCCAAGAGCATTGACTGCTTCCATATCTGATTATATAATGTATTAAAGTTCTATTTTCTTTGGTTTCTGTGCTTCGTGTGGATGCTCTGATCCGGCATACACATGAAGATTCCTGTAAAGAGCACTCCCAAGCCTGTTAGAGGGAAGCATTCCCTTTACAGCTTTTTCAACAAGAGCAATAGGATTTTTCTTCAATAGAGAATCGGCTGTCGTAAACCTCTGACCTCCGGGATAACCTGTATGACGGGTATATACCTTCTCCGACATCTTGTTACCGGTAAGTTCAACTTTCTCTGCATTGATAACTATGACATTGTCACCGCAATCAACATGAGGTGTGAATTCTGGCTTATGCTTGCCTCTCAGCATCATGGCAACTTTGGTTGCAAGTCTTCCAAGAACCTGCCCTTCAGCATCAATTATAACCCACTCCTTGTTCACAGTAGCTTTATTCGCTGAAACTGTCTTATAGCTTAAGGTGTTCACTTGTTATTGTTTTTAAATTGATATTCTTATCCTAATTGTACCCATATTTTAGGGTCTGCAAAAATACAATATATTTCATAAAAAAAAAGAATATCAGGGTATTTTCTTCTTAAATTTCGAATTATGAACACATAAACACTCCCCTTTGAACAATCCTGTCATGAGTTTTGATGATTGTCCTGTCTCTTTCTTTGAACATCTGCAAAATGCAAACGTACAAATATTTAAACTTATGCCAATGTCTGAGCTCAATATTTTATTTTTGCTGCTCTATAGAGAAAAATAATTGAGAAACAACCAGATAATCAGTATGTAAAAAATGAACGGAGTAACTAAACTGGAAAGAGATTTTTATATCCGTGATGTTCTTATTGTTGCACCTGAACTACCGGGGAAAGACCTTTTAGTTAACACAGGGAATGCCACTGGCAGATTCATGATAACTGAAGTTGAGGCTTACCGGGGTAGTGAAGATAAGGCATGTCATGCCTGCAAGGGTCGAACTACCAGAACAGAAATAATGTATCACGAAGGAGGACATATTTATGTATATTTTATATACGGAATGTACTGGATGTTAAATATAGTTACCGGCGAAGCAGGTAATCCCCAGGCAGTACTTATCAGGGGTGTTGTTCCATATACCGGACCGGGAAAACTGACTAAAGCTCTTGGAATTGACAGGTCTTTTTACGGCGAGGACCTTCCTGTTTCAGAAAGGATGTGGATAGAAGATTCGGGACGGCATCCTGTTATTAAAACAAGCCCGAGGATAGGTGTTGATTATTCAGGTGATTACTGGAAAAGCCGACCATGGAGATACTTTATCTGAAGCCACGGGTTTGTTTCCCCAGTTCAAATAATTTTGAAAAATCTAGATGCAGCGTAACTGCATAATCCATCCTTTCAAAATCTGTATCATAATACATATCAATCCCCAGGAGTAACTTCAGGTAATCGGCAGCAGGGTAGTCAAGACTGGCAGATCCGGTAATCAATTTCCTTGAGTGTACGATATAGTTTGAAGTAAAGTCAAATACGCTGGCGTATATCGCGTTTCCATTAGGTGCGAAAAAATCATGAGCATTCCAGTATGATGAGGATAATGAAATGATACCTTTCTTTGCATGAAGCCTTATCCAGGAAGCGTTCCCATTATGGAGCAGAAAGAATGGTTTTGAAGGGAATGCACTGTTTATAAACCTGATATATTCAATACCTGTTTCAGCGAAGTCAAAATCGTAGTTTATCCTTATCCCTGTTGCCATGTTAAAAAAAGTTGTAACTGGTTCAGGATAATTGCTGATCTGACCGCCAAAGTGCTTGAACTGAACCTGGATAGGAACGACAACCTCAACCTGGTTTCTTATTAATGGACTTGTATATAAAAATGATTCTCCGAATGTAAATACCTCTCTTTCATTTTCAGCCTTAAAAATATAATTTTCCCACCCCAACCACGCATCATTAAAAACGTGGTCAGTTTCTGTGGTAAGTTGAAAGCCATCCTCAACAAAATCATTATACAACCTCTCAAAATTAAAATGTGGATCGAACATTATATGTGAATCGCTACCTTTTGTTGATCCAAGCCTAAGAGTTGTATTTTCAGAGATCTTTAGAGATGAAGAGAAAACGGGCCTTACTTGTGCGAAGTTATTTTCGCTTGAATACTTTAAAAGGTGAATTCCCCCGTTAATTGATATCCTGTCTGAAGGGGAATATACAAGTTCGGGCTGAAAGAAGATTCCGGTAAGTGTATAACCTTCGATCCAGTCTGATTTATCGACAGGCCAGGGCAGACCCGTTGATATGACGAACCTGGATACACCAAGAGGATTAAAATATTCATTGTTTTTAATAAAGGCCATTGAACGAACTTCAACAAAAAAGTTATCAGCTATACTTTCAGATTCCTGGCCCCCCGCTTTTGCAGGCCACAGGTATAAACAAAAAAGGAACAGGGCCGCTAATCTCATAAATGCGTGTTTCAACAAAAATAACATTATTTCTTTCAGTTAAATTGATGTTAAAGGGAATTACGGTCTGTGGCAAATGATTTATTTTTCCGTTATTTGTTGTTTGTTTCAAAGACAAACAAACAAGTTATGAGTTTACTCAAAGGTAATTACCGCCGACTGAACAATTTAACGGGATGGCTGATGTTCGTTATTGCATCCTCAGTGTATTTAATTACTGCTGAACCAACAGTCAGCTTCTGGGATACAGGTGAGTTTATACTTTCAGCCTTCAGGCTACAGGTCGGTCATCCCCCTGGTGCACCTTTATTCCTGATGATGGGAAGGATTGCAACTCTGTTTGCCGGTGGTGATACCTCTAAAGTTGCATTCATGATGAACGCTCTTTCAGCATTATGCAGCGGCCTTGCAATAATGTTTCTTTTCTGGACAATCACACACCTTGTCCGAAAGGTCTTCAGTCTATCAAATGATCCCGATCCGAAACATATCCCCGCAATAATTGCAAGTGGTATACTTGGATCGTTGACGTATACTTTCACAGATACTTTCTGGTTTTCTGCCGTTGAGGGAGAACTTTATGCTCTTTCATCTCTCATAATTGCAGTTGTGTTCTGGTGTATGCTTAAATGGGAGGAAGAAGCCGATGACGTTCGTTCTGGCCGATGGATAATCCTTGTCGCTTACATCATGGGTCTTGGACTTGGCATTCACAGGCTTAACCTGCTTATTGTACCGATTTTTGTACTTGTTTATTATTTTAAGAAATATGAAGTTACATGGCAGGGTGTTACAAAAGCTTTACTGCTTGCTGTTTTCCTTCTTGGCAGTATTGTTTTTGTTCTTATACCAGGAGTACCGGAAGTGGCAGGTTGGTTTGAGCTGCTCTTTGTAAATACTTTTGGTCTCCCTTACAATAGCGGCCTTCTCTTTTATGTTGTTCTTATCTTTGCTGCTCTGGCTTTCGGTATATGGTATTCACTTAAGAAAAAGAAGACTATCCTCAACTATGTGTTTACCGGATTAACAGTGATGATGATAGGATACTCTTCTTATGCAATGATAATGATCAGGTCGTCGGCAAGGCCTCCAATGAACCAGAATAATCCTTCGGATGTATTTTCTCTTTCCTATTATATTAATATGAAACAATATGGGAGCGCCCCAAAAGTATTTGGGCAATATTATAGCGCTCCTGCAGTAGATGTAAAAGAACAAGTTCATGGGTATAATAAGGTAAATAGGAAATATGAACCCTTTTATCAACCTGTATATGAATATGATAATAATTTCCAGACAATTTTCCCAAGAATGTACAGCGACGATCCGGCTCATATTGAAGCTTATGAGCATTGGGGAAAGGTCAGGGGACGAGAATATACAGTTGGAAATGAAAAAATAGTTGTCCCGACTTTTGCAGAAAATCTGAGATTTTTTTTCAGATACCAGGTCGGATATATGTATATGAGATATTTCATGTGGAATTTTGTCGGCAGGCAAAATGATATACAGGGAAATGGGAACCCAATTTACGGTAACTGGATAAGTGGTATTAACTTCATTGATGAGATACGCCTTGGCGATCAGGATAATATTCCGGATGATCTGAAGACAAACCGTGGAAGAAATGTTTATTTCTTCCTTCCATTTTTCTTTGGCCTTGCCGGAATGTACTGGCATTACAAAAAAAGCAGGAACGATTTCTGGCTTGTCGTTGGTTTTTTTATTATGACTGGTTTAGCAATAATACTGTACCTCAATCAGACCCCTAATCAACCAAGAGAGCGAGACTATGCGTATGTCGGTTCATTTTACGCCTTTGCAATATGGGTTGGGCTTGGGTTCATGTACTTTTATGACCTTTTAAAGAGCAAAAAAATTGCTCTTACTATTGTTTTTCCATTGATGATTCTCGCTTCACCTGTACTTATGGCAACTCAGAACTGGGATGATCACGACCGGTCGAACCGGTATACTGCAAGGGATATTGGAGCAAACTATCTGGAATCGTGCGATGAGAATTCGATTCTGTTTACCTACGGTGACAATGATTCATTTCCTGTCTGGTATGTTCAGGATGTTGAGCAGGTGCGTCCCGATATCCGTGTAGTCAACCTTAGTTATTTCCAGGCAGGCTGGTATATCTCGATGATGAGGCAGAAAGCATTTAAATCTGACCCGCTTCCGCTATCTCTTCCACAGGAAAAATACAGGGAAGGCCAGAGAGAACAGAATCCTGTTACAAACAGGATAAATAAACCAGTACCACTTAAAGACGTTGTTCAATTCGTGGCACAGGATGACAGGCAATATAAACTGGATCTTACCGGCAGGAGTGACTATGTAAACTATCTTCCAACTGATAAGTTCATCGTTGCTGTCGACACCAATAAAGTGATTAACAATGGAACAGTGAAAGAGTATTTCAGGGATAGTATTGTATCGCCAATGATCTGGGAATATTCTGATGATTATGCTTTTAAAGGCGATGTGGCTATTATGGACCTTATTTCTACAAACGAATGGAACAGGCCCGTTTATTATTCATCAACAGTACCATCAGATCAATATAAAGGACTTGAAAAATTCTTTGTACAGGAAGGTCTTGCATATCGTTTAGTCCCGATATCAACCGGCTCTAAAGAAAGAGGTGAATATGGCACAGTTGACCATGTTATTATGTATGACAACATGATGACCAAGTTTTCATGGGGCAATGCTGATGATCCTTTGGTGTACCTTGATGAAAACAACCGGCGGATGTTAAGCAATTTCAGGCGGCTGTTTGGAGACCTGGCTGTTAGCCTGGCCGAAAGAGGTGATACTGTAAAAGCCTTTGAAGCCGCAAAAAGAGGATTAGAAATAGTTCCAGAAGATAAAATTCCATACGATTACTTCACTACCGGCATTGTAGAAGGCCTGATTAAAGCAGGACATAAGGATGAGGCAAAAGCACTTATTGAAAAAATAGTTGCATATTCAAAAGAGTACCTTGATTACACAATTTCTCTTGGTCCTGATAGTTTTGGAATGGACACACCTATAGGGATGAATATGCAGGCACTCCTCGAGATCTATTACATGGCCGATGAACTTGGCCTTAAAGATATTTTTGACTCGCTTTCAACTGATATAAATTTCTATTATCCAAAACTTATCAAAAGATAACGATGCGGCTTTTCAGGCCAATTCATGCTTTACAGTTTCTTTATCCTGAAGTAATCTTCAGGATAAAGACTGACTGCAGACAGTTGTGCCTTACTTTCGATGACGGGCCTGATCCAGATTCGACACCCATGATTTTAAGCATCCTTAGGGAACATCATGTTAAAGCCATATTCTTTTGTAGTGGAGAACAATCAGAAAAATTCCCCGATCTTGTAACGGCTCTTAAGAATGAAGGGCATATAATTGGCAATCATTGTTTCCACCATTCCGACGGATGGCGGACAAATCTCTGTGACTATATTAATAATGTTGAAAAGGCTTCATCATCGACTTCAGAGGTCCTTTTTCGCCCACCTTACGGGCATCTGACATTAACACAGTACAGGACATTAAAAAAGAAATACAGGATTGTTTTCTGGGATATAATGCCTTATGATTTCGATAAATCGTTCGGACCTGCAAATTGTCTCCGGATCCTTAAGAAAAAAACACGAAATGGTTCTGTTATCGTCATGCATGATAAACCTGGTTCATTGGTATTTGATATTCTGAATGATTATATCAATTATGCTAATGATCTGGGGTTTGAATTTATTATTCCCGATTTGTTTATTCCCTCGAAAGAAAAGAAGCTGCTTTAGTCATTACCTTTTCGAAGCATGAGTTCACCTTTGATGCGTCTCCGTTAAGGAAGATTGGGAAAGGGTTTTCATGTGAATATTCATAAGGGAAGTCGGCAACTTCAACGTTCCTGTATTTGCCTCTGAAACACATTGTTTTAAGTATTCCTTCAATTGGAATAACTTTATCTTTCGTGAGAGAGAGTGAATGCATCTTCTCTTCAAGGTTATTAAAAACCTTTTGTCTGAAGGAGCTTAACCTTGAAAAATCTACCATCGATCTGAACGCAAGCCCAAGTTTATTTGAATTAAAAAAATCAAACATGGGACTCTCCTTGCCAATACACGGCTCAAAATCACGCATGTAATATTTGTAAATTCTGTCAAATGCCCTTTTGTCCATGATAAGTTTTGACTCTCCATTCATATTGCTGAATACTGATCCTCCGCAAAACATAAATAACCTTGATTCGGTAAACAGATCGTCAGGATTGGCCATCATTATTATCTGTGAAAGAAATGCTCCTATCGAATAAGCAAAAATGTCAATTCTGCCACTTGAAGGAATAATCTCATTTTCATTATTTCTTATTGATTTTACAAGTTTGGATACATCGTAAACAGTTCTATGCCCTGAATAGAAGAACCTTAGAGGATCTTCGCTAAGCCTGTCACTTAGCGCCACATTGGCAAAGCTGAGCATTGAAATTTCCCCATAATTTGTTTTTCTTTCTGACATCACCGCCGACATCTTTCTCGGATCTTTCCATGCTTCAGGTGACCTGTTTATGTGGAAAGAAATCGGAAAGAGTATGACTTTACTACCTGTCAGTTCACAAAGATAGTATGCCCATGTAAGATATTTAATCCAGCTTCTTTCGTTAAGTCCATGGAAAAGCAGGATCACATTATCGTTGCCAGAAACTCCGGGTGAGAATACGGGATAGGTAAATGTTGTATTCTCCGGGAATATATCATCGTTTGAATTACTAAAACCATTCAGGGGCGGATCAGATTTGAATTCACAGTTGTTTATTGTTATTTCTGAACCAGGTATATATATCTTCTTTGCATCTGTTGAAAAAAGAGTCTTTAGTTCGTTGTACCTGAGTGTATAATCCATCGTAACCATTTTCTGCAAATAACGCAGAACAATCAATAGGGTTAAAAACTATGTGTCTGGGAAGGGGTGCAAGTGATGTAATCTGATAATATGGGATCGAATTTCAAAATCAGTGACGAAATCATACCTGTTTTTCCCGGGCTTCAAATGAGAAAATATCTCTTAAGAGGTACTATTTTCGAATAAATCTGAAATTTGACTAATTTTATTCCATCAATTACCCACTATGATAAAGTTCGACATACCTCTTCCAAAATATCATAATGAAAAGAAGAATATTGTCAGGCTTATCCTGTTCACTTCAGTGTTTGCCCTTGTTTTTATAAATATATACGCACCATTTGGTGCAGATCGCTGGTTTAATGTTACAGAATTCCAGTTTTTCACTTACTCGAGCTTAACTATCCTTACAGGAGTTCTTGTTGTTGTTATAAGCAGGATAATAATGTACATGTATTGCCGGAAAAATACATTGCTCATCTGGCAGTTCATCCTGTGGGTACTTGCTGAAATATTATCAATGGCCCTGTTCTATTCACTTTTCGAGAAAATTGTTTTATTTGATCCAAGGCCTGTGTCGGAGATATTTAAAATATCTACAAGGAACACAGCTCTTGTTCTGCTTCTTCCTTATGCGATTTCATGGTTATGGCTTTCATGGCATGACAAAAAGGAACAACTGGCAAGAATGAGCGGAAGCAAAGATGGCATGACCCTGACTGATATGGTTCCATTTTATGATGATAAACAGACCCTTAAATTTTCTGTAAAGAGGGAGAATATTTTGTATTTTGAATCGGCGGAGAATTACGTAAACATATATTACCTGAATAATAATAAAGTATCGAAATATCTGCTTCGGGAGACCCTTAAGAAAATGGAAGAGAACCTTGCAGGCTCAAATATTATTCGCTGTCACAGGTGTTATATTGTAAATTTCGATAAGGTGAGGGTAATCAGGAGAGATAAGGATGGATTGAAGCTTGAGCTTGATGTTCCGGGAGGTACTGATATACCTGTTTCGAAAACTTACATTGGCTCTGTAATGCAGACATTTACAACGCATCTTAAAACGAATGACAGTTTAAATTGATTTCTGTAAAGTTTTCGGAATGAAATCTTACTTTTGAGGACCAATTTTTATTAAAATGAACATTCTTATTCTTGGTTCAGGTGGAAGAGAGCATGCCCTTGCCTGGAAATTATCACAGAGTCAACGAGTCGACAAGATTTTCATAGGTCCCGGCAATGCAGGTACTGCGACAATCGGGACAAACCTTAAAATTGATCCAGTTAATTTCACTGAAGTTAAAACTGCCGTCCTTAGTAATAATATAGGGCTTGTTGTTGTCGGACCCGAAGTCCCGCTTGTTGAGGGGATTCATGATTTTTTTCTTGGTGATGCTGATCTGAAAAAAGTACCTGTAATTGGGCCTTCAGCACCAGGGGCACGACTTGAAGGAAGCAAGGATTTTGCAAAAGGTTTTCTTGTCAGACACGGTATTCCGACAGCGGCTTACAAAAGTTTTAGTCAGAGAAATATTATTGAGGTGTCTTCTTTTCTTAGGACAATGAAACCTCCGTATGTAATTAAAGCAGATGGTTTGGCTGCAGGGAAGGGTGTTCTTATTATAGACGATTTAAAAGAAGCGGAGAACGAGGTTAATGCAATACTGAAGGGTAAATTTGGCAACGCAGGTAACAAGGTTGTTATTGAGCAGTTCCTTAAAGGAATTGAAGTTTCTGTTTTTATTATTACTGACGGGAAAAGTTATAAGCTACTACCTGAAGCAAAAGACTACAAAAGAATTGGAGAAGGAGACACAGGATTAAACACTGGCGGAATGGGCGCTGTTTCCCCAGTTCCTTTTGCTGATAAGACCTTTATGGAAAAAGTAAAAGATCGGATTATTGAGCCTACGATGAAGGGACTGAAATCTGAAAATATAGTATATAAAGGCTTTATATTTTTTGGCCTGATAAATGTCGAAGGTGATCCTTATGTTATTGAATACAATGCACGACTAGGAGATCCTGAATCGGAGGTGATAATACCAAGGATCAAAAGTGATTTTTTCGATATTATTGACGGCGTTGCAATGGGTGATCTTCATAACCGTGAACTCATTTTTGATGAGAGAACCGTGACTACTGTTATGCTTGTATCAGGAGGTTACCCCGGCGATTATGAGAAGAACAAGGAGATCGGGGGTCTGGATAAAGTTAAGGGCAGTATTGCTTTTCATGCAGGAACGAAATTATCAGGTGACAAAGTTGTAACATCAGGTGGAAGGGTACTTGCAATAAGTTCATGGGGCAGCTCAATTGATGAGGCTCTTTTACAGTCGTATAATAACGCAAGGCTCATTACTTTTGAAGGTATGTATTACAGGTCTGATATAGGATTTGATCTTAAATAAATATGTTACTTAGGGAATTCAAAAGAACAGGGCCTCTGACAATATTCCTGATTATTGTTATTCTCATCCTCTTATGGGTAGGGGCTTTTTACAGGATAAGGCGGCAGTTCTCATGGTATTTTGATATTGATTCAATGCCGTTTTATGAGTTTATGTCTGGTTTGACAGGCACACACCCTGTTCCGGGAATTGCTTTCTCTTTTCTTCTTGTTGGGCTTATGGCTTTTCTTGTTGTTAATCTTAATACATCACTTTTCTTCATAAACGAAAGAACATTCCTCCCTGCATTGTTTTACATTCTCATAACTGCACTTGTTCCACATTATCAGGTTATGAATCCTGCTATTTTTGCAGCTGTATTCCTGATGCTGGCTATAAGGAGGATTATGGATTCATACCGTGTGCAGGGGACTGCTTACTGCTTTTTTGATGCAGGAATACTGATCTCTATCGGAAGCCTGTTTTATGCAAACCTTGTTTGGTTCTCCAGTTTGATATTTATTGGTATGTCATTGCTTAGGACGTGGAGTATTAAGGAAATCGTTGTTTCTTTCCTTGGCTTACTAACTCCGTTTGTACTAACTCCGGCTATTTACTATGTTTTTGGAGAAGATCCTGAGACAATATTCTCGATGTTTGCCTATAACCTTTTTGGCAGACATTCTTTATCAACATTCGGTATTGTTATTATTGCCGGGTTCTTCGTTACTTCTATTCTAACCTTGGTAGCAATTTCTCATCTACTTGCCACGATTAATAGCAAGAAAATCCAATCGAGGAAAACCTTCTTTCTTTTGTTATGGGTGTTTTTCATCTCCATAGCAGTATATATGATGATGCCTTCTGTGTCTGCCGAGATGATTTGGATTACAAGTATACCAGTAAGCTATTTCCTGTCACACTACTTTGTCTTCCAGAAGAAGAAAATTTCTGAGATAATTTTTAGTGTATTCCTGTTTGTGATTTTGTTCGTCCAGATATGGTACCTTACAAAGTGAGTTATTTTACCATTGACACAACACCGACACCAGAACCCTGTTGCCAGTTCTCGAAATCATAACAGAGCTTATATATACCGCTTTTGTTGCAGGTAAAATCTATGTAAGGGAAAACTCTTCCTGTTTTCTGATCGAAGGATGAAAGGATGACCTTATTATTCTCATCCCTAATAGTCAGTATGAGCTTTGCAGCAGAGTTCTCAGCATTACACATTGAAAAACGATACTTTGTGTTTTTCCAGAGAGACATATTTGCTTTGTAACGAAGATCTTTCTGGTTCTCTCCTTTTCCAAGCTGAATTCTGAAATCCTTAAGGTATTTCGCATTCGATCCAGCATTTAATGCGCACTGCATTATGAGAGGATCATTAGTCTGGCCTGACAAAATGTTTGTCAGCAAAAAAGCAAAAAGCATCAAAAAAGCTTTCATACTAATTATTTAAAATAAGCCTGTTCCTGATATCCTTTGTAATTTCAATTATTTCCTCAAGTTGTTCATCTGTCATTTCGACTTCGCTTCTTTCAGTCTGAACAACTTCAATCATGCCATTTGATTCAATTGTAAAAGGCTCTCCCTGGGAGTAGGTAATACGTACATCCCTGTAAGCGACTCTTATCATCTCAAGGTCTTTGCAAAGACTTCTGAATTCTTTGTCGCGGCTGCAATAAGGACTAAGAAGCAGAATCAGATCATTAAGTATTATTTTCTGCTCGCCTATCCTGTCCCTGAGCATCTTGTCAGAGTATTTATCCATGACCTGTGTTGCAAGGTATTGGCCTTCAATCCAGACACCAATTATCATTAGAGCTGAAAGCTGACCGCGATCATTATTCCTCAGGTAATTGTCAATAGTTGTATAAGAATCGATCGAGATAAACAGGAGTGAGTCGAGATTTGATTTGTTCTCTGATAGCCTTCTAATAGATTCAAAATCAAAGAACTGGCCAACTTTAAGATCTTCTGATAGCTGTCTTATTGATGAGAGAAGGTCAAGTGATGATCCTGTTTTTTCGTACATATTAAGGTAACCTAAGTCGGCCCCGAGTATCCCTAGTTTAATAGCTTTGTCAAAGTTGGTACTTTGCCTTTTTGCATCAATTGATGAGGCCAGGTAATCAGGTGAAAACGGCACTTCCATTGTTTGCAGAAGGTTTGCTATTTCAACTGGTGAAGCGATATTTCTTGATATATCAGCAATTGCTTCGGGACTTAGCTTTTCTGCTTCTGAAATTGGAATTGAATCAGATTCAGGGAATACAAACTCGTTATTGCTGTCTGAGACGTTCCTGCAAGAGAAACATAACACGACAGGAAACATTAGTAACAGTATTTTTCGTCTCATTAATGGTCAGATTCTTAACACAAAAATAAAAAAAAACAAACAGTCAGCCCTTTTTTAAAAAGTTTTTTCTGATGCTCAGCTTTTCAAAAAAATTGACAGCTGTCCCAAAAATTTCAAAATGCAATGTGAAATATAACGCTATAGTGCTAAGAAGAACCAAGGTTATATTAAAGGAGAAAGTCTCAACTTTTATTCCAAATATATATTTCGAAGGCGCAAAAAAATGCGTCCTGAAGTTTAGGAAGCTTTTCTCTGCAGGATCAAGATATACTGGATCAGTGTTCTGAATAAGGGTGTTATTGTAAAGTAGTGTTTTCCTTCTTTCATAAGGCTTTGTTACAAGCTCTTTAAGGCTGTAATTATAATATTCATTCTCTAGGTTCTTAAGTTTATCTCCATTCAAATTAATAAAACCATCCATAAGATCACTTAAAGAATTTGAAAACATATTGAATGATTTTTCGGCGCTATTGAGGTATGATTCTATTGAATCGGCAGCCGCCTGATTAAATTCTGCCGGTTGAAGACTGTTCCAATATTTGAATTCCGGAATCCCTTCAATAGAAGATAACTTATGAAGTTCGTTATTTATAAAAGTGAGTTTGGAGTCATCTGTTTTATTATTGTAATCTAAGACAGAGGTCTTAAGTGCGTCCCTTAATGCCGGTATTCTGTGAATTTTGTTGAAGTTGGCTATACTAATCTTCTTTTGGATGTCATAGTATGTCTCTCCATCTTTGTCATAAGCCACCTTGCTGAATTTATTATCCTTAAACTGGCTTACAATCAATGCTTCATAGGTCCACCTGGTGGGCATTATCTCCGCAATGACAGGAACCTTTTCTACACTGCCAATCTTCCTGTTTAGTTTATCAAAGGGGAACATTGCACCGCTAAGAACCATCATAGGGATTATAAGAAGAGGTATTACAATATAGATTGTTATCGCCGAATTGAATGAAGCTGAAATATTCAGGCCTATCATGTTAGCGCAGAACGATGTTGCAAAAAGAGCGAGCCAGTAATGCAAATACATTCCCTTTATCTCAAGTATATTGTTGGCAATGATTATAAAAAGAAATGTCTGTATGGCTGAAATAACGATTAGGATGGCGACTTTTGAAAGCAGGTAACTTGTGCGGCTAAGATTGAGGAACCGTTCTCTTTTCAGAATCTTCCTGTCGCGAAATATTTCTTCTGCACTTATCGTGAGACCCAGGAAGAGAGCAACGATAAGACTCATGAAAATATAAATGGGAATATTCTCATTTTCTGCAAATATGTAAACGTTTGAATCAGGATCAGGGATGTATCTTATTATACCTGATAAAATAAACCCAAGTATTGGTGCTTCAAGCATGGTGAGCAAAACATATTGTCTGTTTGCAAGTTTTCCCCTGATGTCCCTTGAAAGGTATATTCTTAATTGTTCAAAAATCCCCGGACGTTCAAGATTGCTGTGAGGCTTCTGCTTAACTTCGGCTGGAGGTGTAAAAGGATATTTTGAATTAAAAGAAGCAGCCCATTCGTCCGGTTTCACTTTTCTCTTCTCGGTGTATTTTCCGAATTCATCTACTACCTGTGTTTCGATTATATTGAAAATCGTTTCAGGATTAACATTACCGCATTGGGGGCATTCTCCAATATGAGAATTTATTTGTGAATCAAGGGTCCTGAAATGTATTACGGCATCAACAGGATAACCGAAGAACGCCATATATCCACCTTTGTCAAGAATCAAGACCTTATCGAACATCTTGAATATTTCTGATGAAGGCTGGTGAATAATTGTGAAGATCAACTTGCCTTTCAAAGCAAGATCACGCAAGAGATCCATAAGGTTTTCGGAATCACGCGACGAAAGCCCTGAAGTTGGCTCATCGAGAAACATTACCGAGGGTTCGCGGATAAGCTCAAGAGCAATGTTTAATCTTTTCCTCTGGCCACCGCTTATCATTTTGTTAAATGGCGATCCCACTTTAAGATCTTTTTTCTCAAGCAATCCAAGATTTGAAAGGGTTTGTGACACCACTAACCTTATTTCTTCGTCAGTTTTCTTGCTGAAACACTGGTATGCAGCATAATAAAGGTTTTCAAACACAGTAAGGTCTTCAATGAGCAAATCGTCCTGCGGTACAAGTCCGAAGACACCTTCAAGATCTTTAGCATGGGAATGGACATCAAGTCCGTTTATCCTGACAGAACCTTCAGTTGGCTTAAGAATGCCACTAATAATGTTCATCAGGGTCGTTTTTCCCGATCCGCTGGCGCCCATTAAGCCAATTAGTTTCCCTTCGTCGGTAGAAAAACTGATATTATAAACCGCAGCTTGCCCATCCTTGAACCGGTATGTGATATTCTCAGCTACAAAAGATATCCTGTGAGTTATATTCTCTGAAATAAAACACGAAGATATATCGCTATAAAAAATAGCATGTCCCTGTGTGCTCTTTATCGAGGCGCCTTTTGCAAAAGAATAAATCACACCTGCAGTGACAGGCAATCCATTAAGGTAGAACTGATCTTCCGAAAAGTATTTAATGAAGTATAGATCAACACTATCAATCCTCAGCACAACTATCCTGGCGTCCTGGTAACCCGATTGCATTTTCTTTGCTAGGCAAGACTCTTCATTTCCAGGCCCGAAAAAAAGGATTGCAGGGTTTTTGAGATCTTCAAAAGTATGGTTTTTAACAAATTGCTCAATAGCAGACAATTCATTCGGGCTGATCCTGAAAACTTCTGCAACAGTATTGATAATGTTCATACGCTGAAGCGTGAACTTTTTATCCGAATTGATGAGCTCATACAAACGCATAAGCACAACAACTTTCTGCTCCTGGTTAAGGGTTCGGTTTATCTTTTTACAGATACCGAAAATCTTAACAGAATCCTTTACTGATGGAGAAACAGAACGGATGGTGTTTTTCTCGAGAACCGGTCCGGCATGCTTGTCGAACAATGACATATATTCCTGAACCGATTCCCTTGTAAGCTGTTTGTTAAGAAATCGCAAAACATATTCCCTCTCTGACATGAGGATACCATCATCCTGCTTCACTACAACAGCAAAAAGCTCCATTAATGCTTTCAGGATTTCCTCACTCATAGAAATTCAGCTTTTCAGGAATGTCGAAAATAATAAAAACAAATTAGATTTTAAAAAGAGAAATTCATCGATCTTACGGTCTGATCCTGTCTGCTGAGTGAAATTTGCATTATCAAAACAGTCACATATTCATATAGTTACAATTTATTTTATTTTTTTTTGAAAAAAGTTGCAAAAAGAGGGTAACAAAATAATGCCATTTCCCATTAAACATTACAAAGCTGATGAAAGATGGCATTCGAATACTTGCCAATACTGCTAAACCAGGAAAACCCAAACTTCCGCCAGGAATGTTTTTGAAATCTCTGTGATTTCTTTAGAGTGCCATCTTTCTCTTTTTGTTATGTTGTTATGTCGTTATGCCGTTAATTTGTAAAGCATTTAACGTCATAACCTCATAACGTCATAGCGTCATAACGCCATAACATTCTAACGTCATAACGAATTAAGGAAACGGTTAATTTCAAACGCGGCTTTTCTTCCTGATGCTATAGCATTTACAACAAGGCTTGCCCCAGAAGCAGAATCTCCTGCGGCAAAGACCTTATTAATGCTGGTCTTGTAGTTTGTTATTTTCAAATTGTTCCTGCCATCGAGCTCAAGCCCAAGTTCGGAGATTAACCCCGGGAGTACAGGATGCACAAACCCCATTGCAAGCAGTACAATGTCGGCTTCGAGTACCTTTGTTGAGCCAGCTATGGGCGACATCGTATATTTACCTTCAGAATATTTCCACTCCACTTCTTGAGCCTCTATGCCTGTCAGCTTTCCTTCGGCCCCGATAAACCTGACTGCCGAGGTATTCCAGATTCTTATACAACCTTCTTCATGAGAAGTTGATGTTTTCAATACTTTGGCAAAGTAAGGCCATGGGTTGTTTTCGAGACGTGATAATGGAGGTTTGGGCAATATCTCAACCTGTGTTATGCTTGCGGCCCTTTGTCTCTTGGCCGTCCCTACACAGTCTGAACCGGTATCGCCACCGCCGAGAACGATAACCCTTTTATTCTCAGCATTAAGATAATTTGCAGATTGTGCTAACTCCCCAGAGTTTACTTTATTCTGGAGAGACAGGTAGTCCATTGCAAAATGTATTCCCTCTAAATCTCTCCCTTCAATATTGAGATCACGTGGTGTACCTGATCCTGTTGAGATGCATATTGCATCAAATGAACCAAGTAATTCACCGGAAGATATGTCAACAGCAACATTTACACCAGTTTTAAAAATTATACCTTCCTTTAAAAATATATTGAGTCTCCTGTCGATTATACCTTTGTTAAGCTTAAAGTCGGGAATGCCATATCTGAGTAAGCCTCCGACTTTTTGATTCTTTTCAAATATCGTTACGGTATGACCCATCTGGTTAAGAATGTCAGCGGCCGCAAGACCTGCAGGGCCACTTCCTACTATTGCTACTCTTTTTCCTGTCCTGTGTTTGGGAGGGGAGGGCTTAACATAACCTTCGGCAAAGGCTCTCTCAACTATTGCGGCTTCATTTTCCCTGATTGTAACAGGTTCGTGTGAAATGTTAAGGACACAAGAGTGTTCGCAGCTTGCCGGGCAAATTCTTCCTGTGAATTCAGGAAAGTTATTCGTTGAATGAAGACGTTCATAAGCTTTTTTCCATTCCCCTTTGAATAAAAGATCGTTCCATTCAGGTATCAGGTTATCAACAGGACACATCCAATGACAGAAAGGTATGCCGCAATCCATGCATCTTGATGCTTGTAGCATGCGATCCTCGCTGTTCAATGTCTGCTCAACTTCACTGTGATCGGATATTCGTTCAATTACCGGCCTGTTCCCGGCTTCTTTTCTTTTTATCTTTAGAAATCCATTTATATCGCCCATTTGTTTCTTTTTTGATACTTTACTAATTTATTCTTAAGTCCCAGGGTGGTGAGAAGAAAAACATTTTGGCTGTACTTTTTATCTCACCATTTTCTACATTTTGAGATTATGCTGAAGTGATCTCCAGATCAAGTTCATGCTCGGCGCCTGCTATCTTTTTTCTGATCTCTGCAAGTTTTATTTCCTGTAAAACTCTCTTATAATCATAAGGAATAACTTTTATGAACATTGGAAGATATTTTGCAGGATTGTCGAGAATAAGTTTTGCTTTACGGCTTCCTGTATAGTCGAAGTGCTTTTTAATCATGCTTGTCAATTCGCGCAGGTCTGAGCTCTCTTCAACAAGTGAGAGTTCCACCATACCCATATTGCAGTAATAATCAAAATCACCATTTTCATTAAACACATAGGCAATGCCGCCACTCATACCTGCGGCAAAGTTGTTTCCGGTAGATCCAAGCACAACTACTCTTCCTCCGGTCATATATTCGCAGCAGTGGTTACCGGCCCCTTCTACAACTGCCATAGCCCCACTGTTCCTGACAGCAAAACGTTCACCAGCAACACCTGAGATGTATATTTCTCCCCTTGTGGCGCCATAAAGAACAGTATTCCCGATTATTATGTTTTTGTCTGCCTCGAAAGCTGAACCAGACTGTGGTATAACGATTATCCTTCCTCCTGCAAGACCCTTGCCAAGGTAGTCGTTTGAATCACCTTCAAGATAAAGTTCAACCCCGGGCACAAGGAAAGCGCCGAAGCTTTGTCCTGCCGAACCTTTAAACCTGCATTTTATTGTTCCATCGGGCAGACCTTCGCTTCCATATTTCTTTGTGATTTTGCCCGAAAGCATAGCTCCAACAGTCCTGTCGGTGTTGTGAAGTGTTTTATGAATGATTACCTGTTGTCTTTCCGCGATTGCCTTTTCTGCTTCTGCTATAAGTGTGTTGTCAAGTACATTGTCGATTATGTGTTTTTCTTTTGGCAATGAGCGTATGGGAAATATTGATGCTTCAGCAGGTTTTTCAATAATTGGCATGAGGTCAAGCTTCCTGATTTTCCAGTTGTCGATCTCAAAATTCCTTTCAAGGAGATCTGACCTGCCAATTATATCATCAAGTTTTGTAAAGCCCAGCTCAGCAATATACTCTCTTGTTTCTTCTGCAAGAAACCTGAAGAAGTTTACGAGGTAGTCAGCGTTACCTGTGAACCTCTTTCTTAACTCTTCATTTTGGGTTGCTACTCCGACAGGACATGTGTTAAGATGACATTTCCGCATCATTATACAACCCATTACTACTAAAGAAGATGTTGCAAAGCCGAATTCTTCTGCTCCGAGCAAAGCTGCAACTATTATATCGCGACCAGTTTTAAGCTGCCCGTCAGCCTGGAGTTTTACTTTGCCGCGAAGATTGTTCATAACAAGAGTTTGCTGTGTTTCAGCTAAACCAAATTCAAGTGGCAGTCCAGCGTTTTTGATTGATGATGTGGGACTTGCACCTGTGCCTCCTTCGTAACCGCTTATTGTTATCAGGTCAGCTCCGGCTTTTGTTACTCCTGCTGCTATTGTTCCAACTCCTGTTTCAGAGACAAGCTTGACACTTATTCTTGCATCAGGATTTACATTTCGCATGTCGAATATTAACTGAGAAAGGTCTTCAATTGAATAGATATCATGATGAGGCGGGGGAGAAATAAGTGTTATCCCAGGAATTGAATAACGGGTACGAGCAATAATGCTATCTACCTTATGGCCCGGAAGCTGTCCGCCTTCTCCCGGTTTAGCTCCCTGCCCGATCTTTATCTGTATCTCATCTGCATTTACTAGGTATTCTGTTGTTACACCGAACCTTCCGCTTGCGATCTGCTTTATGGCGCTTCGTACACTATCGCCATTTGGAAGCCTGATAAATCTTTGAGGATCTTCCCCTCCTTCGCCTGTGTTGCTTCTTCCTCCAATCCTGTTCATTGCTATCGCAAGTGTCTCATGAGCTTCCCTGCTTATCGATCCATACGACATAGCGCCAGTGACGAACCTTTTCATAATGTTTTCAGCAGGTTCAACTTCATTGAGCGGCTTCGGATTACTTTTTAGTTTCAGAAGACCCCTTATGAAACCCGGACTTGTTGTATCTGAATTAACCTTATTTGAGTATTCTTTGAATTTTGTATAGTCAGCAGTACGGGCGCTCCACTGCAACAAAGCAATAGTTTCCGGATTCCAGGCATGATGTTCTCCATATTTTCTGAAAGAATAAACACCCTGATTCACTATACCGGCATTTCCGAATTCAGGAGCGAATGCATTTTGATGTGAAATTATGGCTTCCCGGGCAATTTCTTCAATACCAATTCCACTAAGCCTTGAGACAGTTCCTTTAAAATACTTTTCAATAACTTCATTGCCGATACCGACAGCTTCAAATATCTGCGAGGAACGGTAACTTCTCAGGGTGCTGATACCCATTTTTGACATTATCTTAAGGAGTCCTTTATTTACAGAATTTATATAGTTCGTCTCTGCTTTTTGATAGTCTAATTGAATTGCCTTCTCTTTTATTAGTTTATCGATAACTGCAAAGCTCATATATGGATTTATGATGCTGGCACCGTAACCGAAAAGGAGGGCGAAATGCATTACTTCGCGAGGTTCTGCTGATTCGACAACAATATCGATCTGCATTCTTTTCCTTTTATTAATAAGATGATGATGCACAGCTGAGACAGCAAGGAGGGAAGGAACAGGCGCCAGGTCTGCTGTTATACCCCTGTCGCTTAGAATTATATAATTTTTACCTTCATCAACTGCCTTTTCAGCATCGGCACAGAGACAATCGACAGCTTGCTTCAGGCCCTCTGAACCTTCTGAAGCTTTAAACAGAAGCGACAGGACTGAGTTTGAAAAACCTTTATACTTCAGGTTTTTGACTATCTGAAAGCCAGTATTTGTTATAACAGGATTCCTGAATCTTACCATCTTAACATGGGCAGGAGTCGTTTCAAGAAGGTTGTGCTGCAATGAGCCAATATGACCTGATAGTGTCATTACGAGCTCTTCGCGAATCGGATCAATAGGGGGATTTGTAACCTGTGCAAAAAGCTGCTTGAAATAACTGAATAACCTGTATGGTTTTGGAGACAGTACTGCAACAGGCACATCATTGCCCATCGACCCAACAGGTTCCTTGCCTGTAGCAGCCATCTCTCCAATTATCTTGTCAGTATCCTCAAGTGAGTAACTGAAGCATTTTAGGTATTTGTCATAGTCATCAATATCTGGTTTCTCTGTATGGCCTGCCTCCATTTTCTCAAGCTTCACCATGTTCTTCTCGATCCAAAATTCGTAAGGATACTCGTTTGCGAGTTGTTCTTTCAGTTCCTTATCCCTGAATATCCTGCCTGTCTGAGTGTCAATCAAGAGCATTTTCCCCGGTCTAAGCCTGCCTTTTTCTTTAGTTTCTTCCGGAGAAAAAGTCTGAACGCCTGTTTCAGAGCCAAGAACGATAATATCATTATTTGTGATTGTGTAGCGCGATGGTCTCAACCCGTTTCGATCGAGCATACCACCAATATACCGTCCATCAGAAAATATCAGTGAGGCCGGGCCATCCCAGGGTTCCATGAAAGTTGAATGATACTTATAGAAAGCCCTCAACGCCGGAGGTATTGGATTCTTATCATTTATCGATTCAGGCACCATTATTGACAAGGCATAAGGGATTGATTTTCCGCTCATAACAAGAAATTCGAGCACATTGTCGAGAGAAGCCGAATCGCTTTTACCAGGTTCAATAACAGGGTATAATCTCGAAAGATCGCCAAGCTTATCTGATTTTAGCAGCGACTCACGCGCTTCCATCCATAGCCTGTTGCCTTTAATTGTGTTAATCTCGCCATTATGCCCCAGCATCCTGAATGGTTGTGCAAGATCCCAGCTTGGAAATGTATTTGTGCTGAATCGCGAGTGGACAAGCGCTATGGCGCTCAGCATTCTTACATCCCTGAGATCAGAGTAGTATTCACCGAGTTGTGTTGAAGTGAACATACCTTTATATATGAGCACCTTTGTTGAAAGACTTGGAATATAGAAGAAATGTTTCTGTGTAAGATCGGAGTTGCGGATTTTATTCTCGGCAAGTTTCCTTATTATATACAGTTTTCTCTCGAAATCATCCTGGGGCATTTCGGCACCCAGCATAATCTGTATCATCCCCGGCTCTGCTGCTTTTGCTAATTCGCCAATGCAGCTGTTGTCTCTTGGTACTTCACGGAATGACAGGAAGCTGACTCCTTCTTCCTTTATTATATTTAATAGTATTTCGAGGCATCTTTCTGCCTGGGCTTTATCTTGTGGCAGGAATATCAATCCCGTTCCAAATTGACCTTCGGGAGGTACTGCATATCCCTGGATAAGATAAAAGTCGCGTGGTACCTGGATTAGTATTCCGGCGCCATCGCCAGACTTGCTGTCGGCTCCTTCTGCACCCCTGTGGATCATGTTACTGAGAACATCAAGTCCCTGCTTTATTATTGAATGTGATTTTTTGCCTTTCAGGTGTGCAACAAACCCAATGCCGCAACTACCATGTTCAAACTCGCTCCTGTACAACCCCGATTGAACGGGTCTTTCCTTTTTTATCATTTGTTTAAAATTATATTAACGTCATATTTATAGTAAGTATCAAAAAAGCCGTTCTCATTATTTCCTGGAGAACGGCTGATCCTTTAATTTCAATCAAACTCATTCTCAGCAACTGAAAAGATTAATCCTCGCACCCTTCTTTAAAATATTTACAATTAAAAAGCTCATTTCGATAATTAATATTTGGCAAATATACATTAATACTTTAAAAATATAACCAAAAGCATAAATAATATAATAAATATGTATGTTAAAGTTAATTGATGGTAAAATTTTTAGTAGCTGAGAGGGAGTATAAAGTTTAAAAAATGTTAAACGGGCATCACGATTGTTCAACAGATCAGTATTTTATTATATTTGCTTCGGTTAGCAGAAAAAATGAAATTTTATTTCCTGTTTGAGGGTATTACCTGCAGATCAAGGGTGAAAAAATCAAGTGGAACCCGGTTGCGAAATCAGGTATAATCCCTTGAAAATGTTTAATGCAGCTATATACTTTTGCTTTGATGAATTGGTTTGGTTTTTTCAAAATTGGCAATGATTATTAACAATAAATTTTATTAAGATGAAAAATGTTACAAAACACCTTGCACTTACGATTCTCGGGTTTGCATTCTCAATTGCTGCTTTCGGACAGAATACAGCAACAGCTACTGCTGCTTCTTCAGCATTAATTTATGCGCCAATAGCAATTTCCAGTGATGCTGACATGAACTTTGGAACTGTTGTGGCAAACAGCACTACTGCAGGATCAGTGTTATTGGCTACAACAGGTGTCAGAACACCTACAACGGTTACAGTACTGGCTTCAGGGGCTGGAGCAGCTGCCCATTTTAATGTAACAGGAAATCCAAGTACGACTTTTGCCATTTCATTCGATAATGCAACCATTACACTTACTGAAACTGTGAGTGGTACTGAAACTATGACAGTAGGAACTTTTGCCCATGATGAGGGTGCTACACCAACCCTTTCTGCCACTGGTACAGCAGACTTTTATGTTGGTGGTACTTTAAATGTAGGTGCAAACCAGGCTCCAGGACTTTATGAAAATGCTTCGGATCTTAGTGTTACAGTAAACTACAATTAGTACCTTTAATAATATAATAATGAATAGGCTGAAAATAAAATTTTTCTGTCTTGTCTTATTATTGCCCGGATCTTTAACCCTTGTTGCACAGGTTAATCCGTCTGCAACAGCTACGGGTAGCGTATTTGCCGAGGTTATCCCGGTATTCACAGCGATAGAAACATCGCAGTTGAATTTTGGAAAATTCTCTCCGGGGTCACTGGGTGGGGAAATCATCCTTACCCCAGAGGGAACAATTTCCGTTATGGGGAGTGTACACCAGGGCACGGGTCTCTATAACCCGGGTAGTTTTTACATCTCTGGTGATCCGGATTCGTTTTTTACAATTACACTTCCTGCCACGGAGGTCAAGTTGCAGCATTCCATGAGTGATAAGACAATGACACTTGATAATTGGATGTCTACACCAGGGGTAGGAGTCGGGGAAGGTATTCTTAAAGAAGGAGAGCAGACGGTATATATAGGTGCAACGCTTAAGGTTGGGCCTATTTATGATAATCCGGTAGGAGTATATTCCGGAACATATACAGTAACATTTGATTTTAATTAAATGCAAATGATCAACCCAAAGAAACTGTCTTTTGCACAATCTGGATTCAGATTTGTTGCCGCCGTGACCTTTATTATTTCTGGTTTGCAGTCGCTCGATGCCCAGGGCGATCTTTTGATTACCCCGGGCCGAATTGTACTCCAGGGTTCTAAGAGAAGTGTTGACATGAACCTTGCAAATACAGGGAAAGATTCTGCAACTTATGCTATTTCTCTTGTCCAAATGAGGATGACGGAGGATGGAAGGTTTGAAACAATTACAGAGCCAGATCCGGATCAGATGTTTGCGAGCGATTATTTAAGGTTCTTCCCGCGATCGGTAACGCTAGCACCTTCTGAGTCACAGACAGTGAAGGTACAGCTTAATAGAACAAGCCAGCTTGCACCTGGAGAATACCGGTCACACTTTTATTTCAGGGCAATCCCAAAACCTGTTGCTTTAGGTACAGCTGAAAAGAGGGATACAAATGCAATATCAATAGTTATTAAACCGGTTTTTGGTATAACAGTTCCTGCTATAGTAAGGATTGGTGAATCTACGACAAGAGTTAGTATAACCGATCTGGCATTAACCACCAAGAACGATAATCCTGTTTGTTCGATGACGTTTAATCGTTCGGGTAATTTTTCTGTTTACGGAGATCTGGCAATATTCCATATATCTCCTGATGGTAAACAGACTAAGGTTGGTGTTGCAAACGGGCTGGCAATATATACACCTAATCCTAAACGAACTTTCATGCTTAATCTGAGTAAGGGTGAAGGTGTGGATTATACAAAGGGCACTATCAGGGTGACATTTTCGGCGCCATCGGATGTTAAAGCCGAGCGGTATGCAGAAGCGGAGATTAATCTTAATTAACGGCATAAAAGAGTTTATACCGGATAATTTTAATACAGTTTAATTTCTACTATGAAGGCAGTTAATGAAATATTGAAAAGCGTTTTTCTTAACTGTCTGGGAACTTTATACGATATTAAATTCTGCCTGAGGCTTCCTTTTTTTCTGATCTTTCTTGCTTTTGGAGCCAAGGGAATTTCTCAACCAATAGAGTTTACTTCAAATGGCTCATTTACGGTTCCGCAAGGCGTTACAACAATCATTGTAGAATGTTGGGGCGCAGGAGGCGCCGGTGGGGGAAATCCTTCAAATGCTGATGGTGGTGGTGGAGGCGGTGGCGGTGCATACGCCAGATCTGCACTAATTGTTATTCCAGGAACTTCATATGATATTGCAGTCGGAGCCGGAGGTATAGGCTCAAACGGCAATGGTACCAGTGGTGGTGATACCTGGTTTGGTACGCCGGCATTGGTTTTAGCTAAAGGAGGGTCATTTGGCAGTCAGGTATCTTCCAATCTACCAGGAGCGGGTGGAAGTGGAGGTTTGTCATCGGAATCATTTGGCGATGTTGTTTTTAGCGGTGGTAATGGAGGAAGAGGAAGAGATAATAGCACTGGTAGAGGAGGCCCGGGAGGATCATCAGCAGGGATAAATGCTAATGGAACTTCTGGCAGTGATCCATATCTAACGACTACTGCAGGCGCAGCGCCTGAAGATGGAGGAATGGGAGGCGACGGGGGAGCCGCTGGGAGTAATGGAGGCGCTGGTAACGTTCCGGGGGGAGGAGGCGGTGGTTCAGGTGATGGCAACAGAATAGGAGGCGATGGCGCCGATGGATTCGTTAGAATCACCTGGCCATCAAAGCTTATAACTTCATCAGGAAATTTCACAATTCCTGCAGGAGTTGATCATATTACTATCGAAGCATGGGGCGGTGGCGGTGCAGGTGGGGCTGCCACCGGGAATCCAGCAGCCGGAGGAGGAGGAGCTGGAGGCGCATACGCATTTAAACATTTAGATGTTGTTCCCAGTTCAATACATTATGTGACAATAGGAGCAGGAGGAACAGGCGGTGCTGGCGCAGGCCCGTCGGGTGGAGGATCATCCTTTTCTTCAACTTCAACTATTTTTGCACAGGGAGGCGCCGGAGGAGGCCTTGCCAGTGCTAATAGTTCAAATGGAGCTGGAGGAGTGGCATCATCTACATCTTCAATTGGAGACTTCGTTTTTAAAGGTGGGAATGGAGCGACAGGAGTTTACAGTACAACTGTTGGATACGGAGGATCTGGAGGGAGCGGTGCAGGTTCAACAGGTATTGGAAATAATGCTGTTGGCCAGACAGGGGGAGCTTATAAACCATTGAATGGTGGAGCTGGTGCAAATGGGCCAGTAGGTTCGGCTGTCGGTTCAGCTGGCTCACCTTATGGAGGTGGAGGTTCTGGCGGGCACGCTGGCAATAATACTAACAGAAATGGTGGATCCGGAGCCAATGGGTGTGTAATCGTATCGTGGGAGACACCTGTTTTTTATTATAATGGATCCGGTAATATATCAACACCCGGTAGCTGGAGGACTGTAAAAAACTATCCGGCTGCAAATTTTACTGATGATTATCAGACATTCATTATTGAGTCAGGATCCGAAGCTGTAACCAGCGGCGCCGGATGGACTGTTTCAGGTATTTATACTAAAGTGATTGTCAGAGGTACCCTTACTGAAACTCAGGGTTCTCCTGTTTCTCTATCTTCAAATACTATGCTTGTTATTGATGATGGCGGAATATTGAATCATAATAACAATTCTCTTTCAATTTTTGGAGGAGCCCGGGTTATATCAGGTTCTTCAACCGTGAACTATGGAATGATTGGCAATCAGACAGTGTTGGATGCAGGATATGGTAATCTTACATTGTCAGGATCAGGCTTGAAAACAATCAATAACACTATTGTAGATGGTGTGTTATCAATGGAAGGAACTGCTTCCGTATCTGCTCCTGTGACTTATGGCGCTAATGCAACATTACAGTATAAAAGCAACCAACCACAAACTACCGGACCTGAATTTTCATCACCATTCAATTATTCCGGTGGTGTCATCTTTGATAATTCTGCAGGAGTAAGTTTGTCAGGAAACTGTACTGTTGGTGGCTCTATAACAATGAAGCAGGGGAATATATCCACCGGAGCATTTGCATTGTATCTTTCAAATAATTCACCATCCTCGCTCATCCGTATTTCAGGAACAATCATTGGGAAATTTACGAGAAATGTGAGTGAGATAAGTGCTGATTACCTTTTCCCTGTTGGTACAACAGACTACTACCGTGGTGCAACACTCAATTTTTCAATTCTTTCAGCAGCAACAGATATTACTTCTACTTTTGATGAGTCTTTACCCGGTTCATTAATCCCTCCTTATTCTGACGGAGCAGAAAGCCTTAATAATCTATTCACAGAAGGTTTCTGGCGATTTAATAATACCGGCATTATTACAGGTACTTACTCAGCTTCACTAACTTCAAATAACTTTACAAGTTATTATTTTGATGAAACTTCAAGAATTTCTTGCCGCACTAATAATAATCCTACATGGAGGTCTAATGGCTCGCATGGATCAATATCAGGAGCTATCATAACTCGTACTGGTCTCAACATCTTTAATAATACTTCCTTTGATTTTGCTATTGCTACCTGCGATCAGAAGGTTACTGAAGGTGGATATGCTTTTGTGAAAACCATTACAATCGATCATACGAAGGTAGCTGGAAGTTCAGACCTCTTCAATTTCCCAGTTATGATAAGCTTTTCCGGACAGGATTTTCTTAAAAACACCCCTGCCGGAAGGATATCGAACCCTAATGGATGGGACATTGGATTTACAGATATTGACAATAACAAGCTTGATTATCAGATCGAGTATTTTAATGGCACAAATGGCGACCTTATTGCATGGGTTCGCATCCCTATTTTGTCGAGATCTTCGAACACTGTAATTCAAATGGTTTATGGAGATCCGGCTGTAATAACCGACCCTTCGGTCAACACTGTATGGGATAGTCATTATAAAGGAGTCTGGCATTTTGACAACAATGGACTTGCTGATTTTTCATCTTATAACAAATCAGCAACACCCTATAATTCTCCAACAACCTCATCAGGTAAAATAAACAATGCACTTCGGCTAAACAGATCATTAGATCAATATGCAGTAGTACAAAACGCTCCAAACATAAACTTTACAGGTAATGTGACTATTTCGGCCTGGGTTAATATGAGCTCAGGTGGAATAGATCAGAAAATTGCCGGAAACCAGAATGGCTCAGGTGGCTTTAAGTTTGGAATCTACACAAATAATAAGGTCGAGTTTGAAATCAGGAATTCAGCTAACATAGAATCATTGAACAGGGCTGTTGATGGTGGTACTGTTCTGAATACAGGACAATGGTATTACCTTGCAGGGATGAGTTCCGATATTCTTGATTCAATTAAAACTTTTGTTAACGGGATGCCTGAAAGACCATTCAAGAAAGACGGAACCCTGGGATTATCCTCTAATAATCTCACAATCGGTAAAGAACCATTTGCTTCTGACTTATATTTCAATGGTATGTTCGATGAGCTGAGAATATCTGATAAAGTCCGGTCAGATGGTTGGCTGCGAACAGAGTATTATAATCAGAATTCTCCTTCGACTTTCTATACTGTTGGTAATGAGACAGCAAATGAAACTTTACCATCAATCGGCGAATGCAACGCTCCGCTAACACTCAGTTTTGGTTTTCCGACCGGAGGTGTATATTCAATTTCAGGTGTTCCGCTTACCGGTAATATTTTTGACCCTGGATTGCAGGGGCCAGGCACTTTTACTATTACTTATACAGCAGGATGTAAAAACAGATCAGTATCGAAAAACATTGTGGTCACTCCACGGCCTGTAGCCCCTGTTGCCCCAAACGTATCTTTCTGCTCAAATCAGATAGTATATCTCAGGGCTACAGGAACAAACATTGAATGGTATAAAGATGGGGTCCTTGTAAGTACTGCTAATCCTTATTCTCCTGAAGGCTTGCCATTGGGTACGCATATATATACTGTAACACAGTCTATTAATGGTTGTAAAAGTAATCCGACAACAGTTACACTTACAATCTCAGATTATGCAATTGCAATACAACCACTTGATGTAACTATTTGTGAAGGTGATAATGCAACATTCACCGTTGCCTCAGCCGGATATGGCGCTGTATTTCAATGGTATGAGGGTGCTTCTCTTCTTGCCGGGGAAACAGCAAACACTCTTGTTTTAACAAATCCCGGCCTGGCAAAAAGCGGAAAAATATATACCTGCACCGTGACAAGTACCTGTGGAGCAAATGAAACAAGCAGTGGAGCTTTACTGAAGGTTACCCCCATTCCTGTTGCAACATTCAGTTATCAGTATGCAAGTTATTGCATTAATGCAGAAAATCCATCACCTGTGTTTATCGGAACTGCAAAAGCAGGCGTTTTTTCTTCAACGAATGCGCTTGACCTTGATCTTGATGCTTCATCAGGTACTATCAATCTCTCGAATACGGTACCAGGAGACTATATAGTAACTAATACAATTGCAGCATCTGATGGTTGCGATGAAACAGTTGATACAAGCCCGGTAAGTATTACTGCTTCCTCAAATTGGATCGGAGGTACAACTGACTGGAATAATGGCAATAACTGGTCATGTCGTATACCACCATCAGGTGCTATTGATGTAACTATATTTAGCGCTTCAACAATACCTGAAATTGTTACTGGCGGTGAAGGCTCTGTAAGAAACCTTACACTAAACTCCGGATCAGCACTGTCCGTTTCAGGCACACTCAAAGTAGCTGGAACGATAACTAATAGTGGCACTTTAAATTCAACCAATGGTACAATTGAGCTGAATGGAAATGTCATCCAAACACTAGGCAGTGTTTTTGCTGCTAATACTGTTAAGAATCTTAATGTAAACAATGCTTCAGGTGTCGTCCTTTCTTCACCTTTGAATGTAACTGGTGTGTTATACCTTCAGAATGGTAACCTTGATTCAGACGGTAACCTTACACTTGTTTCTGATGCATCCGGAACTGCGCTTATAAGTGTTGCAGGTTCATGGAATGTTACAGGCGATGTTACAATGCAACGATACCTGCCATCGGGTTATGGTTATAAGTATTTTAGTTCCCCATTTTCAGATGCTACTGTTGATCAGTTTAATGATGAAGGATTAAATACTGATTATAGCAGCAGTTTTAACTTCTTTAAATACAATGAA
This sequence comes from Bacteroidales bacterium, assembly GCA_036261255.1. Taxonomy (GTDB): domain Bacteria; phylum Bacteroidota; class Bacteroidia; order Bacteroidales; family VadinHA17; genus LD21. The sequence continues at coordinate 53,593 of DATALD010000073.1, forward strand.
AACAACAAAGTTGGTATTACTCCTGTAAATCCCTGGATTAATATCTCAAAATCTACAGAAATTCTTTCTCCAATGAGAGGTTATTCAATAAACTTTGGTTACTCATCCGCTCCCAAAACAGTTGATGTTACAGGCAATGTTACTAATGGCGAAAGACTTATTAACCTTCAGAATAACTATCATCCCTATTCCCAGGGATTTAATCTTGTTGGTAATCCATATCCTTCTCCAATAGATTGGGAATTGATTTCCAGGAATAATGTTGATAAAGCTTTTTACTTATATAAGTCTGGAACGGAAGATCCGTATGAAGGGGTGTATATTAGCGTAGTAGATGGTATTCCTTCTGATGGAGGAGATGCATCCAATATAATTCCTTCAATGCAGGGCTTCTTTGTCCATGTACCGGAAATTTCGGGTGTCAATCCGGTTTTAGGATCACTAGGTTTTACTAATGGAGCCAGGATAAATAACAACTTTACCCAGCCTTTCTCGAAAAGTAAATCATTATCCTACAGTGAGCGATCACTTGTCAGAATAGCATCGGGATTTGCAGATTATTCAAGTTTTTATGATCCCCTGGTTCTTTACCTTAATGATAAGGCAAGCTTTGATTTTGATGGCGAGTATGATGCTCTGAAGTTTTATAATACTGACTACAATACACCAAGTTTCTGGAGCTATGGTAATGACGGTTCAATGCTTTCAATAAATGGAATTCCCCGGGTTGAAAGTGTTTTGCCTCCTATTCCACTTGGATTAAGTACATTAAGAGATGGCGAAATTACTTTCAGACTTCTTGCCCTGGAAGGATCAATGAGCAGCCTTCCGGTTTATCTTTATGATGCTTCTACCGGAATATCTCATGATCTTTCAGCTGATGTGAATATTTATCTTGAAGCAGATGATTATGTTGACAGGTTCTTTCTGGGCTTCAGAGATATTACAACTGAAAGCAAATCAGCTATTAACGATATTACTCCGCCGGAAATATGGAGCTCAGGCAAAAATGTTTACGCAAATATAAACTGCATTAACGGAAATCAGGGACTACTATCAATCCTTGATCTGACAGGAAGAATTGTATTTACGCAAAAGATTTTAGATAATGGTCGCCTTGAGTTTAGTCCAGGGTTGAAGAGTGGGTTATATATTGTAACCTTGGTAACAGATAAAGTAAGGGTAACTGAAAAGATCTTTTTGAGATGATTGTAAAGTACGACATATTGATAAAGAGATGTATCAGAGCAGTAATTTTCACCTGTTTTTTTGTCTTTCTGAATTGTGAACTTATGGCACAAGGCAAACCACCAAGACCCCCGAAACCAATAATAGTTGATGTAATTACAGGACTCTCATTTGGAACTTTTTATTCGGCAACCGGTGGAACAGTTACAGTTGCTCCTGATGGGGGAAGAACCCAGAGTGGAGATGTTGTGTTGTTATCAGTTGGAAGCACATGTTCATCTGTTGAACTCCATATCCAGGGTGAGGCCGGAACAATAATAACACCAATGCTTCCCGTTGATGTTCAACTCACAGGACCTGGCACAATGATTTTTGATGTAGATTCTTCAGATCCTGTTTCTCCATTTGTTCTTTTGAAAGACAGGAAGGATCCTGATCCGAACAATGTAGTTAAACTGGGAGCTACACTTGAAGTTGGGATTCCGGCCGCCAATCCCGCTGGGGAATATACCGGTACGTTTGATGTGATATTTAATCAACAATAATTCGATAAACAATTATCCAAAGAAATGAATCCGAGAAAAGAGTACACCGGAATCAAAAAGAGATGGGGTATTCTTTCCCACGGAAAGAGTTTTTTTTTGCTATTGTTGTTGGCTTTCTTTTTCTCGGATGTTGCAGCCCAGTATGATTTTGATTACGAAGAAATAAGCCTGATATACGAGATTAAAGGCATTGGTGTATTTGAAATGCCGGCTGTGATACGCGATAATACTGTATTCCTTCCTGTAACTGACCTCTTTAATACTATGAAGATAAAAGCCCAGATCTCCGGTGATATGGATATTGTATCTGGTTTTTTTATTGATGAGAACAAAGAGTATTCGATAAACCATCAGGAAAATAAGGTAAGCTTCAGTGACAAAACATATCAGTTGACAAAGGGAGATCTCATAAGAACTGAAACAAATCTCTATATGCAATCCGAATATTTCGGTAAAATATTCGATCTCGATTGTTATTTCAATTTCAGGAACCTGAAAGTCACAGTCACAAGCAAGGTAGAACTTCCTGCAATAAGAGAAATGAAACTTGCGGAGCTTAGAAAAACCCTGGGCAAGCTCAGAGGCGAGGTAATAGCTGATACAACAATAAAGAGGACTTACCCTGTGTTCCGATTTGGGATGGCCGATTGGTCAGTCTATTCCTCACAGGAATCAGATGGCAATACTGATTTGCGTTTAAACGTTGGACTTGGCGCTATGTTGGCTGGAGGCGAACTTAAAACTTCACTCTATTATTATTCAAATACTCCTTTCAGTGAAAAGCAACAACAATACCTTTGGCGATATGTTGATAACGATTTTAAAGTAGTCAGACAGGTTATGGCCGGCAAAATTGCAGCTAATGCAACTTCTACTCTTTACAACCCTGTTGTGGGGGTACAGGTAACAAATACACCAACAACCTACAGGAGATCGTTCGGGAGTTACACACTTTCAGATAAGACCGAGCCTGGCTGGACTGTTGAATTATATGTAAATAATACTCTTGTTGATTATGTCAAGGCAGATGCCTCGGGTTTTTTTAAGTTTGAAATCCCTCTTGTCTATGGAAATTCATCGATCAAATTGAAGTTTTATGGTCCCTGGGGTGAAGAGCAGGTACGCGAACAATTTATCAATATACCGTATAATTTCCTTCCTGAAAAATCATTTGAATACAAGATTAGTGCGGGAGTTGTTGAAGACACCTCATTAAGCAGATTCTCAAGGGTTGATATGAATTATGGTATATCACGAAATATAACAATCGGGGGAGGAGCTGAGTATTTTTCATCTTTATCATCGCAGCCCTTTATGCCATTTCTAAAGGCCTCATTTAATGTATTCAATAATGTCCTTTTATCAGGTGAATATGTTCATGGCATTAAAACAACAGGAATTTTTTCTTACAGAATGCCTTCAAATGCGAACCTTTCAGTTGAGTACATAAAATACACACCTGACCAAAAAGCCATAAGATATAATTACCTCGAAGAGGGAACAGCTTCTCTGACATTCCCTGTGAGGATTAAAAACTTCTCAGCATACAACAGGTTTTCTGTCAAGCAGATAAAAATACCGACAACAAGGTTTTCTAATGGTGAAGCATATTCCTCCTTTACAAATTACACATCGGGCGATTGGACCATTTCTGCATCTTTCCCCGGTGTAAGTACAAGTGTTTCAACTACAGCACTCCGTATAAGCGACTCTAAAGCCAACGTTAACAGCAGCTTATCAATGTCAGTCAAGTTACCAGCGAACTTTGTTGTTATACCCCAGGCTCAGTATGGTTACAATAGGAAAGAATTCTACTCTGCCAAATTAGCTATTGAAAAAAGAGTAAAGGACAAAGCATTTCTTAATCTTTCAGTTGAAAAAAGTTTTATTAGCAATCAGATACAAGGTGAATTAGGGGTAAGGTACAATTTTAGTTTTGCACAGGTCGGAGCTTCAGTTCGGCAGGTGAATAAGGTTACTTCATTAATTGAATATGCAAGAGGTAGTTTAATAAATGATGTTAAAAAAGGCTACATCGGCACAAGCAATCAATCCAATGTCGGAAAAGGAGGGATCTATTTCATTCCTTTCCTAGATATAAACGGAAATGGTGTAAGGGACAATGATGAACCAAAAATTGCCGGGCTTGATGCAAGGGCAGGAAGTGGAAGGGTAGAAAAGGACCCACGTGATTCAACAATAAGGATACTTGGTCTTGAGCCATATACTAAATGCTATGTTGAACTTGATGAGAGTAGTTTTGAAAACATTTCCTGGCGGTTGCCTGTAAAAGTATTAGCCATCGCAGTCGATCCGGAAATAATTAAACATGTAGAGATACCAATTACTGTTGTCGGCGAAGCTTCAGGAATGGTTGTTCTGAACAGGAACAATATTGAGTCAGGATTGGGGCGTATAACAGTAAGATTTTTTTCAAAGGATGGGAAGGTTGTTGCAAGTACATTAAGTGAAGACGATGGATATTTTTCATGGTTTGGATTGACGCCTGGTGAATATTCTGCAATGGTTGACACAAGTCAGCTTAAAAGGCTTGGGATGATCTCTGAGCCGGCAACACGACCTTTTACTGTTACACCAGGCCGTGATGGCGACATTATCGATGGTCTTGATTTCAGGCTTCAGCCTTCGGTAATTACTTCCCAGCCTGAAATAAAACAGGATACTCTTGTCGCGGTTGTTAAAAAACCTGAAACTGTTATTCGTAAAGACACATCAGTAATGGTTGTTCATGAGGTATTTGAAGAACTGGTGACAATAACAAAAGACAGCTGGGCTATCCAGCTTGGAGCTTTCAAAAACAGGGCAAATGCAGAAAACCTGAGGAAGATGCTTGAAAGCCAGCTTGGAAGAAAAGTTGAAATTGTTATAGCGGATGATTTCTTTAAAGTGAGGATCAACGAAATACCAGATCGTCCTGAAGTAGACAGGATAATTGAAGTTCTTAAGAATAACGGTATTACTGAGCTATGGATAATTGGACTGAAAGCTAAACAACAACATATTGTACTCAGAGAACGGCAGGATTCAGTAATAAAGATAGTGGAAACGAAGGTTGAAGAACCTGAAATGTTCGAGTCGAAGATCTTTATGCCAATGAATGAGGTATTCTATAAGCTTGACAGGCCTACTGGTGTAATGATCGACCAGACAGTAATTAACATTATGAAGAGCCACTCTGAACTTGGCAAAATGAAGTTCAAGGAGATCACTCCAAATGTCAGGATCATTAGAAGTGACACGACAGAGATAGAGGTTCCGGGAGATATTATTGTTGAAGTTGATGTTCAGCCTGAACCGGTTGAGGAAATCATTGTTCAGCCTGAACCGGTTGAGGAAATCATTGATCCTGTTGTATTTACTTATACTACCCCGGAGCTTGTTTCAAAAGAAGTAAATACCCTGAGCAGGAGGTCTGCCCCTAAAACTGTTGTGGTTCCTAAGATCTCGTTGCAGGTAGGCGTATATTATAAAAAGGCTGAAGCTGTCAGAGTCCAGAAGAAGGTAAAATCAAAACTGAATGTTCCTGTTAAGATTGTAGAGCAATGGGAATATTACAGGGTTATAATAACTGGTTTCACAAGCAGGGAAGAGACATACCAATACTATCCTGAGCTTGCAGGTATGGGACTTCCTGCACCATTAATGCTTGAGGATTAATTCTTTCCGGCTTTATAAGAAAGGTTACCAGCAAGTCATTGTGACCATTCCTGCCTCTTTCTTACCCAACGATGTTTGTGGAGCTCGGCCATGAGAGTTTCAGCTAATGGGCCGTCATCGGATGTTGTAAGGTTTGATCTGACATGACTGCTTTTTCGCATACCAGGAATTATAGTACTTATTGCTTGTTCCCATAGTATGAAGCGCAAAGCCATCTCCGGCATTGTCATTCCTTCCGGTACCAGGGGTTTCAGTGCCTCAGCGCGATCAACGCTGGCATTTAGATTTTCAGGCACGAAATAGCTGTTCCTCCAGTCACCCTCAGGCCAATGGCTTTCTTTTGTGAGAGTACCTGTTAGTGTGCCTTCATCGAAAGGGACCCTTGCAATCACTCCAACATTCATTTCCCTGCAGGCAGGGAAAAGTTCATCCTGTGGATTCTGATCGAAGATGTTGTAGACTACCTGTACGCTGTCGATCAATCCGCTTTTAACAGCTCTTATCCCGTTGCTTGGTTCCCACCTGTTTATACTGATACCTATTGCATGAAAAAAACCTTGTTCTTTCAGTTTGAGCATCTGGTTTATTGCCCTGTCGTCATTAAGCCAGTTATCCTCCCAGGTGTGAAACTGAACAAGATCAAAAAAATCGAGCCCCGAATTCTTAAGGCTGCTTTCAACGTATCTGATTATATGATCGGGAGGGAAGCAATCGTCAAGTGCATATTCGGGCCGGCTTGGCCATTTAAAGTTTTTTGGAGGTATCTTGGTCGCAGTGTATAGTTTTTTATCAGCATTTGCCCTGACAAGTTTTCCAAGCAGCTTCTCACTTTTTGCAGGACCATAAACCCATGCGGTATCGAAGAAGTTGCACCCAAGGTCAACTGCAAGCTGAAGCGATTCAAGTGATTCCTCATCATCCGAGCCGGTCCATGCTCCCATACCCCACATGCCATATCCAATCTCGCTGACAGGAAAACCTGTCCTTCCAAGTTTTCTATATTTCATCAAATCTGATTTAGACCGTAATATGCACATTTTCCCGCATACTTACAAGGCATTCTATCTGCCTGGGTGTAAGTGTTCTTTTCCACTTATAATATTTTTTCATTGATCTGATGAAATTATTTTGAGAGTATGTTAACTGATCATGGTTTGCTTCGAAAAACCTGAATACCTGTTTTATCTCTTTTGTTCCCATATCCCTTTTGTTTAAGCTGCAGGTTGACATGGCGAAAATATGACAGTATCCTGAAGTTAAGATTAAAACTAAATTAAGTTGGGATGAAGATGGGATTAGTACTGGGTTCTGGGCACTGGGGTCCTGGGTTCCCAGGTTCTGGTTCTGGCAACCTAGTAACTAGCACCCAGTTTTAAGTTTTTTTAAACATCTGCATATACAAGTTATCCGAAATTCTTGCTATCCTTGTGGTTCAAACTAAATAAAACCACAATGCAATCAGGTAAATTCGATATCAGCAAGCTTAAAGGTAAATTAGGCCGCGTCAGAGATTGGATGATCAGCCATCATTTGCCACCAAAAGTACTCTTCATTCTGATGGGTATAATTTCAACAATCTGGTTCCTTATAAGGGTTATACCAAAACCAACAAGGGCAACATATCCATGTATGAGAGTTGCTGCTCCTTTTATGTCGGGTTTGGTAGCTTACTTATTAGCTGTGGCCGGGTTCACATCAATTTCGAGAATATCAAAACGCAAGATTATGAATGTTAGGTATGCTGCTACATTCACGCTTGTGTTAGGTGTTGTAGTTGCAATGGCAGTTGCTCCCCAGAGCAGCCAGACTCAGAATGAAAAGGCACCTGTGAAACTTGGTCCCGATGATGGTCCAAATCAGCCAATTGGAAAAGCTATGGGTATTAATCCCGGAAGAGTTGTATGGGTATGGAATCCAGATGCAACTAACGAAAAATTCGAACATAATGATTATGATAATTACAATTTTTACTGTAGTACTCAAAACAATAATCCTGAGGTTATCAGCAAGATGTTTCAGGATGGTATGCTGAAGCTTACCGGTAAGAAGAATGTTAAAAAATCATGGGAATCAGTTTTCCGTTATTTCAATACGAAGAAATTCAATAAGGATAAGAGCTACACAAAAGGGGAGAAGATTTTTATTAAAATCAACCAGGGACAATCAAGATGGGTTCTAAACCAGGCTGATAAGGATAATGGCTTTTATATACCCAAAAATCTTACAAACTCTCAGGCAGACGAAAGAAGGAAGAGAGATATGATTCCGACTGAAAATGGACCTTATGTTGTGCTTGAACTCCTAAGGGAACTTGTTAACGAGGTAGGTGTTGCGCAGGAAGATATATCAATCGGCGATCCAATGTGTCCGATCTGGGGTCACAACTATGAAGTTTGGGCGAAAGAGTTTCCGAATGTTAAGTACATCGATAAAAACACTACAAAATTTGGTCGCACACAAATAAAACTAACTGATACAGAAGTTCTTTTCTATTCAGATAAAAAGACAAAAGACAAATTGTATGATGTAACTGTTAACGCAAATTATCTTATAAACCTTACAACATTTAAAGCTCATGGGGCTGCAGGTGTTTCTCTTACAGCAAAGAGTCACTTTGGAAATGTTGGAAGAGGAACAGCTAACCATCTGCACTATTCCCACATTGCTGCAAGAAGAGAAGGTACGCCCGATAACTATGGTTATAAAAAATACAGAGTATTTGTTGACCTAATGGGAAGTAAGTACCTGGGACAAAACACTCTGATCTGGTTGGTTGACGGATTGTTCGGTGGTGGATCAAGTGAGATTAAAGGTCCTGTTAAATACTTTATGGCGCCATTTAATAATGACTGGTCAAACTCTATTTTCATGTCACTTGACCCTGTCGCCATAGAATCAGTTGGCTATGATTTCCTCAGAGAAGAATGGAACGGGAATCGTAAGCATGATGCTGTTAATAATGATTGGGAATCAATGGCTGCAACAAATGGTGTCGACGACTATATGCACCAGGCTGCAGATCCAGCCAACTGGCCTGAAGGAATAAAATATGATCCGGATAATAGTGGTACCCTTGTTCCTGTACTTGGTGTTCATGAGCATTGGAATAACCCGGTTGATAAACAGTATTCACGCAACCTTGGTAAAGGAAATGGCATAGAACTTGTATCAATACCTGAGAATCTGGTTAAACAATCCAGGAATTAGATTAACTTTGTAGACTAATTTTAACAATTGACCCTGGAGATTTTTAATTCTTCAGGGTCTTTTAACGCTAAAACATATAATATGAAAAAGCACATTCTTCGTTTTACATTTGTTTTCTTTCTAACAGGATTACTTACATCATCAGGATTTGGACAGGTACAATCTTTTGGCGCTGGAATAACTGCAAAGAAGTTTCATGCAGCTACGGTTGATGGTAATAATGTTGTTTGGTTCCTGTCCGATGCCGGAATCGTAAGTTTTGATGGAGCCAAATGGAATCTCCATAACGCTAACAGCAAGGTTCCCCAGAATGAATTGAAAGCCATTTCCAATGACCTTTCAGATGGTAATGTTCTATGGATTGCAACTCCAAAAGGAGCAACCGCAGCCAAAGCTCCTGTTGATGCAAATGCTGAAGCAACAACCTATGTCGCTACTAATTCAAAACTTCTCAGCGAGAACATCCTTTCACTTGTAGTAGGGAAACCGGGGTTAAGATGGTTTGGAACTGATAAGGGAATATTTGCATTCGATAAAGCAAAATGGCTCGACAATACTTATCTTGATAAGTATCCTGAAGATCTTTTTGTTGATTATCCTATTACATCAATGGCTACCAGTCCTGATGGTGATTCACTTTATGCAGGCACAATTGGTGGTGGCGTTTTCAGAGTATACAAAAACGAGGTTGATGGTATCTCAGGAGCTTCAGAATATGCAGAATGGGGTCCTATAATCATGCCATCAGATGATGTTTATTGCGTTCACATAGCTTCAGACGGTACCCAGTGGATTGGAACTGATAAAGGAATTGCCAAACATAAAGGCGGCAATACTCTCGAAGGATGGACAGTATATGCAAAGGCTGATGGACTTGTTGATGATTTTGTACAGGCAATATCTTCAGATAAAAAAGGTAACATTTATTTCGGAACAAAAGCTGGCCTGTCAGTATTCAACGGAACAACCTGGACCAGCTATAAAACAGATAGCGGACTTGCGAGTGATAATATTCTATCGATAGTTACAGATAAAAACGATAGTGTATGGATTGGGACAGATAATGGTATTAGCTGTTTCAAAGGAGGTAAGTTCACAACTTACAGGTAAGCATCAAAGGAAATATATAAATAGAGGCGCCTTTAAAGCGCCTCTATTTTATTATCACCTTTAATGTTTTCCCACTTTTCAATTTGACCGGCTACAGCCCGGAAGAGAGGATGTGTTTCAAATGCAGTTGTTTTCTTAAGCTCTTCGAGTTTATTTTTGTCCCGCGTTTCCAGTTTTTTTCTTAAGTGCAGTACCTCATAGCTTAACTGTTCTGATGTAACATTCATTTTGATTTCTGTAAAGTTCCAGCTGATCTTTTGTTTATCAAAATTATAATTCCTCTTTACAGCTTCTGAATATACATGTGACAGGTATTGATTTATTGCTGCAACCGGGTTTTGCAATTCTCTAAACCTGAGAAGTTGTGAATGATTTTTGTAACCCATGGTCTTACCTTCCAAAACCCGCTTTGCCAATAAAGCCTCCCTCCATAATGCAACAAGACCTTTTTTGTCGAGATATTTCGGATGTAATGACCAGAGCCTCATCGTATTTTTTCAGATAATATATCTTCCAGGGCACTTTCGAGATCGGCAAATTTAAACCTGTAACCGGCATTGACAATATTTTCAGAACTTACTCTACTACCATTTAGCAGGATTCCTGACATTTCACCGAAAATTGTTTTAAATAGAAACTCCGGTATCTTAATAAACAATAATCGTTTTTTCAGGGCAATTGCCAGGGCTTTCATTATATCCTTGTTTGTCTTGTGATCAGGCGCAACAGCATTATAAGGTCCATTCATACATTTATCTTCAATTGCCTTGATGTAGATATCGCACAGGTCATCAATATGAATCCAGGGCATGAATTGTTTCCCGTTCCCAATTACAAGTGCGAATCCTGATCTGGCAGGTTTAAGAATATTCGCAAACGCTCCTCTTTCTTTTCCAAGAACAACTGCAGTCCTGATCTTTACCGTTCTTATACCCGACCTTGCAAAATTCTCAGCCGCTTCTTCCCATTTCCTGCAAACCTCACCAAGAAAATCATTTGAAGACGTATCTGTTTCAGAGTAGATCTTGTCTGTTGTCTTCAATCCGTAATACCCAATTGCTGAGGCAGAAATAAAAGCATTCAGTTTAGTATTTGTTTTATTTATTTTATTAAGAATCATCCTGCTGGTTTTAACTCTGCTATCAATTATTAATTGTTTCCTTTTTTTTGTCCATCTTTTTTCTCCAATATTTGCTCCGGCAAGATGAATGATATAATCAGCTGTTTCAATTGCGCCTTTTTCGATTTCATCATTTTCGATGTCCCAGGAATAACTTAAGATACCAGAATTTTTTTGACTTGTTCTTCCCAGAAAAGAAACCTCATATCCTCTGTTTACCAGTTTAGCTGAGAGATATTTGCCGATAAAGCCAGTTCCGCCGCTGATTAAAACTTTTTCTTTCATATTAAACAAAAGATAAGATGAACACCTGATAAATTATCGAAATATATCTCTGATATTCAATTATATACCTTTTTATATTCTGGAACGATCTATAATTTTGGGGTTTGGGGCCATATAGTATTTATTATGAAATTTGCAGGGCAAATTTCTTTTTTACAAAGATACAATCAATTTATTTACCGGGTCGCAATACATTGCGTCTCTACCATTTCCCAAAATGTCATTTCCCAAAAACATAGGGAAATTGTTTCAAATCGACAAAGACAAAAAAATCCTGCAATCATTCAGAATACAGGATTTTTTTTATCATTTGTGGAGATTAGGAGAATCGAACTCCTGACCTTTTGACTGCCAGTCAAACGCTCTAGCCAACTGAGCTAAACCCCCATATATATCGCAAATGTAAGTAAAAAAGATCAAATATCGTGTTTTGTTTTAATATCTGCTTTTTGTTGTAATTATCATATATTGTATAAGCATTGGCAATTTTGTAATTTTGCATCTTCATTTTGTTTACTTTTTCAATAAAGTATATTGGCACTATTATTGACAGGAGCTCCCCTTAAAGGAGTATTATACAGGAATGTTCGATAATCTTAGGAACATAATGAATTTTGATGAAACCTTGTTCGAAAACCGGAACAAGGATTATGGCGCTTACCAGTTAAGGAAGAAATATAACTCTATCTTAACCTGGAGCATTATGGTTGCGGCTCTAATCTTCTGTGCTATCATAATAATGCCATTTATAACGCGACTCCATGATGAAAAAATCTATTCAGGTGGTGGTGGATACGTATCTGTTCAAATGGAGTCATTTGAACCACCTGAAGCTATCTATATACCGCCTACGGCTCCCCCTCCACCACCAGAGAAGGTAAGGGAAGTTGTCAGTTATGTACCTCCTGTAATTGTTGACAGTGTTGAAGAAGTAAACTCACTCCTGCCAACATCAGATGAGCTTTCTGATATCACTTTCGATGAAACTGAAATTACCAGCTACGGTTCGGGTGGGGACTTTACAGGAATGGAAGGTGGGGTTCCTGGTGATGAGCCTTTCTCATTTGTCGAAATAATGCCTACATTCAGGGGAGGAGACATAGAGAAGTTTCGGGAATGGGTAATAAGAAACACAAACTATCCCCAGGAAGCAGTCAATAGAAAAATCAGGGGGAAGGTTTACCTGACTTTTATCGTCGAAACAGATGGATCTGTAAGTAACGTAACTGTTGTTCAAGGTGTTGACCCGCTTATCGATGTTGAAGCAGTAAAAGCAATTCAGGCATCCCCCAAATGGACGCCAGGAATGCAAAGAGGGAAACCTGTAAGGGTAAGGTATTCAATACCCCTTAATTTCCTGCTTTAATTCACCCGTATCTACACCTGTTTTTTTTCTCACTGATTTTCTTACCTTAGTCACCATAACCAACAGGATTTATATGCGAAAAATTTTACCTTTTTTCTTCGTATTGACAATTCTCCTCGCCGGATGCGGTTCGTCAAAGAAACAGCTGCAGAGAGGGAATTATGATGCCGCAATTGGCCAGGCAGTGAAAGACCTGCGCAGGAACCCGAGAGACGAAAAACAGGCTGAAATCCTTTCACAGTCGTTTAGGATTGCTAACGATCAGGACAATGAAAGATTGAGAATTCTCAAAATTGAAGGTCGTGCAAACGCATGGGATGAAATATATCTCATATATAGAGCTCTTAATGACAGGCAAGCCCTCGTTAAGACTGTGACACCTATTAATACTAAGGGAGGAACAATAGACTTTCCCTATGTAGACTATGTACCTGAGATGGTAAATGCTAAAAGAAAAGCCGCAGAATTCTACTATGCCCATGGCAATGAGCTCATGAAAAACAGGTTAAAGGATTCATACAGGCAGGCATTTGCTGAGTTCGTTCGCGCTAAAGAATATGTTGGCGACTATGAAGGTATTGACCAGAAAATAATTGATGCAAAATATCTTGGAATGAGCAGGGTCCTCATCACTGTCAGGAATAGTTCAATTCTCAAGTTTCCTGCTGAGTTTGAACGTGATCTTCTTGCACTTGATCTTCCTTCATTAAATTCAGACTGGGTTGAATATCATACTCAGGACCCTGGCGAGGATACCCAGTTTGATTATTATATTAATGTTAATATTAAAGATATTGTTGTCAGTCCCGACAATCAGGAACAGAGAGACTCAGTATTCAAAAAAGAAATTGAAGATGGGTTCTCGTATGTGCTTGACAAGAAGGGAAACGTAATGAAGGATACACTTGGTAATGATATAAAGCAAAAGAAATACAAGACTGTTCAGTGTGCACTTGTTGAGACAGTTCAATCAAAAGGCTGTCAGATAATTGGTGATGTAGAAGTTTTACAGTTGAATCCTGCAAAAACAATTAAAAAAGATCCGATTGGAGCTGAATCAGTATTCGAAAATGTTTCGTCGCGCGCATTGGGTGATCTCCAGGCTTTGAATGCTGAACAGGTTGCAAGGACAAAGACTGCAATTGTTCCGTTCCCTTCAAATATAGAGATGGTCATGCGTTGCTCCGAATCATTGAAAATGGCAATAAGAGGAGCAATACAAAGCGATAGGAGATTCATCCTTTAGCAAGGATATAAACTTTTAATCCATGAATATGCCGCAAAATGAGTAATTTTGCGACATATTTTTTGTAAATGATTGATAATAATATAGCTACAACTGAGAAGGCAGTTCTTATTGGTGTTAACTATCCCGGGCAGGATGAAACAGAAGTAGAGGATTATCTCGACGAACTTGCTTTTCTTGCAAAAACGGCAGGAGCTATTCCCATTAAAAGATTTACCCAGAAAATTGATGCGCCAAATCCCCGAACCCTTCTAGGATCGGGCAAAATCGAAGAAATTGCTGAGTTCATCAAAGATAACGGGATAGATATTGCAATATTCGACGATGAGCTTTTCCCAAGCCAAATCCGTAATATTGAGGGCGTTTTTGGGTGCAGGATACTTGACCGTACAAACCTCATACTCGACATTTTTGCTCACCATGCAAGAACATCGTATGCAAGAACCCAGGTTGAACTTGCTCAATATAAATACCTGCTTCCAAGGCTGACCGGTATGTGGACACACCTTGAAAGACAAAGAGGAGGTATTGGCTTAAGGGGTCCTGGTGAAACCGAAATTGAAACTGACCGCCGGATAATAAGGGAGAAAATTGCACTTTTGAAAGAGCAACTCAAAAAAATTGATACCCAGATGGCAACCCAGCGTAAAAGCCGCGGTAAAATGGTGAGGGTAGCTCTTGTCGGATATACTAATGTTGGGAAATCAACAATAATGAATCTCCTTAGTAAATCGGATGTTAAAGCTGAGGATAAGCTTTTTGCCACACTAGATACTACAGTCAGGAAAGTTGTTATAGGGAACCTTCCTTTCCTTCTTTCGGATACGGTTGGCTTTATTCGGAAGCTTCCTCACGATCTTGTCGAGTCGTTTAAATCAACGCTTGATGAAGTTAGGGAATCAGATCTGCTTCTTCATATTGTTGATATATCTCATAAAGGATTTGAAGAGCAGATAAAGGTTGTTAACGAAACTTTAAAAGAGCTCAATGCATTCAATAAACCAACACTGGTAATATTTAATAAAGTTGATGCTTTTAAATACAATGCAAAGGATGAATATGACCTTACACCTGTACTTAAAGAAAACTATTCACTCGACGACCTGAAAAGATCATGGATGGCTTCCGAATCGCATCACAAAACAGTATTTGTTTCAGCAAAGACGAAGGAGAATGTTGAGGAATTGCGAAAAATATTGTATGAAGAGGTGAGGAAGATACATGTGAAACGGTATCCATACAACAACTTCCTTTTCGATGTGCCGCCTGATTTTTCAGATCCGGCAATTGAATAAAAAAAGATGGCTGCAAAGAAATATCAATGAGCCACCTTTAAATGTTTTAAAAAACTTTTCCTAGTACAGCTTATTTTTTGCCATGAATTCAGCAATCTGAACAGCGTTTGTTGCTGCGCCTTTGCGGATATTGTCAGACACTACCCATATATTCAGGCATTTTTCTTTTGAATGATCTCTCCTGATCCTTCCAATGAAAACCTCATCCCTGTTATGAGCCATTATTGGCATTGGATATTCATTCTTTGAAGGGTTATCATAAACAACAACACCAGGAAAATCAGCAATCAGTTTTGTCGCTTCTGCAATGTCATATTCCTTTTCGAATTCTATGTTAACGGCCTCGGAATGACCTCCAACAACAGGTATTCTAACAACTGTTGCAGTTACCTGAATACTGTCATCTCCAAGTATTTTTCGTGTTTCATCAAGAAGCTTCTGTTCTTCTGTTGTGTAATTATCAGGTTGGAACGATCCTCCATGAGGGAAACAGTTCTTATCTATCTGGTAAGCATAGGCCATTTCACCTTTAATACCAGCGCGCTCATTCTCCATCTGAGCAACAGCCTTAACACCGGTTCCTGTAACAGACTGGTATGTGGCAACAACGAGTCGCTTGATTTTGTATTTTTTATGAAGAGGTGCGAGGGCCATTACCATCTGGATTGTTGAGCAGTTAGGATTGGCAATTATCCTGTCGCCTTTCTTTATTACATTGCTGTTTATTTCGGGTACAATAAGTGGCACTTCCTTATACATTCTCCAGAATGATGAATTGTCAACAACAACAGTTCCATTTTTTGCAAATTCAGGAGCCCAGTCCCTTGATGTCGATGCACCAGCCGAAAAAATTGCAAAAACAGGTTTGGCATCTACTGCGTCCTTCACACTAACAACCTTAACAGGTTTACCTTTAAACTTGATCTCCTTGCCAACTGATTTCTCCGATGCGGCAGGAATTAATTCTGTTACAGGGAAATTTCTTTCTTCAAGCACTTTGATCATTGTCTGGCCAACCATACCTGTGGCCCCTACGACTGCAACTTTCATTTTTCTTTCTGTTTTAAGTGTTTAATATAATGGTTTAAAGGTTAAATTTTGTTTTAATTTATAAATTCTTTTAAATTTACTTTTAAAGTTAAGCCGTCAAAATTAACTTTTTTTTCAATTCATCGCTCGCTGCATGAAAAAAGTTATTTTGTTCGTAATGATGATGCCTTATGTTGCATCGGCTCAGGTATTTGTTGATTTTGAATCAGGCGTCCTTAACGGGTGGATACAATCACCCCCCGAAAGATGGCATATTGATTCTGTTCAGCCCCTATCAGGCAGGTTCTCCCTGCATCATTGTTATGACAACTTAACTAATGGGAACGACCTGGCTGGAATTGAGCTGAGAGGGTTACACCCATCAGAGGATACTACCTCATGGTCATTTACACTCAAACATGGTTACGATCCATCTTCATCAAACAACTGGATGGTTTTTTTAATGACCGACAACATGCCATCGCCGGACGGTGGCTTTGCCGGAGTTAACGGTTACGCAATCGGGGTCAATATTTCAGGTTCTGACGATTCATTGCGATTAGTGAAGTTCAGGGATGGTGTGATTTCATTAGTTTGCGCTACGGGTGTGAACTGGCAATCAGCGATTAATTCAGGATCTGCTGATGTATCAATAACCAGAACACCATCAGGCTTATGGCGGGTTGCCGTATCAAATAATACTGGCATATTGAGCCGATCAAAAGTAAGGAACGAACCTGAACTATTCGAACCTTCTTTTTTTACTATTGTTTACAGGTATTCCTCAACAAAAGACAGGCTTTTATGGCTCGATGATATCTCAATAATGGGATCGTTCTATGAAGATAAACAGTGCCCTGAATTATCTCAATACTCTGCTGTTGGGAGAAACAAGATAAGAGTTTCCTTTAGCGAACCTGTCTCTGAGGAAAGTATGCAGCCTGGCAATTTAATCCTTAATGATAAATATATCCCAACGTCAATTAAACAGATTAACCCGCTTTCCTTTTTACTTGTTTTCACAGACCAATTTAATAACAAAGAAATCAATACTTTAATTATTAAAAACATCTGCGACATGCCAGGCAATTGTTTTGACTCAATTAAAGTTAGTTTTACACCAGTCTGGGCTGAAATTGGTGATATTGTAATTACTGAAATCATGGCAGATCCTGATCCCGTAGTTTCATTGCCAAATGCTGAATATATAGAAATTGTGAACAGAACCAACTTTGAAATAAACCTTTCGAAATGGAAGCTCACAGCAGGAGGCAAAGAATGTATCTTCACTGAAATGATTATCGGTGCAAGAGAAACAATGGCCCTGTGTGATGAAGATGATATTGGTTATTTTGATAAATTTGGAAGGGTTATTGGCGTGGAGAACTTCCCATCCTTTGATAATAAAGGCGCTATAGTTGCTATTTCTGATAGTTCAGGAAACTTTATTCACGGGGTTGAGTACTCAGCAACCTGGTATAATAATTCTTTAAAAGACGATGGGGGATGGTCGCTTGAGATGAAGAACACCGATAGCCCTTTTTCATTTGAAAGTAACTGGACAGCCTCAATATCAAATACAGGTGGAACACCCGGATTGAAAAATTCAGCCGCAAATGATTATCAGGATTTGTCCTTCTCAGGACTCCTTAATGTCTGCCCTCTTGACAGTTCATCAGTTTTCGTAAGATTTTCAGAACCAGTTCCTTGCCTGAATAATTACACAGGCGGTATAAGTATTGATGGACAAAGCATACAATCAATTCATCCGGTTGATATTCTCCTGAGGTCATTTATTGCTATTCCGCGAAATCAACTTGAAACAAAGAAGGAGTATACACTAAATTTAGATGGCACGATAAAAGATTTTTCCGGAAATATGCCCTGGCGAAGAAGTTTTATGTTTGGAATTACTACCACAGTTACGAAAGGAGATCTTTTATTCAATGAGCTGTTGTTTAATCCTTACCCAGACGATCCGGATTATATAGAATTTTTCAATACATCAGGATATGTACTTGATGCATCAGAGTTGCAGGTGGTATCTGTAAGTGCCGATTCAGACACTTCGGCTCTTTATTTGCTTTCAGAGGAAAACAGGTGTATAATGCCGGGAGCTTTCTTCGTCATCACAGCTGACATCAGCAAGGTAGGTCAAAGATATCAAGCCTCGTGTTCAGATTTTCTTTTTGAGCGAAGCTTGCCTTCAATGCCCGATGAAGAGGGTCACCTCATTCTTTTAAACAGGAGCCTCGATAAGATTGATGAGGTTTTTTACAGCGATGATATGCATTATTCGCTACTATCAGGCACAGAAGGTATTTCACTTGAGAAAATGAGTCCGGGTTATGATTCAGCAATCCGAGGAAATTGGTCATCGGCATCTGGAAACATAGGGTGGGGTACCCCAGGAGCTCCAAATTCGGCTCATGCGGATACTCTTATTTCCGGCCAGCAGGTAGAACTATCGTCGACAAGAATTACACCCGATAGTGATGGGTCTGAGGACCTGCTTATGATTAATATAAAAGCACAAGGTCTTGAAAATGTTATATCTGTAACGGTTTTTGATGATATGGGAAGGCATATAAAACGAATAGCTTCTAACCTTCTTTCCGGACCAGAATCGAATCTGTTTTGGGATGGTACATCAGATGATGGCTCGGTAGTGAGGACAGGAATTTATATTGTTTTTATTGAGATGTTCGACGAAACCGGGAGAAAACAACGATGGAAAAAGGTATGCAGTGTTATCAGGTAATGTTTAAAAAGATAAATTAGCAGCAGTATTAATATTTAATATACATTGTCAATTAAACTAAAAAATCGGTAACTATGAAAAGAGTTTTTGCAGGAATGTTTTTATTAATCGGTATTTCAGTGATGATTATGGGACAGACCGCTGATGAGAAAGATGTAGCCACAAAAGTTGACGAAATTCGTCTTGCTATTGTAAATGCAGATAAAAATGCACTTGATGCAGTAACGGCAAATGAACTGGTTTATGCTCACTCAAGTGGCAGAGTACAGGACAAAGCAGAGTTTATAAAAGAAATACTTGACCCCAATGCAATTGACTATACCACTGTTACAATTACAGACCAGACAATAAAGATTATTGGTAATACAGCTGTTGTTCGTCATATCTATTCAGCTGAAACATTAACAAACGGGAAACCCGGCAGCCTTAAAATCGGTAATATGATGGTTCTGCAAAAACAAAACGGAACCTGGAAGCTTATTGCAAGGCAGGCATATAAACTATAATATCCAATAAATGTCAAATTGACGCAATCAGTTCAGTCATGATGACGGACATCAACTTTTCGGTTTTTTCCGCTTCCTGCTGAACTGATTCGTGTGTCACATATTCAATTTTGCCCTCCACCCCGAGGTCAGTAATGACACTTACAGCAAAGCATGGTAGTCCTATATGCCTTGCTACAATGACCTCCTGCGTAGTTGACATCCCGACAGCATCAGCTCCAATTATCCTGAAGTACCTGTATTCGGCAGGTGTTTCGAATGTCGGTCCAGATGTTGACAAATATACTCCTGTGTGAACTTTAATATTATGTTTTTGTGCAATGAGCAGGGCCTTATTAATCAGGTATTTGTCATAAGCTTCACTCATATCAGGGAACCTTGGTCCGATGCGCTCATCATTTCTTCCGATGAGTGGATTCGGAAGAAGGTTAATATGATCTGTAACAATCATTATATCTCCTATTGAGAACTCCGGGTTTAATCCTCCTGAAGCATTTGATAAGAAGAGACATTTAATTCCAAGATATTTCATCACCCTTATCGGGAAAGCAATTTTCTCTATCCCATATCCTTCATAAGTATGGAATCTGCCCTTCATTGCAACAATTTTCTTATTACCAAAAACTCCGAATATCAGTTTCCCTTCATGTCCATCAACAGTTGAAACAGGGAAATTTGGGATATCTTCATAACTTATTTCTACACTTATTTCAATTTTTGATGTCAACCCACCAAGTCCGGTGCCAAGAATTAAACCTGCATAAGGATCCTTGATCCCTTTCCCATTAAGAAAATCAACTGTTTCTTTTATTTTTTCTAACATAATCTAAAATCTGTTTATCGAACTGAATATTGTCGTCATTAAGGAACTCTATCCCAATTGGTATATAATAAAATGCCTTCTTCAATTCTTCAGGAATATCAGTAAGTTCTCTGAGCCTGATCATATCTTTTTCGGTGGTAATAAGGTACCTGTCAGATGTTTTTAGCTCATTCAGCGCTTTCCCAAATGCCGGAATGTCAGAGGCTGCAAAGTTATAATGATCGGGATAAGAAAGATGTTTTACCTCGGAAAAAGTTCTTTGAAGATGCCTAAGCAATGGTTTTGGATTAGCAATACCAGTAACCAGCACAGCACCGTTTCCCTGGAATGAGTTCCATTCCAGTTCAAGGTTAGCATTGCCGAAAACAGGCATTGGATTTTTGTATTTCAGGCTTGTGAAGAAAACATTCTGATAAGACAATCGACCTATTTTATCAAGGTCAAGCCTTCTCTGAACAGGATTAAGATCAGGCGGTGTTTTTGTAACAATTATTATATCTGCTCTTCTTATATTGTGCCTGTATTCCCTAAGGCTTCCGAAGGGGATCATGTGATCTTCATTTACAGGTCTCTCAAAATCGATAAGGAGTATTGATAAACCGGCAGTTAGTTTCCTGTGTTGAAAACCATCGTCAAGAATAATAACCTCCGTTCCTGGTCTGTTCCGGATTATCATATTAATTCCGTTAACACGGTTCTTATCAACGGCAATTGTTATTCCTGGAAGCTTTTTAAGCATTTGCAGAGGTTCATCGCCAATATCTCTGACAGTTGAACTTTCCTGACCGATGATAAAATTACTAGTCTCTCGTTTGTATCCCCTGCTGAGAACAGCAACCTTGAAATCATTCGAGAGAAGCTTTGCAAGATATTCTGTATGAGGAGTTTTTCCTGTGCCTCCGATTGTGATGTTACCGATACATATTACAGGAATATCAAATTCGATTGATTTCAATATTCCTGTATTATACAGGAAATTTCTTGTGCCGGTAATTATTCCATAACCAACCGCCAGAGGATAGAGTAGGATGTTCCTGTTATCGAACATGATTTTTATTCAATCATCAATGTATTTCGAGATAGTATGGTAACCTGACCTGTATACCATTCAACTCTTTTACTTCCCTGATGATATTAAGATACTTTACATTTTCACCAAGTTCTTTTTTAAAAATACTCATCTTAACATCTCCGCTTAATTGGCTTAGCAATTTCAGATAAGGATCCTCTTCAACAGGTAATTCTCTAATCGTATAATCCTCTAACCCGGCAATTTCAACAGCACCGGCAATTGCTTTTTCAATGCCACCTATCTCATCGACGAGGCCGATCTCAAGAGCATTTTCACCACTCCAGACTCTTCCCTGCCCAATACTGTCCACATCAGCGAATTTCATTTTCCTCCCTGCAGCCACTTTACCAACGAACTCACTATATACATTTTCAACGTTCTTCTGCATTATTTCTTTTTCGCGCGAATTCATCGGCCTGAAAAGAGATGGAAAGTCAGAGTTGCTGTTTGTGTTGACAACTTCTGTTTTAAGCCCAAGCTTATCTTCCATTAATTTCCTTCCATTGGGGACAAGTCCAAACACCCCAATGGATCCTGAGATTGTTGTTGGATCAGCGTATATTTTAGTTGCCGGAGCTGAAATGTAATAGCCTCCTGAAGCTGCATAATTACCCATCGATACGATAACAGGTTTTACTTGTGCAGCAAGCTCAAGTTCTCTCCATATAATATCAGCTGCAACTGCATTTCCACCAGGTGAGTTAACACGAAGAACAATAGCTTTAACATTTGAATCTTCACGTTCCTTCCTTATCAGATCAGCATATTTGTTTCCCCCAATATTTGTTTCATTACCATTCCCCATCACTATATTTCCTTTAGCATAAATGACCGACAGCTTGTTCTTTGAGATATCCTGTTTCCTGTCGGGTATCCTACTGTATTTTGTCATAGACACAGTTTTCAGTTTGTCGTCTGTGCCGATGCCTGAAAGGCTTTTTAATGTATCAATCAGAACATCGCGGTACATTAATCCGTCTACAAGTCCATTTTCGAGGGCATCTGATGCAAGTGTAGCATCGAGGTTATCGGCAATACTGTTGAGTTTTTCGGAGGATATATTGCGGGCTGTGGATATGTTCTCAACAATATGGTTCCAGATTGATCCGGCGTAAGCTTTAATCTGTGCTTTGTTCTCTTCGCTCAGCTTGTTCATAATAAACGGCTCAACAGCGCCTTTGAATTTTCCATGCCTTGTTACCTGTACCTCAACACCGATTTTTTCAAGCGCATCTTTATAGAAGAGAACTTCACTGCTTAGACCTTTAAAATCAAGCATCGATCCGGGGTTGATGAAGATCATATCAGCAGCTGTTGATAGGTAATAGCTTTCCTGCGTGAGGTCGTAATCTGAGTATGAAATAACAAATTTTCCTGATTCTCTGAATTTTATAAGGGCATTCCTGATTTCTTCAGTTGTTGCCCATCCGGTGCTTAGCAAGCCGTTCTCAATAAGTATGCCTTTTATTTTTTCGTCATCAGCAGCTTTCTGAATGTTTTTCAGAATCTCATTTAATCCTGCAACAGAGGTTAGCTCCATATTTATAACATCAATACCGGCCAGAGGGTTCTTTGATCCTTTATCCGGAATTGAAATTCCTGACTTCAATACAAGTATAGTGTTGTCGCTGATAGTTACAGGCTTATCACCAGATGCTACAATAGCGGCAAGGGATCCGATCATTATAAAAAAAAGCAGAATGGATGCAATAATGATCCCAGTAATTGTTGCGAGTGTATACTTAAGAAACTCTTTCATATTAATACATATTATCTAATGAAATTTAAATATATGAAAACAATTTGACTTGTAATGTTATTATATGTATTTGATACCTTTAATATCAAATTTGTGAGGAGTTATGAAAGCATATTTAAGTATAGGTAGTAACCTTTATGACAGGGAGTTCAATATTGAAGATTCACTCGAACGAATCGTTGAAAACATTGGCATCATTTTAAAATGCTCTTCCTTTTACGAAACAGAACCCTGGGGTTTTGAAACTGATGAGCAATTCCTCAATGTTGCTGTTGTTGCTGAAACTGATCTTAACCCACAGGATTTGATTGAAACCATAAAAAAAATAGAGGACCGGATGGGCAGGATAAGGGATAAAGTACGTTATTCTTCAAGAATTATTGATATAGATGTGATTCTGTATGATGATGTTATTGTAAATGATTTAAACATAAAAATACCTCATCCTCTGATGCAGGAAAGAAAATTTGTACTTGTCCCGCTTAATGAAATTGCCCCCGATGTAATACATCCCGTTCTCGGGAAAACTGTATCTGAACTTCTTGAGACTTGCGGTGATACCAATGAAGTGAGAAACCTTCAGAAGATGCCAGGCATAGGGGCAAAATTATGAAGTTTTGCATTGTAAATTGATCATATTAGTCCATTATCCGCAAAACTGAAATAGTTCTTGTCTGCAATTATAAGATGATCGAGAAGTTGTATTTCAAGAAGATTACCGGCTTCTTTTATCTTCTGTGTTATTTTGGAATCTGATTCACTTGGACTCGTATTACCTGAAGGGTGATTATGACATACTATTATTCCTGATGCGAGATATTCGACAGCTCTCTTCATTATCATCCTGACATCGGTAACTGTGCCGCTTATTCCACCCTGGCTTAGCTTCATCCTTCCAATTGCTTTATTCGATCTGTTGAGGAACAGTATCCAAAATTCTTCGTGGGGGAGGTCAGCTAATAGCGGCTGAAAGATATCAGCCACATCTTTTGAACATTTAATCTGTTGGATATCGGGATTTTCTGACAGCTTTCGTCTTCTTCCTAACTCGAGGGCTGCTGCAATAGTAACTGCCCGGGCGGTGCCAATCCCATGTAGCTTCTTCAGATCATTTATTGAGAGCTTTCCAAGGCTGTTAAGGTTATTATTGACAAGGCTCAGGAGTTCCCTTCCAAGGTCAACTGCTGATCTATCTTTTGTGCCTGAATTGATTAGAATTGCTAACAGTTCGGCATCGCTTAGGCTTGCTATGCCTTTTGTGACAAGCTTCTCCCTGGGCCTGTCCTCAACGGCCCATTCGGTTATTTTTATTGACATACAGCGAGAAATATGATGCAAATTAGGAAATTTGTTACACAAAATCAATAACGACTCAGGGTTGCCCCAGGCTCTTCACCCAAACAAAAAAGCCGCATCTGGTGGATACGGCTCTTTAATATTTAAATCTCTAAGTTAGAGACTGTTGACGTGTTTTGTAAGCGAAGACTTGAGGTTTGATGCCTTTTTCTTGTGAATAATATTCTTTTTTGCAAGTTTATCGAGCATTGAAGTCAGTTTTGGAAGCAATGTACCTGCTTCGTCCTTGTTTGTTGAAGTACGCAGAGCCTTAATAGCATTACGGGCTGTTTTTGCATAATACTTGTTACTATCTTTTCTGGCTTCTGTCTGCCTTATTCTTTTTTCTGATGACTTATGGTTTGCCATGCTTTTACTAATTACTTTATTTTTAAAGTTGTAGTCCATAGGGGAATCGAACCCCTGTTACCAGGATGAAAACCTGACGTCCTAACCACTAGACGAATGGACCATTTAAAAGAACTCAAAATGCGGATGCAAAGAAAGTATGTTTTTTTATAACTTCAAAATTTTGAAAGAAAATTATTTAATAAGTTGAGTTAAATCATAGCCATCGAAATCACCAGAGCTCATCATCAGATAAACCGGTTTTTTAAAACGAAGCCCGGCTATTGAAGAAAACAAGTCTGTTGACTTATCGAATACTCTTATATTTTCGCCTCCAAAAGCTGTTCTGATTGTTTCAGGGGCTACAGGTTCGAGTTTCTTAAGCTTTACTGCATGAGGGTTGAAATATACGAATGCAGCCATTGCATCTTTCATTGTTCCTTTGTAGAGTGGAAGAAAATCCTGACTAAGACTTGAATATGTATGAAGTTCAAGGCATGCGATTATTTGATTGTCGGGATATCTTGAGCGAATAGCTTCAACTGTAGCCTTTACTTTTGATGGTGAATGCGCAAAATCGAGATAGACTATTCCATTTTCATTCTCACAAATCTTTTGAAGTCGTTTTGATGTTCCCTCAAAGCTGCTTATTGCATTGTAGAAATCATCTTCAGAAACACCGCCAGCAATGCAAGCTTCTTTTGCAGCTGAAAGATTTTGCATATTATGTTCCCCGAATATTTTTAGAGGAATTTTTCTATTTAGTGTTTCTCCGAAGAAGCCATGTTTATTTTGAATATATCCATGAACTTTATAAGGAACCTTTTTGATTTCAGGAGGAGCTTCTAATGCAAGTTGCTTTACTATTTCATCATCTTCATAATAAACCAGAATACCTCCTTTTGCTATTTTATTAATAAAGATCCTGAACTGATCAACGTAATTTTCAAATGTGGGGAATACATTTTTATGATCCCAGGCAATGCCGTTAACTATCGCGATATCAGGCATATACAAATGGAACTTAGGACGTTTATCAAGAGCTGAAGTAAGGTATTCATCACCTTCGAAAACAGCAACATCACCATCGTTTGAAAATCCGACCATCGTTTCGAAGCCATCGATCTGAGATCCTACCATATAGTCAAATTTCATGCCTGTATTTCTGAAGACATGCATAATCATGGCTGTTGTTGTAGTTTTCCCATGACTTCCGGCAACAACTATCCTTTTTTTGTTTTTTGTTTGTTCGAACAGAAATTCAGGGAAGGACATTATTTTTAGACCAGTTTCCCGGGCTTTAGCGAGCTCAGGGTTATCCTCTTTTGCATGCATCCCAAGGATGACTGCATCAATTGAAGAGCTTATTTTTTCAGGGTAAAAGCCATATCGTTCGGGAAGAAGTCCATTTTTCTCAAGACGCGACCTTGATGGTTCAAAAATCTCATCATCAGAGCCTGTAACCTCATAACCTTTCTTCTTCAATGCGATTGCAAGATTGTGCATCACAGCACCGCCTATTGCGATAAAATGAACTTTCATACATATCAATAATCAATGCAAAGTTACATATAAAACCAATCGTTTTATTCCATTCAGAGATAGACTGAAATTAAAAATCAGAGAGTATCTTTTAAAAAAAACAAAATTATTATATAAATTCACACTGAGAATATTCCTTGAAAAGGAGGCCGCTATGAAGAATGTCAAAGATATTCGAACCAGAATAGCCAGGTTAACAACTGAAATTGATATTCTCAGAAGAGATTCTCTTATTAATAATCTGACAAAGCATATACCAGGTGTAGTTTACCAGTACAGGTTGTATCCTGACGGGCGTACAGCTTTCCCATACGCGAGTCAGGGCATGTATAATATTTACGAATTGACACCTGAAGAAGTAAGGGAAAATGCATTACCTGTGAAAGATCGTATTCACCCCGATGATTTTGATTATGTTTTTAACCTGATACTTGAATCAGCAAGAAATCAAACTGTCTATGAGTGTGAGTTTCGTGTGATACTTCCAATACAGGGTTTGCAATGGAGATATTGTTCAGCCAAGCCTGAACTTTTGGAAGATGGGAGCACTCTGTGGTATGGGATAATTAATGATATTACAGCCAGGAAGGAGATTGAGCAGGAACTTGAAATAAAGAACAGGGAACTAAATTCGTTTTTTGATTGTGCTCTTGACTTGCTATGTATTGCAGATAAGGAAGGCAGGTTTGTACGGTTGAATTACGAATGGGAGAATGTTCTCGGTTATCAGATGCATGAGTTGTTAGGGAAGGAATATATTGATTTTGTTCACCCCGAAGATGTCGAATCGACAATTGAAGCAAAGGACAAGTTGCAGGATCGAATTCAGATAACAAATTATATTAATCGGTTAAGATGTAAGGATGGAAGTTTCAAATGGATTGAATGGCGGCTATTTCCGTCAGAGAACAGGGTATATGCCTCAGCGAGGGATATAACTGAAAGGATCAGAACAGAAGAAATGCTCATAAAGGCAAAAGATAAGGCTGAGGAGAGTGACAGGTTGAAGACGGCATTTCTTAATAATATGAGCCATGAGATCCGCACACCAATGAATGCAATAATGGGTTTCTCAAGTCTTTTACCAAAGTATTATAATGATAAAGTTAAACTTCAGCATTTTACTGAGATTATTAACCAACGCTGCGGTGATCTGCTTGACATTATTAACGATATTCTTGATATAGCAAAGATTGAATCGAACCAAATGTCATTAAACCTTGAGGCATGTAGTCTGAAAAGCTTGTTCGAAGAGTTGCCAATTCTCTTCATGGAAAGGGTAAAACTTAACAAAGAGCATATCAGGTTTGAAGTAAAAGATAGAACCGGGATATCTGATTTGAAAATTATTACAGATTATATAAAGCTGAAGCAAATCTTAATTAATCTTATTTCTAATGCTTTCAAATTTACTGATGAAGGGAGTGTTACAGTCAGCTATATGATTGAAGGTGACAAGATTAAGTTTTGTATCTCTGACACAGGTATTGGAATTCCCCTTGAAAGGCAGCACCTCGTGTTCGGTCGTTTTTCAAACCTTCAGGATGATAAAACCAAGCTTTACGATGGTGCCGGGTTGGGTTTGCCTATTGCAAAAGGTCTTACAAACATCCTTGGCGGTAAAGTCTGGTTCAATTCAGAAGCAGGTAAAGGAAGCACATTCTATTTTACAATACGCTACGTCAGATTTAGTTTACCCGAAGAAGATGAAATAATTGGCCTTTGCCAAAATAAAAATCAAGCTGACAGGAGAGTTCTAGTTGTTGAAAATGATCAATATTACTCAGTTTTGTTACACGATATCCTGGCAGATAAGGGTTTGAACCTTGTTTTTGTCGATAACGCCGCTGATGCAATCAGGATTGCTTCAAAAGATCCACCAAATCTGGTTTTACTGGATGTTGGACTTCCTGATATCTCAGGATATGAGGCTGCTACCCAGATTTTGTTGAAAAACCCGGCAATTAAAATAATAGCTCAGACAGCAGGGTTGGAGGAGAGCCAGATTGCTTTGAGAAATGCTGGTTGCATCGACTGCATTTCAAAGCCCGTCGAATCTAAAGAATTGTTCTCAGTTCTTAAAAAGTATATCTAAATTAATCCTACTTCCCAACAAATACCAATATATGATTTATTTCTAAGTCGGGGCAAGTGATTACACTTAATAAAATCAGGTATAAATAGCATTAAATCATGAGATTTCCGCCGGTTATTTTTCACGGAGCAAATGTATCTTTGTTATTGAAAAATTGCAGGAAACAAAAATGCACATAATTAAGGACATTGCTTGTTTTTATGATCATCTGTTCATTAATTCTAATGATGCAATTTTTATTCTGACCAAAAACAGGTTCGTTGAATGCAATCCCGCAGCTCTAAGATTATTCGATTGTGATAAAGAAGACATAATTGACAAATCAATCTTAGATATTTCTCCGGAGAAGCAAGCTTCGGGATCATCGGAGGTTCTAATCGAGGAGTATTTCGAAGCAGCGATCAAAAATAATATAAAAGAATTCGAGTGGGTATTTACACCCGGTAAAGGAAAGATCATTGCAAGAATAAGGATAATTGCCTTTTCTGAAAATGGTGAGAACTTTTTCCAGATTATTGTCAGAGATATTTCTGGAAAAGATTTGCAAAGAACTATTACTGAAAGCAAATTTCTGAACCAGATACAACACATTTTCCCGGGCTTGTTTTTTATTTATGAGGTAACAGAAGGCTTTGAAAATGCAAAGATTGACAGGTATAATCGCAAATGGTATTGCGACAAGCTCGGATATAAAAGCGAGGATGTTCCGGGTGGCTATCCTGATTTTATTTTTTCATCCTCCGACAATGCAAGAACAAGCAGGTTAATTGAGTTATTAAAATCTAATGGCTCTGCAGATATCGAAATTGACGTAAGACACAAGGAAGGCTACGATATCCCATATCTTTTCGTTACAAATCTTTTTGAAACGGGGAACAAGAAGTTTTTTACCGGAATAGGGATAGACATTTCAGAAAGAAAATATGCTGAGAATGCATTGAAGCAAAGTGAAGAGTATTTTAAGAACATTTTTAATTCTAGCAATGACGGGATAATGATACTCGATCTCGATCTAAGGCTTCTTAATGCAAACAATGTAATGTTCAGAATGATAGAGTATAAATTTGAGGATATCGTCTTTCAGAACATACTTGATTTCCTGCCGGAACAATCAAGACCGCTGTTGCTTAAAAGAAATTCACTGCTTCGAAATGGCCAGGAGGCGCCGCCACTTGAACTTGAGATTAAGACACGAACAGGTGCATGTGTTCCTGTTGAGATTAACAGCATGCTTATTAAATACGGCCAGAGAACAGGTATCCTTTCACTAGTAAGGGATTTGACGGAAAGGAAGAACCTTGAGAAGAAAATATTTAATTCTGAAATACAGTCAGAGGAAAAGGAAAGAGAAAGATTTGCAAAAGAGCTGCATGATGGTCTTGGCCCCATACTATCGACATGCAAGATTTACCTTCATTCGTTAAATGAAATGCTCGAAGGGAATGAAGAGATTATTAAAATTTCGGACCGGGCCCTTAACCTGCTTGACCAGGCGCTGGCAAGTATCAAGGAAATATCGAATAATCTTAGTCCACATGTACTTAGGAACTTTGGGCTTGTTCAGGCTGTTATAGCATTTACTCATAACATTGAATTCGTAACTGATCTCAAATTCCAGATTCATTACAATAACGAAGAGAGAATCAGTGAAGTAATTGAATTCACTGCATACAGAATTATTATAGAATTAATAAACAATACAATAAAGTATGCAGAAGCTTCACTTATAATAATTGACATTTTCATTGATAAAACAGTACTCAAAGTATCTTATTCTGATAATGGTAAAGGCTTTGATATTTCGGCCGTTAAAAAGTCAAAAAAGGGATTTGGTCTTACAAATATTGAAACAAGAATAAGCAAATTTAACGGATCTTATCGCTATAAAACAGCCTTAGGCAAAGGAACACAGGTAAATTTTACTCTTCAGCTAAATCAATCTGAAAGATGATAAGGATAGCTCTAACGGATGATATGCCAATTGTGCTTGAAGGTGTTAAGCTCTTGCTTGAAAGGGTGAAAGATTTTGAAGTTGTCGCCGAGTATAATAATGGGAAAGAACTTGTTGATAATATCAGGAGCGTAAATGCAGATATTGTTCTCACTGACATTGATATGCCTGTTATGGATGGAAAAACAGCAACCAGGATTCTCTTATCGCAAGATCCTGGAAAAAAAATAATTGCACTATCAATGTACTCAGATTATGACAACTATTTTGAAATGATTACATCGGGAGCTAAGGGATTTGTTCTGAAACAATCGACTGCCGGTGAACTTGAAAAAGCAATTAGGGACGTATTTAACGGCGGCAATTTTTTCTCATCTGATCTTTTGCACAATATTATTTTAAATCTTAATGGCAAACCCAAAATTTCTGAAGCTGAAAAGGTGAATCTTACAGACAGGGAAGTTTCTATTCTGACTAATTTATGTAACGGTCTGTCGAATAAAGAACTGGCTGAAAAAATGTTTTTAAGTGTTAAAACTATTGAGAGTAGTAAGACTAAGTTAATGAGCAAATTAGGCGCAAAAAACACCTCCGGACTTGTTATCTGGGCTATTAAGAATAAGGTTGTTGATTTCTGATTTTTGAATTCAAGGGATTTCCCTTCATGATTAATAGAAATTACTCTGATAATGGCATGTTATAATTGAGTTATTTTTATTACGATGAAAGTTTGAAAGGCTGACCTCAGCAGTAGTGAAATTATGAGGGCCATGTCTGATCTTAAATAGAAAAATGTTGAACAATGAATAAGAAAATTGGATTGTTACTTGTTGATGACAATCAAGGCTTTATTGATGCAGTAGGTATGTATTTATCGATCAGGAAAAAGTATTCAATTATTGGAAGCGCATCAAATGGACTTGAATTGCTAAATCATCCACTTTTGTATAAAGCTGATGTTATATTGATGGATTGCGAAATGCCAGTAATGAATGGTATTCAGGCTGCAAGGCAGGTAAATATACAATGGCCTTATAAAAAGTTAATAGCAGTCACAATGTTCGATGATCACAAGGATCTTGTTGAACTTCTCGGCGCCGGATTTAATGGATATATATACAAACCTGATATTGCTTCAAAGCTTGAAACAGTAATAGAAAGAGTTGTTAATGATGAATATGTTTTCGACACTAAAACCTTGCTTAATAATTAATTGAGAACAGTTAACAAATATATTTTAATTATTTTTGTTTCGGTTTTTCTCTGCTTTTAATATTTGAAATAATAATAATTATCAAACGTATATAAAAAGGATTAATTAAATCGCCAACAAATGACAACTGTATTAATAGCCGAGGATGACTATTCGAATTACCTGTATCTTGAAGAATTATTTGAAGGGAATGAAGTTACTCTGATATATGCATCAAATGGGCAGGAAGCTGTTGAAATTTGCTCCAAGAACAAGGATATAAATCTGGTGCTTATGGATATTCGAATGCCGGTAATGAATGGTTATCTTGCAACAAAGCAGATAAAGAGTATGAGGCCCGATTTGCCGATAGTCGCACAAACAGCATATGGGTTGGAGACTGAAATGAAAGGATTAAAGGCAGATTTTGATGATATCATTTTCAAACCAATCAACCGGGCGATTTTCAAACACAAACTTTCGAAGTTTATTCCTTTATAGCGATCCTTTTGCCTGTCAATACAGATACTGCATTACCAACCATTCCAGTTTTTCTTTGTCGATAGGTTTCGAAATTATGCCATTGAAACCAGATTTGCTTAGTTCTCTAATATTCCCGGGCAGGGTATATGCTGTCTGAGCTATTATCGGTACACCTGCATCAAATTCCCTTATTGACCGGGTGGCTTCAAAACCATCCATTACTGGCATCTTAATATCCATTAAAATCAGCTTCACGGAAGGATACTTTCTGAAAAGGGTAACTGCTTCAGCTCCATTTTTTGCATGCATAGGGTAGAGGTTAATTTCATTTAAGACCTCCTGCATAAAGAGAAAATTTATTTCATCATCTTCAGCAATAAGAATTTCATTCTCATGCAAATTCTGTAATCCAGAGAAATTTTCGGATGTAAGCCATGAATCCTTTTCTACTATTCTGGCTGGGATCGAGAAATAGAATGTTGTCCCCTGACCTGTTTTTGATTTGAGCCAGATTTTACCGCCAAGCAGGTTAACCAAACCTTTAGCTATCGATAATCCTAATCCAGCCCCGTTATAGTTCCTTGTATCTGATGTCTCAACCTGCCTGAAACGTTCAAAGATAGCATCATGAAAACTTGCGGCGATCCCGATTCCTGTATCACTTACATAGAATTCAATTTCTTTATCGTTTAATACAAAACCGAATTCAATTCTTCCGTTATCAGTGAATTTGATTGCATTTGAAATAAGGTTCGAAAAAACATGTTTTAGCTTCTCGCGGTCCGTTAAGATTTTCAGCTTTGTAAAACCATTATTATAAAAGAGGTTTATGTTCTTATTGTTGGCTACTTGTCTGTACATCAGGAATAATTCCTGCATAAAATCATTAAGGCTGAATTCTGAGTCAACTATAGAAACCTGCCTCGAATCGAGCATTGAAATATCAATTACATCGGTAATAATTCCAAGAAGTTGACGGCATCCGTCCTGGATAAGTAACGAAAACTGCTTCCTTTTCTCTTCAGATAGATTTGGGTTTGTGAGCATATCTGAAAATCCCATAATCCCATTCATTGGTGTGCGGATTTCATGAGATATGTTTGCAAGGAACGC
This sequence comes from Bacteroidales bacterium, assembly GCA_036261255.1. Classification (GTDB taxonomy): domain Bacteria; phylum Bacteroidota; class Bacteroidia; order Bacteroidales; family VadinHA17; genus LD21. The sequence continues at coordinate 86,642 of DATALD010000073.1, forward strand.
AGATTTAAGATTGTCGCTTTCTTCAGCCTTATCGCGGGCTTTTATAAGATCATGTTCAAGTTGTTTCCTGTCGGTAATATCATCAATTGTTATAAGTAGTTGCTTTTCAGGGTTTTTTGTTACAATTGATGTTGAGATTAATATTGTACTACTTTTTTCTTTGCCGTTCTCCTTTGTTGTGAGGTTTGATTCAATCTTGTAATGTTCTTTACCTGTTTTAAAGGTTTCATCGATAGTCTTTCGCAGAATGCAGTTTTCACAATTTGAATCATATCCACAACCACCCAGAGATACATTTGAATGAATACATTTTATCACATCCCCCGGTTTCAGGCCATCAAGCTTTCCATTATCCCGGCCTGTTGCTTCAATCCCAAATTTGTTGATCTTAAGCACTACATTCATCTCATCAATCAACATCATTATCAAAGGAGCGCTGTTGAAGATTGAATTTAGCTGCATTTCGCTCGTTTCAAGGGCTAATTCAAAATTTTTGCGATCAGTAATCATCTCAGTAAAAACAATAATTCTCCTATCAGTCATCATCCAGGTACAATGGTCATCATTCTTACCTGTCCATTAAAAGTCGCTCCTTGCTTTAATGCAAATATCCGGGTTTTAAGTTTCGGATATCATCAAAGTAAATGCATTAAGCCAAATTAAAAAAAAAAGTTAAACCTGATTTTAATAATACATTTAAGATTGATTTATCTCATTAAAAAAATTCTTCCCTGGCATATTGATGATAAATTTGCTTCCACTCTGAGGGTGACTTTGTACTATTAACTGCCCATTGTTTTTTTCAATTAATTCCTTACACAATTTCAATCCAATCCCTGATCCTTTTTCATGAGCAGTACCCAATGTTGAAATTCCTGATTCCAGACTGAATATTTTGTCAATTATTTCAGGTTCCATCCCAACGCCGTTGTCCTCTATAGAGATTTCTATTTTGTCATTTTTTGAACTTGTTGTAATATCAATTTTTCCTCCGGGGCAGGTGAATTTAATTGCATTTGACAGCAGGTTTCTAACGATAATATCGAACATATTCATATCGACAAAAATGCACAGGTTCCCGGTTTCATCTTTATAGTTTATTGTTATGTTTTTGACAGATGATGCTGTGTTCATAATTGTAAGGACCTGTTGTATAAGGGGATTAACAAAATAATACCCTGGATTAAATGACATATTATCTGTTTGGGTTGTTGACCAGTCCAACAGGTTTTCAAGCATTATAAGTGTTTGCTCTGCACTTACATTTATCATCTTTGTGAGTTTCGTAGCTTTATCAATGTTGCCATTTTTCAGTTGTTCCTCGATGAGAACAGTAAATCCCAGAATTGCATTGAAAGGTGATCTTAAATCATGAGCAATAATTGAAAAGAATTTATCTTTTGTCGCGTTAATCTTTTTTAGGTTGTTTTCGCTTTCAATAATAGCATCTTCAGCCTGTTTTATCTCTGTGATATCGACTGTTTGAAACACTATTCCGTTAAAACTTCCGTCAGGAGTGGTTTGAAGAGCCCACGAAGTATGTGCATACCATATTTCTCCATTTTTTTTAATCGCCTTATATTTAAAACTCCTTGCTTTTGTATCTGCAGCTATATAGGAATCTGAAGTAAAATTTGGAATTTTTTCGATGTCGTCATTATGAACCCAGAACAAACCTGATAATGGGATGTGCTCGGGTTTATAACCTGTGAACAATTCTGAGTTTGAACTAACAAAAATGTTCTCACCTTTTTTATTTGTTATTGTAAGGAGGCTTGGCAGAGTTTGAACAACTGTGCGGAATCTTTCTTCGCTATCTTTTAATTCTTTAGTCCGCTCTTCTGCAATGGTTAAGGCTCTTGAATGTGTATTCCTGAATGACCTGTCTAATATACACAGAAGGGCTGAAACAATTATTCCGCATATCAGGATTATTACCTCAATTGTGCTCAGGTGATAGAAGCTGCGATTATGTTTAAACTGAAGCATCCACGTATGATCATTGAAGACTAATGGTATTGAAATAGTATTGTTCCTTTTTTCACCAGTACTATCATTAGTTCGGAAAAGCATCGATTCTTCTGATATGTCAGAGTCATATATATTAAAGTCGATTCTTTGGTTTGCGAATAAATCTTCTGAATCAATTACACTTTTTACAAAGTTTTTGACTGCAAATGGACTAAATATCCATCCCTTAATTGATTCTCTTCTTTCCTCAACAGTGTTAACCGGGCTATTCTTTCTATAAACAGGAGCAAACATAAGTAAACCATACTGGGAGCTTGTATCAGAAATAAGATTCAGGTGTATCTTCCCTGTAATTATTACTTTATTCGAGTCTCGTGCAAGTTCCATAGCTTTTCTTCTGACAGGCTCTGAAAACATATCGAACCCAATCATCCTGCGATTTCTGCCAACAGGTTCAATGTATGAGATTGATGTTGAAGAATCGTTAACTGAGGAAATATATGCAATAGAGCGTGTGCCTGGAAGTGTCCCTATCATTCCTGGATAGGAGATAAATGTATCCCAACTATCCATCTCTACTGAATCGCTTGCCTGGAAAAAAGCTGCAGTCGCTCTTAATAATTGTTGATGCAAGTACAGTCTCGATGATATTCTTTTATGGATATCTTCGCTCAGATTGTTCAGTTCATTAATTGCTTTTTTTTGTTCATTCAGATGTATTATTGCAAATATTAATAAACTAAACAACATTCCGATGATGCCCAGTCTGATTTTGCCATTCAGGAGGCCATTGCCTTTTGTTTTTCCCTTTTTCAATTCAATCTCAACTCAAAAACTTATTTAGATACCTTTTTTATGAAGATCTGTTTGGGATAGCCTTTCTTAAGCAGGTCCTCGCGGTGCTTATAAGCAGCATCCTTAGTCTGGAAATTTCCTGTTGTATAACGGTAAAACTTATCCTCATCATTATATAATATTTTAATATCATTGATATACTTGAAGTAGGATGCATCAACTGGTTTATGCAGAGCAATAACCTGAACCGTATAGAAGAGAACTTCACTGTCCTGAACATTCTTATCACCTTCATCTGATACCTTCATATCTTTGACAAGAATTGAGGAATCGACTACTGAAACGACAGGAATATTCGATAAATTTATTTTTTCATAAACCACTGGCTCGGGAGCTGTTGTATCCTTCAGAAGGGTCATATCTAAACTGATTGTTGATTCAAGGAAGTTTGGAACAATCAAGGTGTCAATATATTGACTCAGATATCCCTCACCTGAATACAAAATTCTTAACAAACCCGCTCCAACGTTTGTATTGTAAATGCCGGTTTCAGCATCAGGTTTGCATCTATACAATGTATCTCCGGTAACTTTGTTTATGATTTTTACTGATGCATTCTTAACAGCGCTTATCAGTGTATCGTTAACAGAAAACTTGCCTGTGATTGCATAAGGACGTTCGGATTCACCTTTTTTCATATCAAGGTAGAATATATCCTTCTTTTTATAACCTGAAGTTATTGAATAATATGCATTAAGTCCATTGT
>DATALD010000080.1:0-1671 GCA_036261255.1 Bacteroidales bacterium
TATTTTATTTGCATCTATGTGTATTACAGGCAGCCTTTTTGCAGGCGGACTGGTTACAAACAACAACCAGAGCGCCCTGTTCACAAGACTGCAGAACCGGAATGCATCAACTGCCATTGATGCTGCCTTTTACAACCCTGCGGGGTTGACCAAACTTGGTACAGGTTTTTTTGCATCTATCAACAATCAGTTTGTTACCCAGACCAAAACTGTAACTAATAATTATCAGTATTTATCCGGGACTAAGCCAAGAGAATATGTTGGAGATGTGAAGGCTCCCCTTTTTCCAGGAGTGTATGCAGCCTTTAATACTGGTAAATTTTCTTTCTCGGCAGGAATCAATCCTGTTGGTGGAGGTGGAGGAGCCAAATATAATACAGGTCTGCCCTCATTTGAAATGGGAATCTCCGAACTTGTACCAAAACTTCAGTCACAATTACAACCGCTCGCTACTGCCGTACCATCTCTGGCATCCATTGTAAATATAACTGGTTACAGCGCAGATATTTTCTTTGAAGGAACATCAGTGTATTTTGGTTATCAGGCGAATGTTGCATACAAGCTTAATGATATGATTTCTGTTGCATTAGGTGCACGACTTGTTTCAGCAAAAAACACCTATTCAGGATATGTCAGAAGTGTACAGATCGATGCCCCTGCTGGATTCGGTGGTAACCAGGCCCCTGGTGACTATTTGAGAACAATAGCAGGGTTTGTGCCTGATCCTTATAAAACAAGCCTGAATGGAACTGCGACAGTAGTTGATGCAGCTACCGCACTCGAAGCCGATGTTGAAGAAACAGGATCAGGTATTGCTCCAATAATCAGTGTTAATATTTCTCCAATCGAAATGCTGAATGTAGCTTTAAAGTATGAGTTTGCTACAAAGCTTGAGCTTACAACCAAGGTAAATGGCGGTAAGAATGCCGGAGGATTGTTTGTAGACGGTAGTAAATACAGGGCTGATATGCCTGCACTACTAGCTTTTGGAGCTGAGCTTAAACCCATTGAAAAATTAATGGTTACCGCAAGCTTTAATACATACTTTGACAAGAGCTTGGATACCAGGGCAATTAACTCTGTGACAATCGATAAAAACTTCATGGAATATGGTCTAGGTGCTGAGTATAGCCTTACTGATAAGCTTCGCGTAAGTGCCGGTTGGTTATCTACAGCAACTGGAGTGAATCAAAATTACCAGAACGATCAGACTTATAGTACCAACACTAACTCATTTGGAGCCGGTCTGGGATTCAGGATCAATGACATGATTGATTTGAACCTTGGAGGACAATACACAGTATATGCTGACGATACTAAAAACTTTTCGCGCCAGCTAACATCAACTATTGCTTTGCCTGTAACTGAAACTTACAGCAAAAAAACCTGGATAATCGGTGCAGGAATCGATTTCCGCTTCGGAGGAAAAAAATAACCCAGGTACTATTTAATTATAAATACCCTTTCCCTTTTGCTTTTTCGGGAAAGGGTATTTTATTTAAATTCATTCAATATCTTCCCGTTGCAACCAGATACTCTGCAAGCTTTAACTTATAAGCAGATTTCGCATCAGCAAGAGTGTTTTTAGCCTGTTCCAATAATGACTGCGCCTGAAGCATTTCAGATACGTTAACTATGCCTGATCTGTAATTATCCGCATTAATTTTCAGA
>DATALD010000082.1:0-3106 GCA_036261255.1 Bacteroidales bacterium
GGCAGCCATTTGGAAAAGAACATAGAGAAAAAGAAGAGGCAGTTCATATTGCTTTTAACAGAACACCGGATCTGGGGCCATATATTTTTACCCTATATTGTCGTTGAGGAATCGGGATTCTTCAGGTTGACCGAATGCCTCTCTCCTTTTCCCAACATCGATACCTTAAGCATACTTACAGATGAGGAGAGGCATGTTGTTAAAATAATAAATGAATACACCGACCGTGATCTGCATAAACTTTTCTCAAGAGAAAAGAATGTAAAAGAGTTTCTTGAGAAAGTGACTACTGATAGAATTGAAGGTTTTATCAGGCCATATATTGAAAAAAGAATCTACAAGTGTATCACTGTTGCAAGGAATGAAGATATCCCGATATACAAGAGAAGGCACATGAGTGTTACATTGCATTCAGAGGACAGGTATTTTCCTGCCCAGGAAAATGCGTCACCTGTCTTCAGGTTCAACAGATCAAAAGAAGAAACAACATATAACCTTAACCTTGATTGTGCCGGGAAGAGAATTGACCTGCTTGATAGTACAACTGAAATACTCTGCATGTCTCCCTGCATTATTATCCAGGAAGGAATTATTTATTTCGTTTCAGATATTGACGGGTCAAAGCTAAAACCTTTTCTGACGAGAAAACACGTAATAATCCCGAAAAAGAATGAAACACAATATTTTAAGACTTTCGTTCTTAATGCTGTAAATAATTTTAAGGTCGAAGGAACAGGCTTTGAAATTATTCTTTCAGTACCCCGGAAGGAGGCAGTCATTGAAATAGATCCTGGCATCAGGGGGATACCCGTTTTAATACTTAGCTATTATTATGAAGGAATAAAAGTAACAGCTGATGAGACAATACAAGGCCTGACAATACTTGATCATAAGGGTGACAGTATAACTTTCAGGAAGTTCGGACGTGATTTTCAATGGGAGTTAAAATGCCGACAGGTACTTGAAGAGACCGGATTATTCTCTGATGATGATAAGAACTTCTATCTGCTTGCCGAAGACAGGAAAACCTATGAGATATACCCTTTAGTTGAATGTATCAACAGAAATTATACAGATTTGACTGAAGCCGGTTTTTCAATAGTTTCAAGAATGGATGCCAGGTTTAACCTGAAACCTGTTGAAATGGAAATCAGCAGTGAAATGGTTAATGACTGGTTCGACCTGAAAGCTGTTGTTATAATTGGTGAATTTAAAATACCTTTCACAAGGTTCAGGAAGAATATACTTGAGAACATACGCGAATTCATGCTTCCCGATGGCACGATCGCCATACTTCCGGAATCATGGTTTACACGATACAAAAATGTATTCGAACTTGGAAAAACTTCAGGTGATTCTTTGACAATTCATAAGCAGCATTTTTCACTACTTTCAGATACGTTATCAGGAGAACATGAAGTATCTGAAAAGCTTAAAAAGCTCCTTGTTCCCGGGCAAATACCCGAAGTGCCAATACCATCAGGGCTAAAGTGTGAGCTAAGGAAATACCAGGCAGAGGGTTTTTATTGGCTTAATTTTCTTCAGACTGCAAATCTTGGTGGTTGCCTTGCTGACGATATGGGACTCGGCAAAACAATACAAACACTGGCATTGTTGCAGTATAACAAAGAGAATAATACAACACCATCCTCTGAGCAAGTACAGGCAGATCTCTTTAGTTTTATTGAAAACAGGCTGACAAGTTTACTTATTGTTCCTGCATCGCTGGTGTACAACTGGGAAAATGAAATCGAAAGGTTTGTTCCGGGAATGAGAATTTACACCTACAAAGGTATTCAGAGGAAAAAATCAATATCATATTTTCCTGATTATGAGATCATCCTCTCAAGCTATCACACGATCCGACAAGACATAGACATAATCAGCAAATTCAGTTTTCATTATATAATCCTCGATGAAAGCCAGGTAATAAAAAATCCTGCTTCACAACTATACAAAGCCTTTACGAAGTTACAATCTGATCATAAACTTGTTTTGACCGGAACTCCTGTAGAAAACTCTCTTACTGACCTATGGACTCAGCTGAATTTTGTCAACCCGGGACTTCTTGGTGATCTTGCATTTTTTAAACGGGAGTTTGCAAGACCTATTGAAAGACAGGGAGATGATGAAAAAGAGTCAGACCTCAGGAAGATTATTCAGCCATTCATATTGAGAAGAACAAAGGAAATGGTTGCGAGGGACCTTCCTCCTGTTACAGAACAGACTGTATATTGCGATATGACCGAGGAACAGGAGAAGCTTTATGAAGAGGAAAAATCGGCTGTAAGAAACAGCATTCTCGAAAGTATTTCATCATCGGGACTTGAAAAAACAGCAATAATTGTTTTGCAGGGATTGATGAAACTCAGGCAAATTTCTAATCATCCTTTGATGGCATTTGATGATTATTCCGAAGGTTCGGGTAAGTTCGAGACGGTGATGCAGGACATCAGTAATGTAATCTCCGAAGGACATAAAATACTTGTATTTTCCTCATTTGTAAGACATCTCGAAATATTTGCCACAGAGCTCCGGAATAAGAGAATTGGTTATGAAATGCTGACAGGATCAAGTACAAATAGGGAGAGAATTGTGAATAGCTTCATTGACGATAAGGAGAAAAAGATATTTCTCATTTCGTTGAAAGCTGGTGGAGTGGGTTTAAATCTTACAGCAGCTGATTATGTATTCATACTTGATCCATGGTGGAATCCGGCATCTGAAATGCAGGCTCTTAACAGGGCTCACAGGATAGGCCAGGACAAGAGTGTGTTTGTTTACAGGTATATAACAAGTAACAGCATAGAAGAAAAGATCAGGAGGCTCCAGGACAGGAAGTCTAAGCTCGCGGATTCTTTTATTTCAAGCAATAATCCATTGAAGGATTTTAATCTGAATGAAATACTTGATATTATCGGGTGATTGGATACTGGGTTCTGGGTTCTGGGTACTGCATCGAACACAGTCAATGCCTAATTAACGTTGACTCTTTTTGTTGCTTTCTATTATTACTTAATTTATATTCTTTTAAGGTTGGGAACGGAAGATAACTCGTAGAGTTATTGACGTTCCCAACCTTTTGGCGGAACTCGACGGGAGTCAT
>DATALD010000091.1:0-11492 GCA_036261255.1 Bacteroidales bacterium
CGAGATTATTAAGAATGTCGCCGGTATTACTGTCGACACTACCGGATCAACTCCGGTTGCTGTTAATAAAGAAGGTGTTCCTCTTTCATTAACTAAGGAGTTCAGCGAAGAGCCAGATGCAATGTTCGTCCTCTGGAAAGATCATACCGCCGTTAAAGAAGCTGCTGAAATTAATGAAAAGGCAAAATCATGGGGTGGTGTTGATTTTACAAAATTTGAAGGCGGGATATATTCATCCGAATGGTTCTGGGCAAAAGTTCTTCATATCATGAGGAAAAACCCGGTAGTAAGGAAAAATGCCTGGTCGTGGGTTGAACATTGCGACTGGATACCGGCAATCCTTACAGGTGAGACCAATCCTGCGATTATTAAGAGAAGTCGTACCGCCGCAGGACATAAAGCAATGTGGCACGAAGCTTTTAATGGTTTACCTGATGAGAAATTCCTTACTACCCTCGATCCCCTACTTAAAGGCCTAAAAGACAGGCTATTCAAAGAAACATACACATGCGACGTTGTTGCAGGTAATCTTTCTGAAGAATGGGCTAAACGTCTTGGTCTTTCTACAGATGTTAAAGTAGGAGCCGGCTCATTCGATGCTCATCTTGGAGCTGTTGGCGGTGAGATTATGCCATATCATCTTGTTAAGGTAATGGGTACCTCTACTTGCGATATGATGGTAACATCACCAAAAGAACTCGGTGACAAGCTTGTGCCGGGTATATGTGGACAGGTTGACGGCTCGATAATACCAGGTATGATTGGCCTTGAGGCGGGTCAGTCTGCTTTTGGCGATATATATGCATGGTTCAGCAAGCTTCTTCTCTGGCCGGTAACTGAGATTGTTTCAAAAATGACATGGCTCGATGAGGCTTCAAGGAAAAGAATCGAAGCTGAAGCAGCCGAAAAGATAATTGTTGAGCTTAGTAAGCAGGCAGAATCAATACCTGTCGAGGAAACAGCTATCGTGGCTCTCGACTGGATGAATGGACGAAGGACACCTGATGCAAACCAGGAATTGAAAGGGGCTATCGCAGGTCTTTCACTTGGATCAGATGCACCCAGGATATTCAAGGCGCTTGTCGAAGCAACTGCTTTTGGATCAAGGATGATCAATGAGAGATTCATATCAGAAGGTATTCGTATTGATGGAGTCATTGCAATAGGTGGCGTCGCTAAAAAGAATCCTTTTGTTATGCAGATTGTGGCCGATGTGCTCAATATGCCTATCAAGGTAGCCAGTTCAGACCAGACATGCGCTCTCGGATCTGCAATGGCAGCTTCTGTTATGTCCGGGATTCATAAAAATCTCGAAGCAGCAAGAGCAGCAATGGGTGGTGGCTTTGAAAAAGAATACAAGCCAGATAAGAAAAGAGCTGAGAAATATAACGTTCTGTTCAATAAATACAGGAAATTTGGAGAGTTCGTTGAGAAAAACGGACTATAATTTCTTATAACCGACCATCTTGTGAGCATTAAAGAAACCCTAAATATCAGAGACATGAAAAAACACCTGATCACTTTTGTTGCCCTGCTGGGCTTTGTTCTATTAGGATGTAATCAAACAAATAAAAACAACGAAATGGTAAAACAAGACTTATTTGGAAACCAGGACGGGAAAGAAGTATACCTGTTCACTCTTACCAACAATAAAGGCAATGTTATTCGTTTAACCAATTATGGTGCAAAGATCACCTGGATCGAAGTACCTGATAAAGACGGCAAGAAGGATAACATTACTCTAGGCTACGATACTTTCGAAGGTACCAGGGATGGTGACCCATATTTTGGCTCGGTAGTTGGAAGGTATGCAAACAGGATAGCAAAAGGTAAGTTTGTGATTGACAGTGTAGAGTATACAACTGTTCAGAATGATGGGACAAATACTCTTCACGGCGGTCCTAAAGGATGGCACAGTGTAGTTTGGGATGGTGAGATAGTCAAAAGCGATACTGCCAAAGTTAAATTCACTTATAAAAGCCCCGACATGGAAATGGGTTTCCCGGGCAACGTTGTTGCATCTGTAGTCTATTCATGGACTGATAACAATGAGATCATCATGGATTATACCTGGACAACAGATAAGAAGACTGTTGTTAATATTACTAACCATGCATATTTCAATCTTCATGGAGCAGGTAATGGTACTATCCTTGATCATGTTATTACGTTAAAAGCTGCCGGATTCACTCCAGTAGATTCAGTCCTCATTCCAACAGGTGAAATACGTCCCGTTGCAGGAACACCATTCGATTTTATGACTGGCAGGGTTATTGGTGAGAAAATTAATGAGAACTACGATCAGCTTATCCTTGGTAAAGGGTATGATCATAATTATGTTCTTGATAATGTTGAAGATGTAGACGTAACTGTATATGATCCACAGACTGGAAGGGTTCTGGAAGTTATTACAGATGAACCCGGAATGCAATTCTATTCAGGCAATTTCCTTGATGGTACACAAACCGGCCATGGAGGTAAAGTATATCAGCACAGATCTGGTTTCTGTCTCGAATCAGGCCATTATCCTGATAGCCCAAATCAACCTGCATTTCCTTCAACAATTATAACCCCGGGTGAAGTAAAGAAGTCAACAACTATTTATAGGTTTTCTGTTAAATAGTTTATTATAAGCAACATACTGCCAGGGAATGCCAGGGTATTCCCTGGCATTCTTAATATTCTTAAACTCAGTTTTAAATCAAAAAGGATGACAGAAAAAATCACTATCAGGGAGAAGATAGGGTTTAGCCTTGGCGACGCTGCGGCAAACTTTATTTTCCAGACCATAATGCTTCTTCAGCTGAGCTTCTATACGAACACATTCGGGATAGGCGCTGGCGCTATAGCAATTTTGTTCCTTGCCGGTCGTCTGGTTGGAGCAGTTGCCGATCCTGTAATGGGAGTAATTGCTGACCGCACTAACACTAAGTGGGGTAAGTTCAGACCATGGATCTTATGGACAGCAGTGCCTTTCGGCATCATTGGTTTTCTTGCCTTCTATACACCCGATATGGAACAGACTGGTAAAGTGATATGGGCATTCGTAACTTATATCCTTTTAATGCTTGTTTATTCCGCTAATAATATTCCTTATTCTGCACTAGGCGGCGTAATTACTGGTGATCAGAAGCAAAGGAATAGCTTATTCTCAATCAGGTTCATCTTTGTGACCCTGGCAACAATAGCAATAACCGGATTTGCCATACCGATGGTTAACCACTTTGGTAAAGGCGACAGCGCTAAAGGTTATATGATAACCATGGGGATTTTCTCTTTTCTGGCAATGGTCTTTTTCCTGCTCACATTCTCATGGACAAAAGAAAGAGTTAAACCGAGTCCTGAACAAAAACAATCACTTAAACAGGATATCTCCGACCTTCTCCATAACTCACAATGGGTAATAATGTTTTCAATATTCCTGATGCTTTTCATCTTCCTGGCCATAAGGAACGGAATGCTTTTATTTTATTTCCAGTATTACCTTGATGCGGCCACAATGGAGAACTTTATGAACACACTTAATAACAGCCTTGGCGGATTCCTTGGCGCTATTGGTCTCGCAGGTGAGAATGCAATTGCTTCCGATAGCGTATTTGGCATAACTAATATTTTCGGGCAGCTTGCAGCAATACTTGGTATTGTTGTTTCCGGATTAATTGTTAACAAGATGGGGAAACGCAATGTATTCGTATTCGGACTTGCTTTAGCAGCAGTTTTTGCTGCTATGTTCTACGTAGTTGCTCCAACTGCAATTGTATCTATACTTGTACTCCAGATACTCTTCAACTTTTCATGGGGAATTACAATGCAGGTACCATGGGCAATGATGGCTGATGTTGCTGATTATTCTGAATGGAAGTATAAGAGAAGATCAACAGCAATTGTATTTGCAGGTGTTGTTATAGGATTAAAGGTCGGACTTGCGATTGGTGGCGCTATAAGCAGTCTTCTGCTTAAATGGTACGGCTATGTTGCTCCTCCTGCAAAGGTATCATGGATCGCACAAACACCACAAGCTGTAGAGGGAATAAGGCTTTCAACAAGCATTTATCCTGTCATCGCAGTTGTCGTCGTCATAATACTCCTCCTATTCTACAAAATATCGAAATCGAAAGAAATCGAAATTCAGAATGAACTTGCAGAACGTAGAAAAGCCTACTAACTAAAAGAAGACCTAGTACCCAGTACCCAGTACCTCACCTTCGCTAAAGCTACGGTGAGCAAAACCAACTTTTAAAACAAAAACCATGGCAAAAACAACAAAACAACCTGATACCAGTAATGCGCCTTATAAGAATCCGAAACTTTCGGTGCAGGCAAGAGTGAAAGACCTTCTTTCAAGAATGACAATCGATGAAAAAGCATGGCAGTTGATGGGCTTGTGGAATGGGGGGATTGAAGATTTCAATGATGATTTTTTCAAAGATAAGGAAAAGGTTAAGGCCACATTCAGTAATGGAGCTAACTCTGTTCATCCTGCTTTCTGGCATATAAAAGAAACAGTTGAACAGCGCAACAAACTCCAGAAATATTTCGTTGAGGAAACACGTCTTGGTATACCTTTGTTATTTGTTGATGAAGGTCAGCATGGCATGATGAGATACGATGCAACAGGCTTCCCGCAGGCAATAGGACTTGCCTGTTCATGGGACCCGGATCTTTTTGAAAAGGTCTATTCAACAGTTGCGAAAGAAATGCGTTCACGTGGAACTCATCATGCACTTACTCCGGTTATTGATGTATGTCGTGAGCCCCGCTGGGGCAGGGTTGAAGAGACCTACGGAGAAGATCCATACCTTAACGGAACACTTAGCTGTGCTGCTGTTAAAGGCTTACAGGGATCATCCGACGGTTCAATTGGGAAGGATAATGTTGCAGCAACACTCAAGCATCTTGTTGGTCATGGCCAGGCAGAAAGTGGTCAGAATACAGCACCAGCAAACTACTCGCTTAGAGTACTGCGCGATTTTCACATGCCTCCGTTTAAAATGTGTATCGACAAGGTTAACCCCGCAAGTGTTATGCCTTCATACAATGAGGTCGATGGCTTACCCTCTCATGCCAATAAATGGCTGCTGAAGGACGTTCTTAGGAAAGAATGGGGTTATAAAGGAATGATAGTCTCAGATTATTATGGTATTGAACAGCTATGTAATAAGCATTTTGTTGTCGAGGATATGAAGAAAGCTGCAGAAGTTGCTTTCAATACGGGTGTTCAATCTGAATTTCCACAGGGTAACTGTTACAAATATCTTCCGGAACTTGTTAAAGAAGGCAAAATTGCACAGGCCGATATCGACAAAGCTGTTTCACAGGTTCTTGAACTTAAATTTAAACTTGGCTTATTTGAGAACCCTTATGTCGATCTCAATAGAGCAGTAGAGATAAGCAAGGATAAAAAATCAAGGGAGCTTGCATTAAGAGCTGCACATGAATCTATTGTCCTACTGAAGAATGACGGCTTACTGCCACTCAAGAAAAATAAATACGGGAAAATTGCTGTTATAGGTCCATGCGCAAAAGATGTTTTCATGGGCGGTTATGCAGGAGAGCCATACCAGAAAGTAAGCCTCTTTGACGGAATAAAAGAAAAAGTGGGCAACAAAACTGAATTATTATTTGCTCAGGGTGTGAAGCTTACAGATAATGCACAGATTCCATATTTCAACTGGAAGCTTGATGAGATAAAACTGCCTTCACCTGAAGAGAATATGAAGCTTATTAAGGCTGCTGTTGATGTTGCTAAAAAAGCAGATATAACCATTTTGGCAATTGGTGAAAATGAACATCTTTGCCGCGAAGCATGGGCTAAAACCCATATTGGTGACGATATGACACTTGACCTTATATGCCAGCAGGAAGATCTCGTTAAAGCAATTGTTGAAACAGGCAAACCGGTTGTTGTTTACCTTATGCACGGAAGACCTCTTTCAATTAATTATATTGAGAAGAATGTTCCGGCTATTGTAGACGGCTGGTACATGGGACAGGAAACCGGAACCGCTGCTGCTGATATTATCTTCGGCGATGTCAATCCATCAGGTAAGCTGACAATCACAGTTCCGAAATCTGTTGGTCAGCTTCCATTGTTTTATAATCACAAACCCAGCACCCAGCTGATGGATTATATTTCAATGGACAACAAGCCCCTTTATCATTTCGGGTATGGACTGAGTTACACTAAATTCAAATACTCAGATCCAAAGCTTGATAAACAAAAGATAAAAGTGGATGGTTCTGTTAAGGTTAAGGTTGATGTCACCAATGCCGGGAAAATGGCTGGTGATGAGATCCTCCAGCTGTATATACGCGACAAGGTAAGCCCTGTAACAAGGCCTGTGAAGGAACTGAAGGGTTTTGAACGTGTTTCACTGAAGCCCGGAGAAACCAAAAAAGTGACATTCGAACTTACACCGGAACATCTTGCATATCATAATGTTGATATGAAATTCGTTGTGGAACCAGGTGATTTCGAAATAATGGTTGGAAGCTCTTCAAGGGATGAGGACCTGCTCAGGACCACACTTACAGTAGGATAGTTATCCTGTTACCGGCTTTGAGTAAACCAAAAATGCCACAGGAAAACAATCTTTTTCAGAAACGCGTCAATCTTTTTGACGGAATATCTATAGTTGCCGGAGCCATGATTGGTTCCGGCATTTTTATTGTCAGCGCCGATATTGCCCGAACTGTTGGCTCTCCCGGATGGCTGATGGTTGTCTGGCTTATAACAGCTATAATAACCCTGATAGGCGCTATCAGTTACGGTGAGCTGGCATCGATGATGCCACATGTGGGTGGGCAGTATGTTTATCTTAAAGAAGCCTATCACCCATTGATCGGCTTTCTCTTCGGATGGACCACATTCCTGGTCATCCAGTGTGGTTCAATTGCTGCAGTTGCCGTAGCTTTTGCCAAGTTCTCGGGAGTGATATTTCCCTGGATAGCTGAAACAAATATTTTGTTTTCACTTGGACCAATCCATATAAATACTACAATGTTTGTTGCCATAATGATGATAGCATTCCTTACATGGCTTAATACTAGAGGTATAGTAACAGGGAAATTGGTACAGAACTTATTTTCCTCGACTAAGGTTATTGCGCTGATTGGGTTTATTCTTGTTGGTCTCCTGGCAACAAGTGATATTGAATCGTGGAATATTAATAAATCTGTTTTCTGGGATGCAGCTAAAATCAATCCGGACGGAACAACAACATCACTGGGAGGATTTGCCCTTATAGCTGCTGTCGGAACTGCCCTTGTAGGAGCTTTGTTTGCTGCCGACGCCTGGTATAATGTTACGTATATCTCCGGAGAAGTAATTAATCCTAAGAGAAATGTTCCTCTTAGCCTTGTATTCGGGACAATGATAGTCCTGGTACTTTATATGCTTACAAATTTCATATATATTAAGATACTTCCTCTTTCAGGTATGCCTGATGGAGCAGATGCATTATCAAGAGGAATACAATATGCAACATCCGACCGGGTTGCTACATCGGCAATGAGCGTTGTATTTGGAAATTATGCCACTGTTATTATGGCTGTATTAATAATGGTAAGCACTTTTGGTTGCAACCACAGCATGATAATGACAACTCCAAGGGTCTACTACGCAATGGCAAAAGATGGATTGTTCTTCAGGAAGGTCGGGGAATTAAATAAAAAAGGTGTTCCAGGTTTTGCGACAGTGCTACAGGGAATATGGGCAATAATACTTTGTCTTTCCGGAACATATAATGATCTCCTTGATTATGTGATTTTTGCCGTGTTGATCTTTTTTTCCCTCACAATTGCTGCAATATTTGTACTTAGGGTAAAAAGACCAGATATACCAAGACCTTATAAGACTTTTGGTTACCCGGTTATTCCGGCACTTTACATAATTACAACACTTTTCATAATGGTGATCCTACTCATCTATAAACCGGGTTATACCTTCCCCGGACTGGTTATAGTATTGCTGGGAATACCTGTGTTCTATGGGTGGAGAAGGCTAAAGCAGTAAACCACGACCTCATTCATACAATAATTTTATTCCATAAAAATCATTCCCCGAAGGTTCTGTATCCCAGTTGTCCGGGCAATTACTTTCATCAGTCTTGTACCTGAGATAGTATTGTCCTTTTTTCAAATTAATAATTGTATCTGAATACCTGTTCTTTAAGCCTCCTCCGGCATGTTTTGTTCGTTTCATTTCCATTTTCCAGACAACATTCCCTTCCTGGTCTTCAATCCAACCATAATCAAATAAAACAGAAGCAATGCTTTTAACATTATCTTTTACATTGACCAACAGATAGAAATATTCCTCATCCCAGCATGTTTTATAATATCCGGAAAGATCATTCTCACCTTCAAGCGTACCTGTAATTACTTTTTCAAATTTATACAAGGGGATATTATCCCAAATATCTTCGATACGCCCGTCAATAAGCGGTGCAAAAGTTGTCTTAACTGATACTGCATTCAAATCTGTATCTGTATTTGAATCCTTAAGAACTACAGTCCCATAATAACTTGTATTATTCCAACTCCAGTAACTATCACTAAACCATGCAACCATAGCTTCTCTTGTTGCTCCATCGTTATCAAGGATGACAACATCAAAGCCAAATGTCGAATCTGCTTTTGGGTTAAAGTATCCCAGAGATTTCCAAGGAAATTTCATCTCAAGAATGTAGTTTTCAGATGAAGGATCAGACTCTTTGATTACAAGCCCTTCTGTATTTGTGTTCTGCCCTGATATTGTCAGGAGATTCCATAAAATTCTATACTGGTGATCATCTCCATTCACATTGAAATAAGGAAATTTTTCATTTTTCATGTCAAAATAAACTGCCTGCAAGGGCGCCAACCTGTTCTTGAACTTGCAAAACTATACATCAATTCGGGAAGAGAGATGGAAGCTATCACTCTTATTGATGATTATCTCGGGCAAAATCCAAAACAGCAGTATCCTGCCACTCATTCAATTGAAAATGAAATTCGAATTATACTTAATGATTTAAAACATAAATCCCAGAGAACTTTGAAAACCAATTATTAACTAAAACGAACAATTATGAAGAACAATTTTCTTAAGTTTATCTTAATTATTCTTGTTGGCATGGCCGTTTTTATAGCCTGCCAAAAAGAAATACTTGATTTTGTTGACCCTGGAGATTTTTCCATTGAACAGGCTAAAAGCTGGTTCATTAAACAAAATCCGGAATTTATTGACTTAGGGTCAACAAACCAGAAAGGCATGACAATTGTAGCAAAACCTGATTGGGATATTGCTAGTAGAGGTAAAGATATTGGATATAATTATGTGGAAACCGATTTGAGAACCTCCTCAAGCGTTATTCTAATGGATGACCAGACTAAAAAAGATTGGGCAAATGTAACAAAGTATGAAGGAATGTATGCCTCTATAACAAGATTGGTAATTAGACAGAACAAAAAAGATAAATCTATCGAAAGTTATATTATGAACATGGTCCCAACCAAAGACTGGTTAGTTAATAACCAGGAAAGGCTAAAAGAAACGCATTACTACGATCTTCCTAATGATTATAGTGGAATGATATTCATCAATGATATGAAAGGACAGTTCACAAATGGATGGAAATACACAGCTGGAAAAAGAACTCATAATGTAACACAGAATACAGGAAAATCTACTAAAAATTCAAAAGAAGATTGTGATACTTATCTACTATGGGAGTTGTTTGGAAATTGTGCCAGTTACTATTCTTGTGGCGAAATAGTTTTGGATTGTAATTATTACTGGGCGGAATTAGTAGGCTCATATATGGTATGTTACTATAGTGAGGGTGAAGAAGGAAGCCCCTTGGGAGGCACTACTGGTGGAGATTCACCTAATGTTAGTGCAATTTCCAGTTCAAGCTCTACCTTAGACCCCACTCAAACATCATTATTAGAAGCTGCCCTTACTCAATTCCGAAATTTTTGCGACCTTTTTGGTAAAATTTGGAATGTTCTTACTAATAATCAGGTCAAAATTAAGTTTTATATGAATCCCGACCTTCCACATGCCGCAGCCACCTATCCTAATGGTGATATAGCTTTTAAGAATAATTCTGATATAACGATATTTAATACTGAGGAAGAATTGGTTCATAGATATCTTCAAGTAACTGAGGGACCGACTTATAATCCATTAATCAAAAATTGTGAGTTTGCCGCAAAAGTATATCAAGATTATTGTTCTGCATATTTAGGTGCACATTCAGACAACTATGCTTATACTTTTAAAGGATCTCAATATCTTCCTACGAGTATACAATCGGACTATGATTCTTGGATTTTAAGAATGGCATATGGGGAAGATTTTAGTATTCAAGTATTTAATTCATTTGCAGGACAATTTGCTTATCCAGATTCACCAGAAGGAAGTTATTACGATCCTAATTATATTCCTCAAACCCTAATTAACGATATAAATGGAAACTGATTATAATAATTTTTTAAATATTTGAATCATGAAAAAAGTATATATAATAGCTGTATTCGCTCTTTGCATCTTGTCAATGAATGCACAGACATCTAATAATTTTTCTTACAAAACAACTGACTCTGGGATGATTCTTATTTCCCCCGTCTCAGACCAGTCAAAATCTCTGGGCAGGAGGGCAGTAATTCAATATGATGTAAAATATTTTAATGATATAATATATAAAGAAGTCAGAAATATTTTTACTGATGATGATTTCAGAAAAGTGCAAATATTAACATTCTATTCTATCACAATTAGTTCATCCGGATCCGTCCTGAGTTGTACTTTTGGAATCATGCCTGATGATAAGGATATATTTACAGATGACAAATTATATAATTTGTATCTAAACCTGATGAAGGTTAAATTCGATATGTCAAAAACAAAAACTATGGAAACCATTGACCCAAACGATCTTTCCTATGATTATGCTCAGATTACTGGTAATATTCTACCTCCTGAATATCGCAAATCTTCAAAGGTTAAGTAGGCTTTCAGGAGATTTTAGTATTTCTGATTGCAAGAAACTATATAGAGAGGGTGCCTAGTACCCTCTCTATTGAAACTACAGTTACATTTTAAATAAAACAATGGGGTGTAATCGAAGCACTCCTCGAATCATGAAATCTGCCTGCGCCTTTAAAGCCTCAATAACCGTGCTTCAACTGCTTTCTAAATCAACCACCCCGTCCGGAGTATATAATTCGTTCAAAGCACCATCAATTGTGGCTCCGGACACCCCTCCTTCAAAAGGAGGGGAAATGTTAATAACGAAATTTTCCCTATAAAATGCAAAGGGTTTAAGGCCGTAGGCCTGTAATACCTTCAAACAGGGCATCGCCCAGTTCAGATGCAACACCCACTTCAAAGCCCCGTAGCGGGCGTAATAAAAATGCATTGATTATGCTCGAACGGATCCCTCATTTCATCATTCCTCCGCTAGAGCTCCGGAATGATTCCATTTCGGGATGACATGGCATATTGG
>DATALD010000094.1:0-69021 GCA_036261255.1 Bacteroidales bacterium
TGCAGAGTTTATGTTTGTTTTCCTTGTTTTAGATTGATCAGCACTAAACCGTCCTTTAATACTTTCAAATGTCTCGGGAGACAATCCATAAACCTCTTTTAACTGGTTAACAGAAGAAAAGCCGCCAAGCAGATTCCTGAATCTGATAATTCGGGCTGAAAGAACAGGTCCAATGCCTGGAAGTCCTTCAAGAATTGCAGAGTCACAGCTATTTAATTCAATTATCTCTGAATTTTTACTGTTAAAATGATTCCTGCCAGCACCGATCCTTACTGCCTTGACCGAAGTATCTGACAATTCACTAATGCGGCTGATCATCTTGTTTTCAGATACTTTTTCATTGTCAAAAGTAAAATCAGATGTTAAATCTATAACTTCAGTTTTATTATGAGGATATGACATTCTTATTCCAATAACGATCAGAATGAGTATCAGAAGCAGGAATGAAACTCTTCGCTCCCTCCGGTCATAACCAAACCAGTTTTTTATTGGTTCGAGGAAATCTGACATATACGGGTAAATGAGACATTATGCAAATTATGCTAAAACGAGTAATTATCAAAATTTAAAAAGTTGAATTAAATTCTGAACTTTGCAAGACTCAGAATGGATATCCTATTCCCAGAACAACTGCAAAATCATGGCGGAGTTCCAAAGGCCTCCTGCCAATAATCCATCCTTCATTTATTCTTGGATCCCGCAGTTTCATTCCAAGATCAAGCCTTGCGATAATGAGGTTTAAATCGAATCTTAGTCCAAACCCTGTACCAACAGCAATATCCTTGTAAAAAGGCCGTGAGATGATCGCACCTGTTTCAGGAGACCTTGTCTCCTTCAGGGAAAACTGCGTTCCTGGTCTGCTTTGATCACGATTGTAAGTCCAGATGTTCCCGGCATCGAGGAACAGAGCGCCTTCAAAAATCCAGAAGAGCTTAAACCTGTATTCGGCATTCAGTTCAAGCTTAATATCAGCAGTCTGATTAACAAAATCAGTAGAGTCATTCGCTCCAAATGGATCGTAGGAACCCGGACCAAGTGACCTTACCTGCCATGCCCTGATACTATTAGCGCCCCCACTGAAATATTGTTTTTCAAACGGTATTGCCTTTGAATTTCCATAAGGTATTCCGACTCCTGCAAATGCACGGTAAACAATGGAACTTACCTGGTTAAATGTAAAATTGTAGTGTAGGTCAATATCTGCTCTGATAAATTGAGCATAAGGTTGTCCCAGAAAAACAGATGCGGTATCCCCGGCATTTCTAACGCCTGAAATCCTGTCAATGAGAGAGTTCATATTTCCTGCGGATTCAAAGTTCATCCTAAGGAAAACATAGTCTCTCGAGTTTTTTATTGGCTGGTTATCGTAAATAAAGGAATAACCTCCGCCAACAATGAGAACATCCTTGTAACTGTATTCCAGGAAAGTGCGTCTAATACTCTTTGCAAACTCCGGATCCATTGAACCTGGCGGTAATTTTACAAGGTTTAATTGCAGCGGATTTACAATGTGTGTCTGATAACCGACTTTCCAGGTATAACCAAATGATGCACTAGCAAGGGTTCGTGTAAATAAAGGCATTGCCTGGTAGTTGTAAGCTGCCGTTATGCTTGTTGATGGGTTATACTTCTTAATAAAACCTTCCGTTTCAAGAAAAGGAATAAGGAACTGGGGAAATCTAAGGCTGGCTTCAGCGCTATATTCCTGGATACTTTTCAGCTTTTCTGTTTGTTTTATCCCCTCGTAAGCTCCTCTTACATTTACACCAAACAGTTCAGCTCCATGAAACAAATTCTTATGCTGATAAATCAGGTTTAATGCGCCGCCTATATTACCTGAAGAATGAGTACCCTCGAGAACAACCCGGTATGACTGTGGTGTTAAAGGAGTAAGAATAATTTTACAGTTAAGATATCTTTTCTGGGTTGAAGAATCTGGTATGCCTGTTTCCTCATAATTGATATTCACCAGCCTGAAAGTATTCAACGATTTAAGGTGGGTCTGGGTCTGATCTGTATTTGTAAGATTATAATACATTCCAGGCCTCAGGTACATTGTCTGCAATATAAGATCGTACCTGATTTTTTGTACCTCACTTGAAGTTATGAAATAATAATCTTTGTATAATACTGTATCAAGCTTCTGTACATAAGCTTCACCTTCTTTCAAAGCAGTGCCTGGATCGTAATCAGGATAGATATATATGTTTTTTATCTGGTAAACAGGATGCGGTAGAAATGTTACCCTGCTTAAATTATCAATTGTGAAAGGGCTTCTTATATTGTAATATATGTCAACCTGCCTTTCACCTTTTGTACTGTCTATATCAAAGTTAATATAATCGCCCGAAAAACCATAGAAACCTTTGTCGCGGATCGATTTTACAAATCTCGATCTTTCATTTTGTAGGACAATGTTTTCAAAAGGCTGCCCCCTGTTAATTAATGAATTAACCGAATCGAAAAAAAAGTAAGATTTGATTATTGTATCTTCGATATCATAATACACATTCCTTATTGTAAATGGAGCAAGGAGTTCAACGTTATAAAAAACCTTTGTTTTCCTGTCAACAGTGCTTACTGAATCCTTTACACTGCTGTCAAAATATCCCTTAGACAGCCTAATAAAAGAATTCAACTGATCAGTTGTCTGGGTAACAGATGAAGGATCGAAAACTACCGGGGCTTCTCCGATTTTCCTAAGCCAACCATGAGGCCACCTATTTTTGTTTATGTTCGAGAGATTGTATAATCCGAGATAAAATCTCGTACCAAAAATTCTTTTGTTTGGCTGTTGTCTTACATAGGGTGTAAGCTCACTTTTCCTGATGTCTTCTTTATTGACATTAATCACGTTCTGATCTAAAAGCGCCTGCCCTGATGGCACATATTTAGTTGGATTACAAGATGTCAGCACAAAGAATATACTGCATATATATATGAATGTCCTATTCTGCTTTAACATCTGGTGTTCCAAAACAGTTGCCAATCCTGATTACTAAAACAATATTTACGCAAATATCATGCAAATATATCAATAAAAATTAGCGTAATTTTGAAGTCGGCTGTAAAAAGCTATTAAGGCTATAGCGTCTGAGAGGCTTTAGCGGCTTAAGAGGAGATAGCGAAGATAATTGTTATTGGATTTGAAAAATGCTAAGTAAGAACAAATCAAAATTCGTTATATCACTGCAAAAGAAGAAGGTTCGTGATGAGGAAAACCTTTTCGTTATTGAAGGTGATAAGATGGTCAGGGAGTTTCTGATTGCCGGCATCAGATTAAAAATACTCCTGGCAAAGCCGGAATTTATTGGGACACTAAATAGCGAATTATTAAGATTCGCAGATGATGTTGAGGAAGTCAGCTTTGAAGAACTGAGGCAGATTAGCACCTTAAAAACTCCTCATAATGCGCTTGCTGTTGTTGAAATAAAAGAAAAGAAAATAGTTTATGATGATATTTTCAAAGAATTATGTTGCGCACTGGAATATGTTCAGGACCCGGGTAATCTTGGAACAATAATCAGGGCTGCAGCATGGTTTGGCATTAAGAATATTGTCTGTTCTCCCGATTGTGTGGATATATATAACCCTCGGGTTATCCAGGCCAGTATGGGAGCTATTCTAAATGTCAATGTTTTTTATTCTGATCTTGATGCATTTCTCTTTGAAGCCAGGAACCAGAATATTCCCATATTCGGCACCTTACTAGATGGTGATCCAATCTATGAGAATCCTCTTGGTAGCAAGGGTATAATCCTTCTGGGGAATGAGTCGAAAGGTGTTTCCCATACTCTTTTAAAATATGTTTCAAATAAGATAATGATACCCAGGTATAGCGATGCTAAGTATGGTATTGATTCACTGAATGTTGGAATGGCAGCATCAATAGTCTTCTCTGAATTTCGAAGAAGATAACGCTCCCTTTGCCTGCTAAACACGAATACTGAATACTGAACACTGAATACAAACATACCTTACTTCTTACTGCTTACGAATTATTGCCTCGGCAGCTCTTATCCCATCAATGGCTGAAGAAACTATCCCTCCCGCATAACCAGAGCCTTCGCCACATGGATACAGGTTTTTGACAGAGACATTTTCAAGATTTTCAGGGTCACGTGGTATTCTTACCGGTGATGATGTCCTGGACTCAACTCCCAATATAACGGCTTCGTTTGTAAGAAAACCTTTCATAATAAGACCGAACTTCCTGAATCCTTCACGCAGGCGATCACTCAACTGTTGTGGCAGCCATTCATTCATCTGTGAGGGTGTTACACCCGGGAAGTAAGAGACCTTTGGAAGTGAGCCCGATGATCTGTTGGTTACAAAATCAGTCAGTCTCTGTGCTGGAGCGCTCTGCCTCCTTCCTCCATGAATCCATGCATCTTGCTCAAGTTGTTCCTGGAATTTAAGCCCTGCCAGAGGATCATTGCCATACTCGATATAATCTTCCGGTCTGATTTCAACAACGATACCAGAATTTGCGTATGGTGAATTCCTTCCTGAAGGGGACATCCCGTTAACAACAACTTCTTCCTGTGATGTTGCTGCGGGGACAATAAATCCCCCGGGGCACATGCAGAATGAATACACACCCCTTCCCTCAACCTGCCTTACAAGATTATACTCTGCAGGCGGCAGGTATTTTCCTCTTGATAAACCATGATACTGAATTTTATCTATCAACTCCTGTGGATGTTCAACCCTGACGCCCATTGCAAATGATTTGGATTGCAATTCCACTCCCCTCTTTGTACAAACCTGGTAAATATCCCTTGCTGAATGCCCGGTTGCAAGAATTATAAACTCTGAATTATAGATCTCATTCCCATTGACAACAACACCTGATATCTTCCCTGAATTCACAATAAAGTCATCAACCTTTTTCCCAAACAACAAAACTCCACCTGCATCTGTTATCGATTTCCTGATCTTTGAAACTATCCCTGGCAACCTGTCTGTGCCCAGGTGAGGGTGCGCTTCAAACATTATTTTTTCGTCAGCCCCATGAAGGCATAACAACTCAAGCACCCTGACATTATCGCCTCGTTTTTTAGATCTTGTATACAGTTTCCCATCGGAGAAAGTGCCGGCTCCACCTTCACCGAAACAATAGTTACTATCCTGATCGACAATATGATTCCTGCTTATCCGGGCAATATCAACCTTCCGTGAAGAAACATCCTTTCCACGTTCGAGAATCACAGGCCGTAACCCTGATTCTATCAGCTGTAATGCAGCAAAAAGACCAGCAGGACCTGCGCCAACGATGATTACTTCACGAGAATTACTGACGTTTTTCGGGTTAAAGGGCCTGATTAATTGTTTGGTTTCCTCATCTTGTGTATATATCTCAATTGAGAGGTTGACTTTTATATCTTTCTTTCGTGCATCTATTGATTTCCTGATTATCCTAATAGATGCTACTTCATTACTGTCAATTCCGGCTGACATGTAAGATTTCTTCCTTACAACTGTTTCATCAGCGGCTTGTTCAGGAGATAAACTGATCTGTAACTTTCTTATCATTACTCAAAATGAAAGGAGATAACCCATATCCTCGATTTCAGTTTTTCGATTGCATGTGAAAACTGTTGATGCCCGGGAGCAGGGTCATTAACAAGTACATTACTGAATCCATTCGACATTTTCAACTCAACTGAAAGTTTAAAAAAAGTAAGATAGAAATCCAATCCTGCTCCTGCTTCATAATAAAGATCCGACTGTTTAAGTCTTAAATAGACAGGTTCTTCCTCATCGTATTCAGGCTTTGCAGCAAGGTCATACCTGTAATTAAGCCCACCTATAATATATGGTCTGACATTATTAAGGCGATCTCCCTTGTACTTCAGGAGAAGCGGAAATTCAAGAAAAGACGACTCAATACTCTGTCTGTCATCATAAAGTGTCTGGTTTTTATAGAACCTCACAGTTCGCTGACCGAATGATACCCCTGGCAGAAACCTTACATCAAAATGATCATTCAATCTGGCATTTGTTACTATCTGGATATTAATTCCAGGGACAAGTATGCTGACATCAGGATAAAGAGAATCGATACTATAATACTGTTGCGATGGTTTAAGGTCGAAGTCCATCGTATTGAGTCCAAGTGTAAAACCAAAGTGCATGTACTTATCATCGTACCATGACTTGTTCTTTGGTTTCTGCTTTTGCGCAAGCAGTCCCTGGCAAGACATAATAAGAATAAGTAAAACAAACAGCCTTTTTCTTGTTCCCAACTTTGTTTAATTGAAATTAAAAGTAATAACTCCGATAAGCACCATTTTATTGCATTACCTGTTTTATTCCTGTATAAATGCTGGCAATTCCTCCCGTTAATTTTACCTGGCGGTTTTTTTTAAAGCCGGCAGACTCCATCATTTCAAGGAATTGTTCATTATCAGGGAAATTCATTACTGATTCCGGAAGATAATTGTACGCCTCTTCATCACCTGAGAATAATTTTCCAAGAAAAGGAAGAATATTTCTGAAATAAAAGTTATACACATTCCTGAATGGAAATTTCTGAGGTTTTGAAAACTCCAGCACCAAAACCAGGCCTGAATCCTTTAGCACCCTGTTCATCTCAGACAATCCTTTACGCGGATCGGAATAGTTCCGTATACCAAATGCTACCATAACAACATCAAACGAATCGCTCAAAAAAGGAATATTTTCAGAATCGGCCTGTATCAGTTCAATTTTAGATGAGTAGCCCGATCTTAATACTTTCCTCCGCCCTATCTCAAGCATCCCTTCTGAAATGTCAATACCTGTAATGCTTTTAGGTTTAATTCTCATGGCGGCTATTGCAAGGTCAGCAGTACCGGTGGCTAAATCGAGGATAACCGGTTCATTTTTACATTCGGAGATTATCTTTATTGCTTTTCTTCTCCACAGCCTGTCTGTACCGAATGATAAGAAGTGGTTTAAGAAGTCATATCGCCATGCTATAGAATTGAACATGGATCTGACAAAATTTTTCTTATCAGTCAGGGTTTGTAAATTATCTTCCATTGGTACTAACAAAGATATTGTTTTTATTAAGCCTCCTTACCTCTGTTTTTTGTTCTGTTTTAAAAGAAATTAAAAATTAAACAGCATAGATTTTTATCTTATTAAATTTACGGCAAATTTCAAACATCATGAAAAAGACTATAATGATAACTGGTGCCACTTCGGGATTTGGCCGGGCAATTGCGCTAAAATATGCACTGAGTGGCTGTAATTTAATTATTACAGGACGGAGGAAAGAAATGCTTGAAGATGTTGAAAAAGAGATAAAATCGATAAGTAAATCAGCTGTACTTTGTCTTAATTTTGATGTTCGTAATCGTGAAAATGTTGAAACAATTATCAATGATCTTCCAGGTGAATGGAAGAACATTGACGTTTTAGTTAACAATGCCGGGCTTGCAGCAGGGCTGAGCCATATAGACAAAGGGGATGTTGATGACTGGGAAAGAATGATTGACACCAACATAAAAGGATTACTTTATATAACAAAGGCTGTTTCTCCATTAATGGTAAAAAGAAAGAAAGGCCACATTATCAATATTGGCTCGATAGCCGGCATTCAACCTTATGAGAATGGGAACGTCTACTGCGCAACAAAAGCAGCTGTTGATTCACTTTCAAAAAGTATGAGAATAGATCTTTTAAAAGACAATATAAGAGTTACAAATATTGCACCAGGTATGGCAGAGACTGAGTTTTCGATAGTCAGGTTCAGGGGAGATAAAGAAAAGGCTAATGCTGTTTACAATGGCTTTAAACCAATACAAGCTGAAGAGCTCGCTGAAATAATATATTTTTGCTCATCTTTACCTGATCATATTTGCATAAATGATCTTGTTGTTACCCCGACTCAACAGGCAAACGCCTATTATACAAACAGAAATGATTCTTAACTTTTAAAAAGCCTGAAATGTATCAATATCAATACCTTTTTGATTTCACAAAAAAAGTCTATATAAAAATGGGCTGCAATAATGATCAGGCAGACATTATAGCTGATGTTTTCATGGCTGCTGAACTGCGTGGTCACTCATCGCATGGCATGATAAGGATCAAGGATTATTATGAATTGTGGAAGAGCAAAAGAATAAATACTAATCCTCAACTGAGGGTAGTTCATGAGACACCCAGTACAGCAGTTTTAGACGGTGATAATGCTGTTGGAATGATTGCCGCAAAAAGATCGATGGACATTGCAATCGAAAAGGCGGCCGTTGCCGGCACCGGATGGGTTGCTACCCGTAATTCAAACCATTTTGGCATTGCAGGCTATTATGCAATGATGGCTCTTGAAAAAAAGATGATTGGCATCTGTCTTACAAATGCAAACCCGCTAGTTGCACCTACATTTTCAATTAGCAGGATGATGGGAACAAATCCAATAGCTGTTGCAATTCCCGCCTTAACTCAGCCTCCCTTCGTTGCAGATTTTGCAACAACTCCGGTAGCCCGGGGCAAGCTTGCTGTAGCAGAAAAGAAAGGGGAGAAAGTTCCGTTGGGTTATGTGCAGGATAAAGATGGCTATCCTTCAAACGATCCCTCAATATTAAGGCAGGGAGGTTCTATGCTTACCCTTGGAGGCGACAGGATTCATGGCAGCCATAAAGGATATTGTCTTTCTGCAATTGTTGATATTTTTTCAGCAGTTTTCAGCGGCGCCAACTTCGGTCCATTTGTACCACCCAGTGTTGCATTCCTTCCTGTTCCTGAAGTTAAGACAGGTGAAGGCACAGGGCATTTTTTCGGAGCAATACGTGTAGATGCATTTCAACCCGAACAGGTATTCAGGGCAAAAATGGATGAATGGATTCAGACATTCAGATCTGCAAAACCTGCCGCCGGTGAAGAAAAAGTGCTTATCCCCGGCGATCCTGAAAGGGAAGCAGAGATAAAAAACAGGAAAGAAGGAATTAAGATTGTTCCTGCAATAAAGGAAGATCTTGTTGCAATTGCCAGGGAGTTGGGGATTCATTTTGAATAGTGGATTTTTGAGCCAGATGAAATTATTGGTTCATAAAACCCTGTTTTTTCAATACATCAAGCAATAGTCGCGAAAAGTTTACATTGTCCTCTTTTTTATACCTTATATCAGTAAAAACCTGGGCAAGACTATCCTTGTTGTTTTCAGTAACAAACTGTTTCGAATCTGTCCTGGCTTCCTTTTCTGAATAAATGTTATTGATTAATTCAGTTGTATAGTTGTTGTATACTTCATTATGAACAATTGCTTCAAGAGGTAATCTTCCGGGATCAGGCGGGGTTTCTGCAGGCCAGCCAATAGTAATTGTTACAACAGGTATAACTCCTGAGGGAAGCCTTAGAACTTCAATTATTTTATGAGCCATATAAGTAGTAGTTCCGAGATAACAGATACCAAGCCCTTTTGCCTCTGAAGCAATTGCTGTAGTCTGGGCAACAAGAATTGCATCAATAGCAGCTGTAAAAAAAGATAAAAAATTATCATACCCCGGGTTTGCCCCCCGTTCGGAACACCATTTATTAAATCTGTTGAAATCTGCACAAAAAGTAAGCACTACAGGGGCCTCTGTTATCATCTTCTGACCGAAATGAAGAGGTAAGAGCTCTTTCTTCTTCCCATTATCTCTTGTTATGATTATGCTGTAGAGTTGCATATTTCCGGTTGTGGAAGCGCGACAACCTGCGTTCAGTATTTCATTTAACAAAGCATCGTCAACATTTCTGTCAGAGTATTTCCTGACAGTTCTGCGAGATAGCAGCAGATTACTTATATCATTCATATTTTTAAACCTCTTCTGCCGGTAAAGTTATCAGAATCTTTTCACATAAGCATGGCAGTAAGGCATTTTACCATTTTTGGAATAATAATCCTGGTGGTATGTTTCGGCCGGATAAAACTCCGAAGCTTTAGTTACAGCAGTTGCTACTTTTAAACCTTTATCGCGCAATATGCCAATATACTTCTCCGCTGTATTCTTCTGCTGATCGTTTAAATAAAAAATCTCCGATCTGTATTGATCGCCAATATCCGGGCCTTGTCCACCAACCTGGGTTGGATCGTGTATTTCAAGAAAGAGCTTAACCAGATTTTCATAAGTTGTTTTCTTCGGATCGTAGATGACTCTTGTTGTCTCTGCGTGACCTGTTGTACTTGTTGATACTTCCTTATAGGAAGGGTTTTTTACGCGTCCTCCTGAATAACCTGACACAACAGAAACAACCCCGGGAGCTTTCTGCAAAAAATATTCAACACCCCAGAAACAGCCACCTGCAAACATTGCAGTACCATACTGCCCGGCAGGAAGAATAGCTGGAACAAAATCAATAGATATTGAGTTTACGCAGTGTCTGATATCCTTATCAGTAAACTTCTCTCCAATAAAAACATGGCCAAGATGAGCATTGCAGTTGGCACAGACTATCTCAGTTCTTCTGCCGTCCGGATCAGGGTACCTGTCAACAGCGTCTTTTATCTCATCGTCAAAACTCGGCCAACCACAATCTGATTCAAATTTTGATGTTGAATGATAGAGAGCTGAACCACATCTTTTGCAGAGGTAAGTTCCTTTCTCCTTGTAGTTTGTATATTTTCCCCTGTTTGGAGCTTCTGTTCCTTTATCGTTAATTACGGATGATTCTTCCTTTGAAAGATCATTGTAACCTGTTTTTTCCTGAGAATTAAGTGAATTATTCATGATAGCGTTCAAGAAAATTATTATTAATAATATATTGAAAGTATTTATTTTTTTCATTTTAACATTCTTAAGATGACGAAAGTATAAAACATTTCAGCGATTTTCTTTGTTCATGTAGCAGTTTTAATGTTTAACCAAAAGTGATCTAAAGCACATGACATAAAATAATCTTAACTTAAAATATTATTATTAGAAGGAAAATTATACTTTTGTCTTAATAGTTAAACTTGAATACTTTTTCTTCTATTATGAAAAAACTAGCAACTTTGATTCTTATTGCATTTGTAACGATTCTTGTGATGAGTTCATGCAGCAAAAAAGAATGTCCAGCGTATTCCAGGGTCAGTTCAGAGCAGACTGATCAAAACATCTGATTTTGCTTTACTACCATTTAAGTTCATCTGTAATATAAGCATGGGGAATGAAGAGGTTTCTTATATTCCTTCTGTTATCTACATGGACAACCTGCATACTAGCCCAAGGCGAGCTTGATCAACAACAAAAAGTCTTCTTCCGTAACGAGAAATCCTTTGGTGTGCAATTGAATTCCGATGGAATTGGTATTGGATACAGGGTCGGAAAAAGAATTGATTATCTTAATAAAATAATTATTGAGATTGATGGCGGGACATTAAAAAACCCAAAGGAGCACAAGCAGCGATATCCTTATTCGCAGGCAAGTTCGTTTGTTTACGGCAAGTTAAACTCCACATTTTATATGCGGGGAGGTTTGGGACGTCAGCATGAACTATTCAGCAAAGAAGATTATGGAGGCATTTCCATCAGATATTTCTATTCGGGTGGCCCATCTCTGGCAATTTACAAACCTATTTATTATGTAGTTCTTTACCCTGTCCCTGGTACAATACCTTATGAATATGTTCAGAAAGAGGAGAAATTTGATCTCAATGCAATTACCTCACCTCAGGACATATATGGAAAAGCTCCATTCACAAAAGGACTTGAGGAATTAAAAGTTTTACCAGGGGTATATGCAAAAGCTGGATTCAATTTCGAATACAGCAAGGAAGACAGGGTAATACATGCAATTGAATTTGGAGGGCAGATAAATGTTTATTCGAAAGAGGTGCCAATAATGGCTATAGCGCACAACAAACAGTTTTTCCCTTCAATATTTCTGAGTTACCGCTTTGGAATAATTGCAGATCCTCTCCATCCAGAAACAAACAGTGTTATTAATATCTTCAGGAGAAAAAGACAATAAATTTTGATCCCTATTCTTTTTTAGGATTTAAATGAAATAACTAATTTTGCTGGCTAATATTAACTAATTGTCCAAAAAATGTCAAAGATTAAAGTAGCTATCAACGGGTTTGGCAGAATAGGCCGAAACGTTTTCAAAATCGCTCTTGAGAGAAAAGATATTGAAATCATTGGAATAAACGACCTTACTGATACCAAAACACTTGCCCACCTGCTGAAATATGATTCAACACAGGGAAAATTCCCCGGTGTATCATTTGATGCTGAAAACATCATTGTTAACGGGACAAAAATTAAAGTGTCTGCAGAGAAAAACCCGGCAACTATTCCATGGAAAGAAAAACCAGATGTTGTAATTGAATCAACAGGTGTATTCACCTCAAAAGAAAGTCCTAAAGGCGGATATGGCGATCACCTTAAGAATGGGGCGAAAAAAGTTATTTTAACTGTTCCTGCAAAAGACACAATCGATGCAATGATCGTTCTTGGAGTTAATGAAAAAGATCTTAAACCAGAACATCTTTGTGTTTCAAATGCATCATGCACAACTAACTGTCTTGCACCTGTTGCAAAAGTTCTTAATGATAATTTCGGGATTGAGATTGGTTATATGACAACCATTCACTCATATACAAATGATCAGAACATTCTTGATCTTCCTCACAAAGATCTTAGGAGAGCAAGATCTGCTGCTGTTTCACAGATACCAACAACCACTGGAGCTGCAAAAGCTGTTGGAAAAGTTATTCCTGAGCTTAAAGGCAAACTCGATGGTCTTGCAGTTAGGGTACCAACTCCAACAGGTTCACTCGTTGACCTAGTCGCTGTTCTTAAGAAAGCTGCAACAAAAGAAGATATCAATGCTGCAATGAAAAAAGCTTCTGAAGGTCCAATGAAAGGTATTCTTGAGTATACTGAAGACGAAATCGTATCTGTTGACATTATTCATAACCCTGCTTCTTCAATTTTTGATTCAAAGAGCACTATGGTTAATGGAAACATGGTTAAGATTCTTTCATGGTACGATAATGAATGGGGTTATTCATGCCGCGTAGTTGACCTGATTCCTCTCGTAATGAATGTCAAGTAAGAAATACTCATAATAACTAAAAGAGACACGTCAAAAACGTGTCTCTTTTTTTTCGGATAGTCTATCTTTATCAGATTAGCATTTCTATTTCGAGGGGTATACCTGCAGTATCCCTGTAGTGCTCACCAAGCTCAAGCATTGCTTCATCATCTTCCTCATATAGCCACTTAAGCTTTACCTCCTTACCTGTACGGCCATAGCCCGTTAGTCTTTTCAATACCTCATAGAGATACTTCGAGGAACCGCTGTTTATGTATTCAAGCTGGATACTCACTTCAAGCCTGTCATTCTTTTCAAAATGACTTTTTATCCATTCTTCAAGTCTTCGAAAAATGCTTTCCGGGTTTTCAGGTATCGATCGCCCATAAAGCTCAAGCTTGTTCCAGGCTGGGTAAAAAATCATACCGGGGGTATTTCTTAGTTCTTCCTGAATGATAAGTTTTTCCATATACTTGCAGGTTTTTTTACTCGTATCTTAAGGCTTCAATAGGATCAATATTAGCTGCTTTTACTGCGGGGGCATATCCTGAGAATACGCCGACAGCGAAACAAACGGAGACTCCTCCAATTACCCATTTCCAGGGAATAAGAAAGCTCGAGCCAAGCATCGAGGATACTAAATTCCCCATCAAAATACCAAGAATAATCCCCAGTATTCCGCCTAGTTGCCCGATAATAACAGACTCAAAGAGAAACTGGTATTTGATAGTCTTTGGTTTTGCACCAACAGCTTTTCGAACTCCAATCTCACGTGTCCTTTCTGTCACTGAAACAAGCATAATATTCATCAGCCCGACGGCTGCACCAAATAACGTAACCAATCCTATAATCGTAGCGGCCAATGTAACATATTTAATATTGTCCATAAGCATTTTCAGGATACTGTCACTCTTCGAAATGTTGAAATCTGACTCGTCTCTCGGATCAAGATTTCTCACTACCCTGAAAATTGCTTCCGCCTCACCGGCCATTACATCAAGGTTAACCGGGTTAACAGGCATAATGTTTATATTAAAGTTCATGTTGGAGTTTGAAAAATACTGCCTTGCCGCATTAACAGGGAGAAGGCAAACCATGTCGCTGCTCAAAGCGCTCGATCCTTTTGCTTTAAGAACACCTGCAACAACAAGCTTCAAACCTGCAACTGAAATTTCTTTATCGATGGGGTCTACGCCGGATGGGAACAGGTCACTGACAACATCTGCGCCGATAACAACAATTCTCCTTCCGGCATCTACCTCATCAGCCGAAAAATTTCTTCCTTTTTCAATTTCGTAACCTGAAACATTAAGATAATTTTCATCAACACCAATTAAACCAACATTGGGGTTAGTTTCTTCTGTTTCATATTTAATAGTTGCAAGACTAGAGGCATTAAAAGAAACTGAAACATAAGCTGCTTCGGTAAACTTTTCCTTAAATTCCATTGCCTCCCTGTACGAGATTCTGGAGTGATTCTTTGTCCTCATCCGGCTATTTCCAATCTGGACGTTCATGCTCCTTGAAGTAATAGTAAAAGAGTTTGCCCCCATCATTGTAAACTGATCCGTAAGGGAATTTTTTATTGCTTCAATTGCAGTTAAAATACCAACAAGCGCCATGATCCCAAATGCAATAATGCACATTGTCAGCACTGCTCTGACCCTGTTTGATTTAATGGCCTTCAATGAGATCTTCAGGTTCTCAATGAATATTCCTATTTTTTTCCTCATACCAATTGCACACCCATAACGCAATAAAAGTACAATTTTTTTGCAGATCTTCATGAATTATCAAATGATTGTTGAAATGTTTTATCATTCGAAAGCAACAATTTATTGTAAAAGAAAATATAGAAAATCAAAGAAAAACAGAATCCAGTTTACAATATTAGAATTCAAATTCAGTATTTTTGCAATCGTCATCTTTACTGCTAAAATGAACCTTGAAAAAAGAATAGAATCTTTCTCTGTCCTTGGAAAAACCCTCAGTGATTCACTTGATGGAAATAACGGACAATATGGGTTATCATTAAGGAAGCTGATCGAAAGACAGGAGGGCATAAACAAGTGGTTTACTCCTTCAAATGTCAGGCTTGCACTTGAGGCTATAGCATCAATACTAACAGAGGAAAATCTGTCTTTGTGGACTAGCAGGTATCCAATGCTTAAGGAAGATGTAAGTCCTGTTAGGGTTGGATTGATTTTTGCAGGTAATATTCCTGCAGTTGGTTTTCATGATTATCTTACAGTTCTTATTAGTGGGAACAAGCTTATTGCGAAACCAAGTTCAAAGGATCCTGACCTGATCCCTTTTCTGCATCAGATATTATGTGATATTAATCCAGATTTCAACGAATCTGCCAAATTCATAACGGGAGTACTCAATAACTTTGATGTAGTAATTGCCACAGGCAGCAATAATAGTTCAAGGTATTTCGATTACTACTTTGGAAAATATCCAAACATAATAAGAAAGAACAGAAATAGTGTTGCAATAATCGAAGGTTCGGAAAATGACAATGAACTGAAAGCTCTTGGAAGAGATATCTTCTCTTATTTTGGATTAGGTTGCAGGAATGTTTCCAAGGTGTATTTACCTGATGGGTACGAAATAACAAGCTTATTCGAATACTGGAATGAATACTCCGATTGCATAAATCACCATGGGTATGCGAACAACTACGATTATAACAAAGCAATTTACCTTATTAATAAGCAGGATTTCCTCGATACGGGTTACCTGTTGCTTAAAGAAGACAACAAAACAGCATCACCTGTTTCGGTTGTCAATTACGAGTATTATCATTCATTACACGATGTCAGAAAGGTTATTTCGTCTGATAATAACGTTCAGTGTGTCGTTGGCAAAAATCATGTCCCTTTTGGTCAATCGCAATTACCTGACCTGTGGGACTATGCCGATGGTGTTGATACTTTAGATTTTCTCCTGAAAAAAAATTTAGCGGGCATTTTGTAATCTAAAAAATATTATATTGCATCACTCGAATTAATCAATATCATGGTATACAAATTTGTAGTTTTATCAGATGAGGATGAGTCGTTTGTCAGGGAATTTGAATTCCTTGACAGCCATACACTATTAGATTTTCATCACATGATCCAGGATGAACTGGAGTTTGACAAATCGCAAATGGCGTCATTTTTCATGGCAACAGACAATTGGGAGAAAGAGGAGGAATTTACCCTTTTTGATATGGGGACAGGCTCCTCAACCATGGAAGTTGCAATACTGGAGGAGATTATCTTTAAGAAAAATCAGAAACTCCTGTATATATTCGACTTTTTTAATGAAAGAGGCTTGTTTGTTGAATACACAGGGGAAACGAAGGAAGTTGAAGATCGTGAATATCCGCTTTGCACAAACTCAAAAGGTTTGCCCCCCAAACAGGTCATCTTTGGAGGCTCCAGCCGCAAAGTTTATAACAACATTGTCGTCTCTGATGACGAGGATGAAGATGTTCCTGAAGCAGACGATCTGTTCCTCAACGGTGATGATGAGGAATCGTTGGGTGACTTCGAAAACATTGATAACATAGGAGAGGAAGAAGAATAGTTCTCACCTTAATTCCTTAATGAAGAATAACCTGATAGTTTTGCTTGGTCCGACAGGAGTAGGTAAAACTGAATTATCAATTGAATTGGCAGAGAGGATCGGTTCAGAGATTATCTCTGCCGATTCAAGACAATTTTACAGGGAGCTAAGCATTGGTACCGCAGTGCCTTCTGATGATCAGCTTAGACGAGTAAAACACCACTTTATCAGGTTCATCTCAATAAATGAATACTATAGTTCAAGCATATTCGAAAGAGATGTGCTTGAGCTTTTGCCTGCTTTATTCAAAAAGAGAAATATTGTGATAATGTCAGGCGGATCGTGCATGTATATAGATGCTGTGTGCAATGGTATCGACAACATTCCTGACACCGATCCTGAGATCAGGCAGAAATACATCAGGCTTTATGATGAAGAAGGCATTGCTGGCCTTCGTGTTGCATTAAAACTGCTTGATCCTGTCCATTACTCAAGAGTAGATCTTAAAAATCATAAAAGAATAATCAGGGCTCTTGAGATATGCGAAACCACAGGTATGCCGTATTCATCTTTCTTGAAAAAAGAAAAGAACGAACGTGAATTTGAAATAATTAAAATCGGCCTGAGAAGAGATCGCGATGACCTGTATGGAAGGATCAACAGGCGTGTTGATGAAATGATTGAAATGGGACTTGAGTCGGAAGCAAGGAGCCTATATTCATCAAGAGATCTGAACGCACTTAATACAGTTGGTTACAGGGAATTATTCAGCTATTTCGGAGGATCTGTTACACGTGATAAAGCAATTGAACTGATAAAACGGAATTCAAGGAGATACTCAAAGAGACAGATGACATGGTGGGCAAAAGATGATTCCATAAGTTGGTTTCACCCTTCTGAAAAAGAAAAGATTTTAGAAATCATAACTCATTTGTAAACCTGAATTGACCTACTTTCTAAGATTCTTCAGGTTTGAGATAACGCCTCGGGGATCTTCTGAATGAAAAATAGAGTTTCCAGCAACAAGAACATCAACGCCTGAGTTCACAAGTTTGGAGGCATTCCCGGTATCTATTCCACCATCAACCTGAATAAGCACATTAGCGCCCTGGCTATCAATCATTTCCCTTAACTCGGCAATCTTATCGTAACTTTCGGGTATGAATGACTGTCCGCCAAATCCGGGATTAACAGTCATTATCAGTACCATATCGATATAAGACAGAATGTGTTTCAGATTTGACACCGGTGTATGAGGATTAATGGCAACACCTGACTTCATTCCGAGGCTCCTGATTTCATTTACTGTCCTGTTAAGGTGTACACATGCTTCATATTGAACTGTAAGGATATCTGCTCCTGCATCCCTGAACCTTTCAAGGTACCTGTCAGGTTCAATTATCATCAGGTGTATATCAAGAGGTTTTTTAGCTACTTTTTTAATGTATTCAGCAACAGGGAAACCAAAAGTAATATTAGGCACAAAAACCCCATCCATGATGTCAAGGTGAATCCAGTCGGCAGAACTGCTATTTACCATATTTATATCCCTCTCAAGATTGCCGAGATCTGCAGAGAGTACAGAAGTCGAAACTAAATGATCCATTCAGAATATTTGCGGTAAAGATAGCAACAAATTTTGTTAACCAAGATATGTTTTAAGAATGCGGCAACGTGTTGTGAATTGTATTCTCCTTATAGCTTTTTCTTTTATCTGTCTCACCCTTTCTCTTGTAAGATTAAGTTGCTCTCCTATTTCTTCAAGTGTAAACGGATGCTTCATACCCAGGCCAAAATACAGTTTGAGTATCTTTGATTCTCTTGAAGATAATGTACTTAGTGCTCTTTCTATTTCAAATGACAATGATTCATTTATTAAAGTCCTGTCGGGACTTGGGGTTTCTGCACTTTGAAGGATATCATACATATTATTGTCTTCCTCTGAGCTGATTGGAGCATCCATACTCAAAGTTCTTCCGTTTGTTTTCAGTGCATCCTTTACATCCTCAGGAATCATTTCAAGCAAATCAGCTATCTCCTGTGAGCTGGGTTCCCGTTCGAATTCCTGTTCAAGACGTGCAAATGCCCTGTTTATCCGGTTTATCGATCCTATCTTGTTTACCGGAAGTCTGACAATTCTTGCCTGTTCAGCAAGCCCCTGCAGAATAGATTGCCTTATCCACCAAACAGCGTATGAAATAAACTTGAACCCTCTTGTCTCATCAAACCTCTGTGCTGCTTTAATTAACCCAAGGTTCCCCTCATTGATTAGATCAGGGAGGCTCATTCCCTGATTCTGATACTGTTTAGCTACGGAAACGACAAATCGAAGATTTGCATTAACAAGCTTCTTAAGAGCGTCATTATCGCCTGACCTGATTTTTCTGGCAAGGCAAACTTCTTCTTCAGGGGTGATCAGATCCACTCTCCCTATCTCCTGAAGATACTTGTCAAGGGAGGGCGTCTCCCTATTTGTTACCTGTTTTGTGATTTTTAACTGGCGCATCCTGGTTTCTTCGGTGATTAGTAGAACATTGGCTACAACAATTTTACTAAAAAAAATGTTGATATAGTATAATAACACTGAAAATTTTTTTTTGATTTAATAATAGTTTTATTGTAAATTGCACACATAAATCAGTTTTAGTAAAGTCTGGTATTAATATAAGCTGATCTAAAATTTCGTTGCATTTTTATCAACATTAATTAGGATATATATAATCAGTTTTATAATATTGCAACGGTTTTTCAGATAATGTAAAGGGTTTTTAATTAATCCATCAGGTTTTTCACTCTGATCTGGTTCCAAAAAAATCATTAAAGATTTCTTATATTCCAATTATTATAATATGCATGACATTCTTGAGTTAAGTAAGAAACTGCTTCCTGAATTAAGGGATATAGCTAAAGAGCTGAACATAAAAAAAGCAGAATCTTTAAAAAAACAGGATTTAATTTACAAGATCCTTGATCAGCAGGCATTGCAACAAGGTGAAAAATCGCCCGTTCAGCCACCAGTCAGGGAAGCAATCGATATAAAAACAACCGAACAAGACAACGATCAGGATAATTCTGGTTCTGATGCCCTGCGAAGAGGCAGAAGACCAAGGACAAGTAAGCCGGTTATCCAGAGATCAACCGAATCAGTTATGTCCGTTTCACCAGGTGATCTTAGAAATGAACCGGAGAAATCTGAACCTGACGAGATTCCGGCAAAAGCTGAGCTTACAGAAAAAACTGATCCATTTAGAAGAACTAATAATGGCAGGCAGGACAATGGAAGGCCAGAACCGCGGGTTGAAAGAAATGAATCAAGGAACGATCAGAACAGGAATGATCAGAACCGGAGACAAGATTTCAGGCAGGACGACAGAAAAAATAACAAGTGGAGGCCTGATAACAGGCGCGACATGAAACAAGACAAGCCTGAAAGACAGGAAAGGAATGACAGACCCGAAAGGTACGATAGGAAAGATTATCACGATCATAGTGGTCCGAGATTCGAAAAACGCAGGGAAGAGCCTACACAGATAACCGATCCAATTGCAGTCCAGGGTGATCCAATACCAGCTTCTGAAGATACTTACTATAGCGGTGAAATGATTGTTGATACTCCTGTAAAGGAAAGAATTCCCGAACCTATACTGAGAGATGAGAAAAAAGAAAGACCGTATGATTTCGAGGGTATCATCTATAATACCGGCGTTCTTGAAATAATGCCTGATGGTTATGGTTTCCTGAGATCACCTGATTATAACTATCTAAATTCTCCCGACGATATATACGTGTCACAGTCACAGATAAAACTCTTTGGCCTTAAAACAGGAGATACAATAAAAGGGTCTATTCGTCCGCCGAAAGAAGGTGAGAAATATTTTCCTCTTATAAAGGTCGATGAGATCAACGGCAGGAGTCCTGATTTCATTCGCGACAGGGTTCCTTTCGACTTTCTCACACCCCTCTTCCCAGATGAAAAATTCACTCTCTGCCAGCCTGGCGAAGGATCATTGTCAGTAAGGGTGATAGACATGTTCACACCTATCGGGAAAGGACAGCGTGGACTT
The DNA here is from genome assembly GCA_036261255.1 of Bacteroidales bacterium. Taxonomy (GTDB): domain Bacteria; phylum Bacteroidota; class Bacteroidia; order Bacteroidales; family VadinHA17; genus LD21. The sequence continues at coordinate 20,613 of DATALD010000094.1, forward strand.
ATTGTTGCACAACCTAAGACAGGTAAGACAATTCTCCTGCAGGAAATTGCAAACGCAATAGCTAAATATCATCCCGAGGTTTATCTTATGATCCTGCTTATCGATGAAAGACCGGAGGAAGTGACAGATATGGCAAGGAACGTAAAAGCTGAAGTAATTGCATCTACATTCGATGAACCTGCCGAGAGACACTGCCGTGTTGCAAACATTGTGCTTGAGAAGGCTAAGAGGCTCGTCGAATGTGGTCACGACGTTGTAATCCTGCTTGACTCAATCACAAGGCTTGCAAGAGCATTCAATACAACAGCTCCGGCATCAGGAAAAGTATTATCAGGTGGTGTTGATTCAAATGCTTTGCACAAACCAAAAAGGTTTTTCGGTGCAGCCAGGAATATTGAGAACGGCGGTTCTTTGACAATACTTGCAACAGCCCTTACTGACACAGGGTCAAAAATGGACGATGTGATCTTTGAAGAATTCAAGGGAACAGGTAATATGGAACTTCAACTCGACCGCAAGCTGTCGAACCGCAGGATCTTCCCTTCAATTGATATACCTGCTTCGAGTACCAGGCGTGAGGATCTTCTTATTAGCAAAAATGTGCTTCAGAAGATATGGGTATTACGTAACTTCCTTACTGATATGAATTCAGTTGAAGCCATGGAGTTCCTTCGCGACAGGTTGCTGCAGTCAAAATCCAACGAAGAGTTCCTTGTGTCAATGAACGGGAGTTAAAGAATTAAGAGTTTAACTAATTAAAAATCCTTATTCTCGGAATTCTTGCCGCGAATAAGGTTTTTTTTTGCAATTAACACTTGTTAATAATATAACATAAATATTTTTTTAACTTTGCAGCCTGTTACAAAAATAACAGAGTTTTAGCAACTATTAGTACTGATTAAAATACATAATAAATGGGAACAAAAAAGTTTATAACATGCGATGGTAATCAGGCCGCTGCGCATGTGGCATATATGTTCAGCGAAGTAGCTTGCATATATCCTATTACACCATCATCAACAATGGCTGAATATGTTGACGAATGGTCAGCAAGTGGTTTGAAGAACATCTTTGGTGAGCAGGTTAAGGTCGTTGAGATGCAGTCGGAAGCAGGTGCTGCCGGTGCACTTCATGGCGCACTTCAGACAGGCTCTCTTTGCTCAACTTTCACAGCTTCACAGGGTCTGCTTCTTATGATCCCTAACATGTATAAAATTGCCGGAGAACTGCTTCCAGGTGTATTTCATGTTACGGCACGTACAATTGCAGCTCATGCTTTATCGATCTTCGGTGATCATAGCGACATATATGCAACACGCCAGACTGGTTTTGCAATGCTCGCTACAGGTAGTGTGCAGGAGATAATGGACCTCGCAGGCGTCGCACACCTTTCTGCAATTAAAACAAGAGTTCCTTTTATGCATTTCTTCGATGGTTTCAGGTCTTCACACGAAATTCAGAAAGTTGAAGTAATGCAACTCGAAGATCTTAAAAGTCTTATTGATATCAATGCTCTGACAAGATTCAGGAATAATGCTCTTAATCCTGAACATCCTGTAATGAGAGGTACTGCTCAAAACCCTGATATCTTCTTCCAGGCTAAAGAGTCTGTCAACAAATTCTATGAACCCATTCCTGATGTTGTAAACTCATACATGCAGGAAATAAATAAAATCACCGGAAGAGATTATAAACCTTTCACATATTATGGTGCACCCGATGCTGAGAATATAATAATTGCGATGGGTTCGGTAACTGAAACTATTAAAGAAGTTATCGACCACCTTGCAACTAAGGGAGAAAAAGCAGGACTTATCAGCGTTCACCTGTATCGTCCATTCTCTGCAAAATACCTGTTCAATGTTCTTCCTGCATCAGTTAAACGCATTACCGTTCTTGACAGGACAAAAGAAATCGGTGCTCCCGGTGACCCTCTTTACCTTGATGTAAAAGATATGTTCTATGACAAGCAAAATCGTCCGATGATTATCGGAGGGCGTTTTGGTCTCAGTTCAAAAGATACTACACCAAGCCAGATGCTTTCAGTTTTCGAAAACATGAAGCAGGCTCAGCCAAAGAATCTTTTCACAGTTGGTATTGTTGACGATGTAACATTCCATTCTCTTCCTGTTTTACCAGAGATCAATGTTGCTCTTCCGGGAACCTACTCAGCAAAATTCTATGGCCTTGGTTCAGACGGTACGGTTGGAGCAAATAAGAACTCAATAAAGATCATTGGTGATTCAACAGATAAATATTGCCAGGCATATTTCGCATACGATTCGAAAAAATCGGGTGGTATTACGACATCGCACCTGCGTTTTGGTGATAAGCCAATCCGCTCACCGTATCTTGTAAACACTCCTGATTTTGTTGCATGCCATGTTCCTTCATATCTCGATAAGTATGATATGCTTAAAGGCTTGAAGCAGGGGGGTACCTTCCTTCTGAACTCAATCTGGGATGTTGAAGAAACAAAGAAGCGTCTTCCTGATCATATGAAAAAATATATGGCAGAGAATAAAATCAACTTCTACATAATAAACGCAACTTCAATAGCTGAGGAGATCGGTCTTGGCAACAGGACAAACACAATCATGCAGGCTGCATTCTTCAAGGTAGCTAATGTTATTCCTTACACGAAAGCTGAAGAGCAGATGAAGAAATTCATCCTCAAGAGCTATGGAAGAAAAGGTGAAGCTGTAATAAAAATGAACAATGCAGCTGTTGACCGCGGCAGCCAGGTTCAGAAAGTAGAAATACCTGTTGAATGGGCTAAGATCACAGTATCAAAAGCAAAAAGCAATGGTAATGTTCCCGAATTCATCCACAATGTTATGGAGCCGATCAACGCACTTAAAGGTGATGATCTTCCAGTAAGTGCATTTGTTGGAAGAGAAGACGGTACTTTCCCGTCAGGAACCTCAGCATACGAAAAACGCGGTATCGCTGTTAACGTACCCGAATGGCAGTCATCTGAGTGTATTCAGTGTAACCAGTGTTCCTACGTATGTCCTCACGCAGCTATCCGTCCATTCCTTCTCACTGAAGAAGAGCTTTCAAAAGCTCCAAAAGATACTGCAGCAATACCTGGTATCCCGGGCGCTCTCAAGGCTTACAAGTTCAGAATGCAGGTTAGTGTTTATGACTGTACAGGTTGCGGCAACTGCGCCGATATATGTCCCTCAAAGAACAAGGCGCTTATAATGAAGCCTCTCGAATCACAGCTTGCACAAGCTGACCGTTGGACCTATATGCATGAGCAGGTTGGTTATAAGGATACAGTTGTTGACAAATTTGTGAATGTTAAGAATAGCCAGTTTGCACAGCCATTATTCGAATTCTCAGGTGCATGTGCAGGTTGTGGCGAGACTCCATATATCAAAGCTATCACCCAGCTGTTTGGCGACAGGATGATTGCATCGAATGCTACAGGTTGTTCATCGATCTATGGTGGTTCAGCTCCCTCAATGCCATACACACATAATAAGAACGGTCATGGACCGGCATGGGCAAACTCGCTTTTCGAAGATAATGCCGAATACGGACTTGGCTTATCACTCGGTTCGAACAAGATGAGAGAGCGTATTGCACTCCGCATGAAAGAATCACTTGCAAATGGCATAAGTGCCGATACAAAAGCAGCATTTGAAGAATGGCTCGCAGGAATGAACAACAGCGAAGCTTCACAGGCTGCCTCACCAAAGGTTATCGCTGCCTGTCAGAAAGAGAACTCTGCTGTTGCCAAAGAGATCCTCGATCTGAAACAGTACCTTGTTAAAAAATCACACTGGATCTTCGGTGGCGACGGATGGGCTTATGACATCGGTTACGGAGGTCTTGATCATGTACTTGCTTCAGGCGAAGACGTAAACGTACTTGTACTCGATACAGAAGTTTATTCAAACACAGGCGGCCAGGCTTCAAAATCAACTCCTGCAGGCGCTGTAGCAAAATTCGCAGCATCAGGTAAGAAAATTCGTAAGAAAGACCTTGGCCAGATGGCAATGACTTATGGTTATGTATATGTTGCACAGGTATCAATGGGCGCCAACAATGCACAGTACCTGAAAGCAATAAAGGAAGCTGAAGCTTATCCTGGCCCATCACTTATTATTGCTTACGCACCATGTATCAACCATGGTATAAGCGAAGGTATGGGAAGAACACAGGCACAGGCTAAAGCTGCTGTAGAATGTGGTTACTGGCACAATTACAGGTACAACCCAATGCTTGAAGCTGAAGGCAAGAATCCTTTCACACTCGATTCAAAAGAGCCTGACTGGAGTAAATTTCAGGGCTTCCTGAAGAGCGAAGTTCGCTATACTTCACTTATTAAAGCATTCCCGAAAGAAGCAGAGGTATTATTCAAAGCTGCTGAAGAAAATGCCAAGTGGAGATATAATTCATACAAGCGTCTTGCAGGTATGGAATACACCAAAACAGAATAAACAATAATAATTCGTATACGTAGAGTAGAGGCCTAGCATGCTAGGCCTCTATATTTATTTTGGGACCTCTACATATATTTTTTTTGTAATTTTGCACATTGCAGATGGGTAGAATTATGGCAATAGACTATGGAACACGCAGGATCGGAATAGCAATAACAGATCCTCTTAAAATATTTGCCTCTCCCCTCGAAACAGTAAGTAATGCAGATTTTGACACTTTCCTCGAAAATTACCTTTTAAAGGAAACAATTGATGCCTTTGTTATTGGTTACCCGGTTACGTTGAACAACACCCCGAGTGAATCTGTTAAACGCATCAACCCGTTCATTAAAAGACTGAGAAAAAAATATCCGCAGATAACAGTGCATCTTGCAGACGAAAGATTCACATCAACAATTGCATTGAGAACAATGATTGACGGCGGAGTGAAAAAGAAACAAAGACAGGACAAATCGCTTATAGACAAGATAAGCGCTTCAATAATACTTCAATCGTTTCTCGATTCTAAAAGCTATAAAATAAAATAAGTGAGATGATTTATCCTATTGTAATAATTGGACACCCGATACTAAAAAAGGTCGCTGAAGATATCGACAGGAATTACCCGGATCTTAATCAGCTGGTCTCAGATATGTTTGAGACAATGTACTTTTCTGACGGGATGGGTCTGGCAGCCCCGCAGATCGGGAAATCTATACGTATTTTTGTAATCGACGGACAACCACTTGCAGAAAGTGAGCCGGAACTTGATGGCTTCAAAAAAGTTTTTATTAATGCCCATATCACCGAAAGAAATGCTGAACGTATCCCAATGTCAGAAGGTTGTCTCAGCATTCCAAACATAAGAGAAGAAGTAATACGCGAATCGCGTGTGAAAATCAACTATTACGATGAAAAATGGGAGTACCATGAGGAAGTTTATGAAGGTTATAAGGCAAGGATAATCCAGCACGAATATGACCATCTCGATGGTATTCTTTTCACTGACAAGCTAAGCCCTATCAGGAAAAGACTTTTAAAAGGCAAGCTGTCTGCAATAAGCAAAGGAAATTTCGACGCCACTTACAGGACAATTCTTCCGGGCGAAAGATTAGGATAAGAGCTGGTACCTGTTATCATTGTTCAGGATATAATCCTGAATGTGAATCCTTTTTTCTATATTTATATGTCTCAAAGCATTACACGTGTTACACAGGGAAATTCCGTTTCTCCGGATCTGTGTTATAATTTGTGCCGGAATAATATCAGGTTTGTTTATTAAACCTGGCGCCCACCTCCTTTTGCTAATTGCATTCACTGTAATACTCCTTTTCATTTTTACTATAAGGGCCAGCGTTTTTAAGATAGATTATCTATTCGGTGCCTTCTTCAACATCAGCCTTTTTACCTGCGGGCTTTACATGTACACTTCCTGGAAAGAATCGATAACAACCCTGAAAGAGGAGCCCGGCCTTTTCAGATGTGTTGTATCCGATTATCCGGAAGCTAAACAATCATCAGTTATAATGAGAATGAAGCTCATGTATAAATATGAAGGAACGATTGCCCGGCATGTAAAAGGATCCATTGTAGTATATCATGAAAAGGAACAAGGCTCATCATATCTTCCGGGAGATATTCTTACAATAAATCTTACTCCTCAACCAATAACAAACAGGGGAAATCCGTACGAGTTTGATTACAAATTCTATATGGAAAATCTCGGAATCCGGTACAGTGCTTTTTCTGGCAGGAAGGACATAAAACAACATGTAAAACCTCAAAGACGCAGTATTAAATATAAAGCTTTGATAATAAGGCAAAAGATACTGCAGATGTACTCATCAAGGGGAGTCACTGCAGAGCGACTGCCACTTGTTGCAGCTATTACACTTGGCGAAAAGAGCCTTATAGAACGCGATATAAAGGACAAATTCATAAGAGCCGGGATAATGCACATTATGGCTGTATCAGGTCTTCATGCAGTCATACTAAGTATGTTCATATTCAAAATATTCTTTTTCCTGAACGGAAGATATAACCTCCTGCGTATAATACTCACACTGCTCCTGTTATGGTGTTTTGCTTACGTTACCGGCCTTACACCATCGGTACTCAGGGCAACATTAATGTACAGTTTCCTGCAAGCCGGTAATATTATGCACAGGAGAGTCAATAACATTAACTCTGTGCTTGCTTCAGCTTTTGTACTCATTATAATACGTCCCCCGGTAATCTTTGATGCCGGCTTCCTCCTCTCCTATTCTGCCGTAATATTCATCATTATATTTTATAACAAGATGAATAGTATTTTAAAGACAGGAAACATAGTTGTATCATGGTTATGGCAGTCTGTTTCGATTACTACTGTTGCTCAAGCCGGCACCCTGGCTCTCACAATCATGCTTTTCAACAGGTTCCCTCCGTATTTCCTTCTAACAAACATGATAATAGTGCCTCTTTCATCTCTCATTGTAATACTTGGCTGTATCCTCCCTGTATTTTATAAACTTGAATTAATATCAGGGTTTATTGGAAAAATAATCGACAAGCTGACACTGTTAACCGAATGGCTGACTGAAAGTGCCGGGAAACTTCCTTATTCAAGCATTGAGGATATTGGGATGACCTTACCTGAGACAATTTTCCTTTCAGCTTTTGTCTTTACCATAATGATGTTTCTATTTTCAGAAAAGAGAAAAAGACTACTTCCAGCTCTGGCATTTGCACTCTTATATCTTTCATCCTCAACAATAAAAGAAATCACTGTTGGAGGCACTTCGGAATTCATTGTATATAATACTCCAGGTTCAATAAACCTTGGCATACGAACAGGTGAAAGCCTGACAGTTTATTCTGATACCAGTATTCTGAATAACGATATAAGAAAACACTGCGTGACATTAAAGCTTAAAGCACATGTTGAGAAAGTTGAATCAAATGTTCTATTGCGGACAAATGGAACGAATATATTATTATGCATCGATGTAACTGTTAATCAGGATATTTCATCAAAAGCTGATTTCATTGTTTTTAATGACAGGCTTAAAACCGGTAACCTGAAGAATGTAAAAGAATCGTGTATACTTATCTCAACAGGAAGGGTAAGAATGTATAACAATCGTAGCAATGTTTATTATACCAGAAAATCAGGAGCTTACATAAAAGTCTTCTAAAGAGCGCTGAGTAAATAAAAACAGTAAAATTCTTCCTTTTTAGCTCTTTTATGTCTTATTTTGTTATTTTTTTATTTAAGGAGTTTAATGAGAATAGTAATTGCAGGAGCTGGAGAAGTAGGAACACACCTGGCAAAGATGCTTGCCAACGAGAATCATGAGATTATACTTATCGATTCGGAAGAAGCATTCCTTAAACCTGTCGATAATTCGCTTGATCTGTTGACATACGAAGGTTCAGCTACATCAGTACGATTATTACAGGATATACTTCGTAAGAGAACCGACCTTTTCATAGCCGTTACACATTACGAGGATACAAATATTAATGCAGCTGTTCTTGCAAAGAGATTTGGAGCTCTTAAGACAATTGCAAGGATCGATAATCTTGATTATCTGGAGCATTCAACAGTCAATTTCTTCCAGTCAATAGGTGTTGATTCACTTATTTACCCCGAGCTTATTGCTGCGCGTGAAGTTCTTGGTTTGCTGCACGAAACAGGAACAAGTGAGTTCATGGAGTTTTCAGGCGGTAAGCTTGCAATGTTCGTGCAGCGGCTCGAAGAGACTTCACCGCTACTGAATAAGACACTTAGAGAAATAACAATAGAGAACCGAACAGAAAAATATCGTGCCGTTGCAATAAAGCGAAACGAGATAACAATAATTCCAAGGGGTAATGAAACCTTCATGCTGGGTGATATGGTATTTGTAATTTCAACACGCGAAGGCATTAATGAAATGATGAAAACCTCGGGGATGAAGAACTTCCAGGCAAACAGCATCATGATTCTTGGAGGAAGCCGCATAGGAAAGCATGTCGCTATGTACATGCAAAAAACAGCCCAGGTAAAGCTCATTGAAATCGACATAAAAAAATGTGAAGAGCTTGCCGAGATACTCGACAATACGATGATAATAAACGGCGATGGCAGAAACGTTGATCTTCTTGAACAGGAAGGAATAACGAGTACTGATGCTTTTGTGGCCGTTACAGGAAACTCTGAGACAAACATACTTGCATGCCTCCTTGCAAAAAAGCTCGGTGTAAAGAGGACTATTGCCGAAGTGGAGAACATGGAATATATTAACCTTGCAGAGAATACAGGAATAGACACAATAATAAATAAGAAAATCTCAGCTGCAAGCCGAATATTCAGGCATACAACAAACCCGAATGTTACCCAGGTTAAGTATATGACAGGAACTGATGCTGAAGTACTTGAGTTTGATGTTCCTCCAAGAGCGAAAATTACAAAGGGAACACTCAGAAGCCTCGACTTCCCGAAGGATGCAATTGTTGGTGGCGGTACACGCGATGGGGAACCTTTCATCGCAACAGGCGATACAATTATCAGGGCTAATGATAAAGTTGTAGTGTTTACACTACCTTCAGCTTTCGAAAAAGTCTCAAAATATTTTATCTGATAAATAATGATCAACTTCAGGATAATAGCCAGGATTTTCAGCCTGCTGCTCATTGCTGAAGGTTTTTTCATGCTAATTGCCGCGGCTATATCATTTATTTATGATGAAGAAGTGACAAGAGCCTTCCTGAACTCTGCGCTGATAACACTGCTTTCGGGTCTTATTGTTTTTACCCCTGCAAAAAATGTTGAGAAGATAACCGGGAAAAAAGAAGGCTATATAATTATTACCGGAGCCTGGCTTATCTTTTCCTTGTTCGGAACGCTTCCCTACCTGTTTAGCCACACTGTTAGGAGTTTTACTGATGCATTTTTTGAGTCAATATCAGGCTTCACAACAACAGGCGCAACAATATTTAATGACGTTGAAATGCTTCCTCACGGGATTCTTTTCTGGCGAAGCATAACTCAATGGATTGGAGCTATGGGTATAATATTTATTTCGCTTTATATACTTCCCGTATTCAAATCAATTAATATACAGCTGCCAGCAGCAGATTTCTCAGGTCATCAGACAGGTAAAATACATCCCAGGATAAAAGATGCTGCAAAAAGGCTCATAGTGATCTTTGCTTTACTCACACTTACCGAGGCAATAATGCTTTCATTAAGCGGAGTACCTTTGTTTGATTCGGTCTGCCTTTCTTTCTCAACTATGTCAACAAGTTCCTTTTCAACTGTTAACGAAGGCATTACAGCATTTGCAGAACCATTCTCAGTACTTATCCTTACTTTTTTCATGTTTCTTGCCGGCACAAGCATGAGCTATATCTATTTCGGACTGAAGGGTGATTATTCAAAGGTTTACAAAAACAATGAATTCATGTTTTTTACAATAATATGCTTCGTGTTCTCTGCTTTTATTTCTTTCATATTCATGAAGCAGGGTGTTACTCCGGGTAAGTCAATTGTTGAAGGATCCTTTCATGCAGTATCAGTTATTACTACAACAGGTTTGTACATAAATGATGGAAAGATATGGAGTGACCTGTTGTTAATTATCTTCTTCGTACTTATGCTTACCGGTGGAACTTCAGGTTCGCCAAGCGGAGGTTTGAAGATGATAAGATTGCTTATAGTTACAAAGAACAGCAAACAGGAACTGTCGCGTCTTCTTCATCCTTATGCCTATATGCCGGTAAAAATTGATAATAAGACTATTAGCCAGACAATAGTGTTCAACATCCTTGTTATCATAAGCTTGTATTTCCTTGTTATATGTATTTCTGCCCTGATAATCTCGTTGATGGGATCCGATTTGCTCACATCATTCAGCACTTCATTGAGCATGATTGCGAACATAGGTCCATCACTTGGAGAAACCGGCATCTCAACCAACTTCGGGGGAATGCCTGTGCCGGGCAAATGGTTCATGTCGGCGCTGATGCTTCTTGGGAGACTTGAGCTTCTTACGGTTATGATATTCTTTACAGGAAGTTTTTACCGGAAGTGATTAATAATCAAGCAATCCTAATCCCTGGCGGATAATAACAGGCTCTTCTCCTGTGCAATCAACAATTGTTGATGCTTCATTTTTACCATATCCTCCATCTACAATGATATCAGCAAAGTCACGGTATTTTTCATATATAAGCTCGGGGTCTGTCGTATATTCAACAACCTCATCCTGGTCGTGAATAGAAGTTGTTATGATGGGTTTGCCAAATTCGTGTACTATCTCCCTGATTATATTGTTATCAGGAATTCTAATGCCTATAGTCTTCTTCTTACCCATGAATAGTTTTGGGATCTGGTTATTGGCCTGTACAATGAAGGTGAAGGGGCCCGGAAGGTTTCTCTTAAGCATCTTGAACAAAGAGTTATCTCTTATAATAGTATATTCCGAAAGCTGGCTCATGTCATAAAAAATAAAAGACATCTCCGGGTTTGAGGGGTTCTTACCCTGCAACATAGCAATCCTGTCGAGTGCTTTCCTTGCAGTTAATGAGCATCCCATCGCGTATACGGTATCTGTAGGGTAAATTACTATTCCACCATTTTCAAGAACATCAGTTACCTGTCTGATCTTCTTTGAGCTGGGATTCTCATCATATAGTCGTATAAACATAACACGTTTAATGAATAATAAAAGTAATCATTTTTTGAATCAAAATTCTAACCCTGTCAGCCTCACTTCAAATACAAAGGAGTGGGCTATTATCCTGGAAAATTGATATTTTAACACCTGAATTTGGAAAAGCTAACCTCTAGGCTGTTGTATTGGGAAGAGGCATGTAAAGTAAGTCTAGAAATAATTAAAACTTTACAGAAAGTCCGTATCTAAGTTTTGTTTGGTCTTTGTAATAATACTTTCCATAAGTATACTCAACAAAACCACCAAAGTGTTTAAAAAGATATAAAGCTGCTCCTCCTCCCAATGAATACTCGAATTGATTGAGATAATTATGTTCAATATTCATGCCTCCGGCTTTGCCAGTTAGATAGAGATCGAACCTGAAATTATCTTCCTTTATTACTAGAGGTAAAAGATGATAGTTGAAGTTGACGCCATAGAAAAAAGTTACTGGACTACTACTTTCAATAAGACCAGTTGTCCTACCGGGTATAGATACAAGCATCTTAGAATATCCTGCATAAACACCAGTCTCAATATTATTGAGCACTCCATAATTCAGCTCCAATCGGTAATTGTTGTTATTAACAGGTTTGATGTTTAGGAACATAGAGGTGTAAGTAGAATATCCGAGTTTAATATTCCATCTTTTTTTTAAGTATGAATCCTGAGCAGGAGCAGACAGTGTGAAAAGGAGAATAGGGAAAAGTATAAAAAAAAATCGTTTCATGTTGTAACTATTTATGATATAACCAGTTTATTAATTTTGTTTTCAAAGGGACTCTTGGTCTTTCCTCCCTGCTTAATGAACTACTTTGATTAAAATATACTTTATATGATAGTGTAGGAATTATAGGGAACAAGCTAAGTTGATATAAAGACAGTGACTTGAATTCGCTACTAGATTCACTTCTAAAAAAATCAGCAGAGCCATCAGTATTGTAATAATAATAAACCGGATTGTGCCTGTTGTACACATTATATATTGACAAGTTCCATTCAGCCTTGTTTCCTCTCTTTTTGGTTAAAGTAGACCAGTTTAGACCAACATCCAGCCTGTGATAATTTCTCATTCTTGCACCATTCCTCTCTCCATATATCAGAGCCTCACCTAATGAAATAGTACCTTCGTTGTTACTCTGCAAAGGAGGCAAGTACTGCCTGGCAATTGCTTTCGTGTAAGGTAAACCTGATTGATAAATCCATGAGAGATTAATTCTCAGTTTATTATTTATCTTATGATCTATATTGATACTAAATGAATTCGGTCTATCATAATCAAAAACATACACCTTCCCGTTGTTAATGCTCGGGAACTGGCGGATTGAACGTGTAAATGCATAGCTGGCAAAACCTGTCCAGTCGCCTGAATTCTTTTTCAACATTAATTCAATACCACTTGATTTCCCTTTTCCATCAGATTCAATTTTTGTAATCCAGTTATTATCTCCGGTTAAACTTGAATAACCTTCCCTATAAGTTGAAAGGTTGTACATATTCTTATAGTATAGGTTTAATTCTGTGCTAAACATTCCCTTCATGTATTCTCCTTTCCATCCGATTGAAAATTGCTCTGATTTTGCCGGAGCGATCTTTTTACCTGCAGGTATCCATACTTCATTATTCATAATATCACCAGCAGTGAAGATAAGGTGTGAAAACTGGCTTACTTTTACTCCACTAGCGTTTAATGAATGACCTGGAGCAATTTCAAAAGTGAAGTCCAGTCTTGGTTCAAGTGAGAATCCGGTATAATCTTTTGTAATATAATTAACAATGCGTAGTCCAGGGCTAAACAAACCTTTTCTAAAGAGATGAATTTTATTGTCAAAATAAAGAGCATTTTCCATGGAATTAGTAATGTCAGGAGATTGAGCGAATGTCCTGTCAGAGCCATAAGTGTCATTCGGTTTAAATCGCAGGTATGAAACCTGTAGCCCCAATTCAACTATCCAATTTGCTGTTGAGTTGTATTTCATTGCAGTTTTATATGAAATATCCTGCACAACAGATCTGTACCTCAATTGTGTTTCTGATGTGTCAGAATCATTGAATGAGTATTTCATCGACTGCTTTAACCTATAGTGTGTTAGAGAAAGACTGCTTGAAAAGTATAACCTGGAAGAAAGTACCGTTTTGTTCTGTAATGAAATCAGAAAATTTCCCCAGGTATGATTAAGATGGTGGCTGCCTGTAGCTTCATCATCTTTCTTTGACCAGTAGTTAAGGTAATCATCGCCCTGATATACGTTAAGACTATAACTGTTACTCTCCTTTGGTTTCCATGTGAACTTTGCGTTTACATCATGATAACCATATGCATAAACATAATCAATATTTGGTGAACTCATTGTCATCATTGCCATTAAAGGGTCAATTAGAGTTTTTCTTGTGGTAATGATAAAGTTAGTTTTTTCGTCTTTTATTGGCCCTTCAATTGTAAAAGAAGCATCTGTAATGCCGATGGAAAAAGAACCTTTACGTTCCGAAGTATTGCCTTCTTTCTGTATGATATCCATTACGGATGAAAGTTTGCCTCCATACCGTGAGGGGAAACCTCCCTTATATACATCAATATTGTTAATAATATCAGGATTGAATACTGAGCTAAAACCACCAAGATGGTTTACATAAATTACAGGAGTGTTATCAAATAAATAAAGGTTTTGTCCGGGATCACCACCACGAACGAGCATCAGGCTTGTCCCTTCAGTCTGGGTGTTTATTCCGGGCATTAGTTGCAAAGCTTTAATTACATCAGGCTTCCCACCTATCGAAGGTATCTGCGTCATTTGCCTGTAATTCAGTGTCGTTATATTAAAATTCTGCTTCTTTGGAGCATTCACTGTAACCTCACCTAATACTTCTATACCAGGGTCCAGGTAAATAGTAATTAAAGTATCATTTTTTAGAAAAAGAGATAGCGAAGTACTTTTATATCCCATGAATGTTATCGTGAGAGAGCATGGACTGTCTGCAATAGCGCTGAAATACCCGTTATAATCTGTTGTTGTACTTTTTGATACTCCCTGCTGAATTACATATGCACCTATGAGCTTTTCTTCAGTTGTTCTGTCTTTTACAAAACCAGATATTCTCAAACTCGCTTGGGCATTCAGCAATGAGCTAAAGAAAAATATCAGAAAAATCTGAGCAGTAAGATATTTTCTCATAGCTGATTAATTAACCGGATAGATTGTGTCATACATTACTGAATACCCAGAAAATATCCCATATCCACCTATTACATTGGAATATAGGGGAAGCGCTTTAACAGTTCCTGACATAAATTCAGGATACCTTCCAAGTTCATATAAATATTTCTGTTTCATAAACTTATAATAACTATTGCTCACAGAACGCAACTCTACTATAAGTGGGAATAAGTCAGTATGCATGCCACCTCCGCCAGAATTTGAAAGATTACCTGTAAAATAATTAATTAACATAGTGTAGGTGGTTTCACTGATGTATTCATTGCTGAATAGTAGTAACGGAAGGCCTTCGTTTAGCAGAACCGGATCTGTGATTGTCTCAAGGGATGCCAATGTTTCATAATCCCTGTGTAGAAGCCTCAGAACAATTTCAAAGTATTGTCTGTTTAAAGGATCATTTTTGAAAGTTATCTTAATTGCCGGATAGGTGTATCCTTCTTTATTCTTGCCTGCAACATCAATATGCTCAATACCTAAAATATCCGGTATTTCAGGAACTGAATCATAGCAGTTAATTACTGGATAACCTGGAATATTTACCATGCAACTATATTTTTTTGAGGGTTGAGTAACAATTGATGATACATAAAGCCCATCACCGGATAAGCCTAAGTCTTCTTCATACTTACCATCAATATATAAAGATACAATGGCATTATTTATAAATTCCAGCTTGTTCGCATCGAGTTTTTGTGCAAATGAAATATGAATTTTAATGTGCTCACCTGTTTTAAGAATACCATTAATAACAGGAACTGATGTGAATTCCTGAAATTCATCTGATACAAGATCCCTGCAAGAAGAAAAGATAAGGATAAAGGATGAAAGAATAAAATATTCTATAAGTGAAGTTCTTTTCATGAATATCAAATGAATAAAAAAAATAACAAAATTCAGGCCATATGACATTAAAGTAAAAAAAAGAAGAGGATTTGATTCCTCTTCCCTTAATTCTTAATAACCACATTCAACTGTTGCCCATCCTGTTGTTCCACGACTTTTACCTTGTCCATATACTTGAAAAAGTGAAGGTGTTGATAGAGTGACTTGACTTGAAAATTCAAAAACTTCACCTACGGGTGCTGTCCAAGTATATCCCCAGTCCTCAACAGGTGATTCTTCAGGGCCTGGGAAATTATACGATCTTAATTCATAAACTGGCATCTCATTTAGATAATTGGCTCCTTTTTTACCATACAAAGAATGCACCATTGTTCTCACAGTGAAACTCATATTTTGATAATATAGGACTGAATTGTAGCTAAACCATCTGCCAAGAACCTTCTTAAAACCCTTTACAGTCCAATTGACATAATCTCGATAATAGAATGTAAATCCATCATTTGTGCATGTTTTTATTGTAGAGACGTAAATCTTAGCCATTCTATTCGACTCAGTAATTTGTCCTTCAGGGGTGGCTGAACATGTCGCTTTTATCTCATCAGAGGTAGTTTTAAACATAATTACCGCATCATTTACATCATTTATCTCTAAAAATCTAGGAATCTTGCTAATTAGCACCCCGTCTTTAGTTACTTTATGAAGAAAGTTGTTTACATAAAAATAACCATCTTTATTTGCAACGTAAGAATAGACCGAAAGTGGTAATATTGGAGTGATTTCATTATCTGGTGTCAGTTGGATCAAGTGCTTATTGTTTAGTATAATATTATTAATTTCTTCCTCTGTTTTGGCTTTGTCAATTTTACTCATGACTCCACTGATTAAAGAAACCTGCGAAACAAATTCCTTCTCAGACTCAAATTTGTGTCTTTCATCAAGAGACATTTTAGATGAGTTATCAAGGGCTTCAAAAAAATCTTTAGCATTAACAAACTTGGCAATTCCATCTTCAAAATTAGATGCTGTTACTTCTTTTTCGTAAGAAATGGAGGTTTCATTCTTTTTTTCGCAAGAAATATAAACCAATGCTAGCACGAAACATGATGCTACCAATGTTTTCATGAATTTTTTTTTCATCTTTGTAAAGTTAAGTTAATTGGGCTGGTGGCCCGGTTAATAGTTATCTATAGACCCAGTCGTTTCATGAACTGGGTCTTCTTTTATCATTTGTTGTTATTTGATAAAAGATCTTTTTGTTAATTGTTTGAGTGAGAGAGTAACAAAAACTCCCAGTTAAATACTATTCTAGTGAACAGTAAATAACTATACTTATTCTGCCACTATTTTGTCAGACCAAAGTATTTGTTAAGGTTGCATGCAACAATTCAAGGTTATAATAAAAAGAATTTTATCCAAATCTATTTAGCTATTTTTTTTGCGGAATAGAAATCAAACTAAAAATTAGGATAATCAATGAAAAGTAGGTGAACCAAAAAAAGAAAAAAAAAGGGTAAGCTACTTACATCGCACCGCTACAACTGCCTACCCTTGCTACCTTCCGGCCCTGGGGGAGTTCAGCAGGAGCTGGTCGTATAAGACTTACCCCACACAAAAATACTACAATTTTCCAACCCGGCAAATTAATCATCTGCTCATCCGCGAACAATCTTCACTTTTTCCATTATATTTGTTTAACAATACAGTTAACTCTTAAATTTTCATCAATGGAAGAAAAAATTAACCCCTGGAAAGCAAATCTTACAAGCGGTCTTATTTTGGGACTTGCAAGTGTAATCTTTACCCTCCTGCTTTGGATATTAGACCTTTACTTTAACAAAGGACTCAGCTACATATTCATTTTAATCTCGGTATTCCTTATTTATTATTTCATCAAATCGTACCGCGATAATTACCTTCATGGAAGAATTACTTATGGCCAGTCATTAGGTGCAGGCGTAATTATCAGCATCTACTATGCTCTTGTTACTGCAGTTTTTACTTACATTCTTTTTGTATATATCGATCCGGGACTTGTTGAGAAATCACTTGCCAAGGCAGAGGAACAACTTATTGCCCGCGGAGGTTTGTCGGAAGATGCCATTGCACAGGCAATGAGTATGCAGGAAAAACTGATGAGCCCAGCAATTGTAGCGCCATTATCAATACTCGGTAGTGTTTTCTTCGGAACATTAGCTTCTCTCCTGGTAAGTATTTTTACAAGAAAAGAAGGCAACCCGCTTATTGATTCACCTGAAAATTAAAACAAAAATCTCACATGGACCTTTCCATCGTCATACCGGTTTATAATGAAGAGGAATCTCTGAAGGAACTTTCCGACTGGATCATAAGGGTATGCGATGGAAATGGGTTGTCTTATGAGATCATTTTTGTTGATGATGGAAGCTCTGATACTTCTTGGCAGATAATTGACGAGCTTGGGTCAGTCAATAAGAAGATCAAAGGACTCCGTTTCAGGAGGAATTACGGGAAAGCAGCTGCTCTTCATACAGGGTTCACAGAAGCAACAGGAGATGTTGTAATAACAATGGACTCTGACCTGCAGGATAGTCCCGATGAGATTCCTGATCTTGTAAGAATGATAAAGGAAGACGGGTACGACCTGGTATCAGGCTGGAAGAAAAAGAGATACGATCCATTTATCAAAAGAACAACGAGCAAATTCTACAATGGGACTGCAAGACTTTCTTCGGGAATAAAACTCCATGATTTCAACTGTGGCCTTAAAGCTTATAACCAGGAAGTTGTGAAAAGCATTGAGATATACGGAGAAATGCACAGGTATATCCCAATGCTTGCCCGGGAGGCAGGATTTAAAAAGATTGGCGAGAAGGTTGTTGAACACAGGGCCAGAAAGTATGGAGTAACAAAATATGGGCTTGACAGGTTTATTAAAGGTTACCTCGACCTGCTTACCATTGGTTTTATCTCACGCTTCGGGAAAAGCCCGATGCACCTGTTCGGCTCACTTGGCACACTTATGTTCCTTATCGGGTTTATTATGACTGTCTTCCTCGGGGCAAAAAAGCTTTACTTCATAAATAATCACCTCCGGGCTCCGCTTGTAACACAGAGTCCTTATTTCTATATTGCACTTACTGCGATGATAATTGGTACTTTTCTCTTTCTCACCGGGTTCCTTGGCGAACTGATAAACAGGAACTCACCTGAGAGAAACAGTTACCTCATCAGGGACAAGAAAAACGCATAGAGAATTATCTTGGGGCTTCCCTGTAACAATCAAGGATTATTGAAGTCATCTTATCCCAGAGAAATTTCTTTTTATGCTCTTTAATGAATTCTGTGAAGGATTCTTTCCTGTTGTTTTTGAAAAAATCAATCAAAGCTGAAGCTATCTGTTCAGGGTCTGAATCAACAACATACCCACCTTCTTTATCCGGGACAATCTCCCTAAGTCCGCCAACATCTGTAACAACAACAGGTTTGTCGAAGTTAAAAGCAATCTGTGAGACGCCGCTTTGCGTTGCGGTTCGGTAAGGTTGGGCAACAATATCGGCTGCGCTGAAGAAAGCAGAGACTTCATTGTCGCTTATGAACCTGTTAAAAAAAATCACATCATCCACAAGGTTATTATCAGAAACAATCTTCCTGTAAGGAGATTCATCATCATAGAACTCCCCGGCAACAAGAAGCTCAATATTATTTTCTTTAAAATAGCTGCTGGCAAAAGCTTTTAAAAGAAGGTCAAGACCCTTATATTTTCTTATGAAACCAAAGAAGAGAACGTATTTTTTATTGATATCTAGTCCTAGTTGAATTTTGGCATTTTCCTGGGGCAATGAATTTCCATAATTATCATACAGAGGATGAAAGCCGATCTTAACATTAAGATCTTTCCTGATGCTTCTCAGGTCATCGGCAAGAACTTTTGCCAGGGCAATGCCGCAATCAATACTGTGTGCGAAGTATCTGGTGAATAACCTGTCGCCGGGTCTCTTCTCATGGGGAATAACATTATCGAATATGCAGATAACTTTTGTGTGCCTGTTCGATCGTGCTATCCTTGCAACAGTTCCAAGACATGGCCCCATGAATGGCAGCCAGAAACGTGTTACCAGGATATCAGGTCTCGCGCGCCTGATCTTTATTCCTGAAACAATCCAGTTTAATGGATTAACAGAATTGAGCCAGCGGTTAATCGGGATATTTGCAGGAGCCGGGGAATCTATGAGCTGTGACTTACCCGGGAACAGGAAACGGGGATATTGAAGCCTGAAAGTAATGATCTTTACTTCGTGACCTTCGTCGACAAACTGCTTCATAAGGCGGTTGCTGAACTCCGCGATGCCGCCCCGGTATGGCCACGCAGGACCAGCCAGGATTATTTTCATATAACAAAAATAGGTAATTACTCCATAAGATGATCACCGGGCAGTTATGTAGTTCTCTACTCGCTGGTCATTTAAGCCTTATATGATTTTTGATGTTGAAAGTAATTATAACCGGATTTGAGTCCTCGGAGATATTCCTAAGTCTTTCAGGGTTCGTTGAGTATTTAATCAATGATTCGTTGTCTGTATTGCTATCTTTTAATAATTTGAGGTAAGTATAAGCTTCCCAGCTCATTGTCATCCGATTATTTTGTATTGTGCTATTCCTGAATTCTTCAGGCTTAATGAAACCGAAAACATCGTCAATTATGTTGACATATGCTGCCTTATTTGTTTGTTTATCGACGATAATAGTTTTGAAATTGCCGTAATCAGCATAAATGGTTTTCCGAAGAACCGGGGTTTGGCCAGTCTCTGCTACAAATTCGATATCATGTTTGCCGGCGAGTGCCTGACGATCAACATTGGTGTTGTATGGCACTGCATCTTTTCCTCTTATGATTATCCAAATTGGTATTAATTTGTTTTCTGTGACTCTAAAGATTGTGTCAAGACCAGACATATAGATTATTGACTCTTTGTTGTTGCAATACAGATATCTGGAACCCGTTGGACTATATTTATCAGAACCTGCAGGGGGGTAGCTAGTCCTGGGGATTATCCTTGAAATTTCACCATTATCGGTAATGAATACTATCATTATTGAATCTCCTGGTTGTGGAGGCACACCGAAGTTTTGTTTACCTGCAGCTGTACCAAGTGCAAACCACTCCAGATGCACCGCCGATGTCAATTACTGACTTATATTTCCTAAAATCAAATTTATCTGCAATTGCAGGTGCATAATAAGCTCCCCTGCTGTCCATACCAGCAGTAAACATAACAGCAAAATCAGCTTTTCCCATGGCTTGTTCCCAATCCTGTTCCTCCTTTTTACCTCCCCAGCTTTCAGGTTTTCCTGTCTTTAAAACATTCAACATTTTCTCAACAATTGGCCGTTCTTTTTGGGTTGAGAACTAGGGAATCAAGTTCCGGTTAGAAGTAGATAATAAAAATTCGTTTGCTTTAGTTGTTGTAGAATATACTCCATTATCGGTTGAGATTAATCCTAATGACAAGTAGTATGTCAACATCACATCAGTACATCTTTTGTCTATACTGAAATATTTGCATATGCCCTCAATGTCAAGGTGATGCTTATTGACCTCGCTAAAGAAATCTAAATGACTAATAGCAGTAACTAACAAATCTGCAGCATAGATCCCATCCCTTAATCTTAGCAAATCTGATGGGTCAGTTTCAGGAAGTAGTTTCAAGACTCTATTTTTTTCATTATTACTGCTGAAGATAAGTTTTTTCATCAATTGTTAGTATATTGTAAACTGAATAAACCATAAGATACTGACAGTGATTTATTTGCCAATGTGATTACAACCTACAAGTTGATCTCGTGATTGTGAGAGTGAAATTGATAGTTATCCAAATAGTCATACAATAATAACCCCGATAACAATTGGGGATAGAATTTTGACCCTATGTGATAACAAATCTCATAGTTTAATTCTCGTGTATTCTAATCCCGGCCCATCGCAGTTTGACCAGGTTCCAGTCATCCTTTTTTCTGATCTTACCCAAAAGGATTCCTGCAGGTTATAATATGTACAACTACCAATTATGCTACTGTTATTATCAAAGTACAGAACCAAATATTTCTCATCATTAATATCTTTGAAAAGAAAAGTTCCGGATGCCTCAGTTAAAACTCCGTTTCTTGTTCGTGATTTTGTGAAGGTTCCATCTGAATTTAATAAATAAGACTCTTGCCATTCCATATCAGCTCCGGATACAGTAGAGTTGGGTATTTGCCCATACATACTGATAAGTTGCCATTTTTGTGGGAAATTGTCAAGATAAAACTCTTTATCGCAGGATGTTAAAATCCAAAAACCGAAAAATAATAACAGAAGCTTCTTCATATTGGTCATATTAATTCAATACCATTTACAAAAATTATTCCAATTTGTTTAAAGCTTATAAGTTAATTATCAACATACAAAAACTTTCATTAAATTACACGTTTTATTATTTGGTTATTATGATCAATTGACATCCGCTGTTATTTGTTTGACCATTTGGAACCATGACTCCTTTTGAAATAGCTTCTACAACCCTTACAGCTTCCTGCCCTTAGCTCTGTGTCCTGTGCCCTGAGCCACCCTGAGCCCTGCGCCTATACAACCTTTACAACTTTATAACTTTAACTATTGCAATCATAATTCACTTTGGTTACTTTTATTTCCTATTCAGTATTAAACAAAAACAAAAAAATATGAAAAAGTACCTCCTGATTATTTCATTATTGCTGATTGTCCAGGCAAGCAAAGCACAATCTTTGCCACAACTTGGTAAAGATCCAGTATCAAAGGTAATAGCAGCAATGACTCTCGAAGAAAAAGCAAGCTTTGTTGTCGGAGCTTCTGCTGCAGGTAATCAGACTCAGCAGAACCAGGGAGGCACTATGATCGGCCAGACCCAGAATCTTGTGGCAGGCGCTGCTGGAACAACAATTGTCATACCACGCCTTGGCATTCCATCAATTGTATTAGCCGACGGGCCGGCTGGCTTAAGGATAAGTCCTACACGACAAAATGATAATAATACTTACTACTGTACTGCATTTCCCGTTGGCACCCTACTCGCTTCTTCATGGGATGCTGAACTTGTTTATTCAGTCGGCAAGGCTATGGGAAACGAAGTTCTTGAATATGGCGTCGATATTCTCCTTGGTCCCGGCATGAACATACACCGGAATCCCCTGTGCGGTAGAAACTTCGAGTATTATTCTGAAGATCCCCTGATCGTAGGGAAAATAGCTTCTGCCATGATAAATGGTGTTGAGTCGAATGGTGTCGGTACTTCAGCAAAACACTATGCAGCCAACAATGCTGAAACAAACAGGAATACACTTAATACTATTGTAAGCGAAAGAGCTCTAAGGGAAATATACCTGAAAGGTTTCGGTATTGCCGTGCAGGAAGTGCAACCAATGACAATCATGTCGTCTTATAACCTGATTAACGGAACCTGGGCGCCTGAGAGCTATGACCTGATTACGAAAGTATTACGCGACGACTGGAAATTTGGCGGGTTTGTGATGACCGATTGGGGCGGAGGGCGAGACGCTGTTGCCATGATGAAAGCCGGGAATGACCTGTTAATGCCAGGAAGCGCTGCCCAGGTAAAGGCTATTACTGAAGCTGTTCAGTCTGGTAAACTCGATCAGAAAATTCTCGACAGAAATATTGAGAGAATGCTAAATATTATTTTGCAGTCGCCAAGGTTCAAAGGCTACAAATACACAAATAAACCCGATTTAAAGCAGCATGCAGAGGTAGCCAGAATAGCAGCTGCAGAAGGTATGATACTTCTGAAGAATGAAAATTCAGCATTACCTCTTCCTTCGGAAACTAAAAAGCTGGCGTTATTCGGGAACAGTTCTTATGATATTATTACCGGTGGTACCGGAAGCGGAGATGTTAATGAAGCTTACAGCATATCATTGTCCGAGGGTTTGAAAACTGCAGGATATTCTGTAAATGATAACCTTGAAACAATGTACAATGGATATCTTAAAACTGTTAAAGATGGACGGCCGCGTGGCAGAGGCTTCCTAGGGGCATCATCAGCAATTTCAGAGCTTACTGTAAACCAAGATGTTATAAATAGTATTGTTAATGTTTGTGATGCTGCAGTTATCACTATCGGAAGAAATTCAGGAGAGGGAAGCGACAGGAAAGCTGATGAAGGAGACTTTGAGCTGACAAAGTCGGAGAAGGAACTTATCAAGAATGTGTCTGAGTCATTTAAGGCGAAGAATAAGAAGACAATTGTTATTCTGAATGTTGGCGGGGTTATTGAAACAGTAAGCTGGAAAGATATCCCAGATGCTATTCTCCTTGCATGGCAGGGAGGGCAGGAATCAGGTAATTCAATCGCTGATATTGTTTCCGGGAAAGTGAATCCCTCCGGTAAACTTGCAACAACATTCCCGGTGAAATATGCCGATGTGCCTTCATCGGGATCATTTCCCGGAAAAGTTACTGTGCAGCCTGACCAGGGAGCTCAGCAGGGTGGATTTATGAGAGGACAGCCTTCAGAAATAACTTATGAGGATGGTATTTATGTGGGATACCGGTATTATAATTCATTTAATATCCCGGTTTCTTATGAGTTTGGTTATGGTCTGTCATATACCACATTTCAATATTCAGACTTAAAGCTGAGTTCTCAGAATTTTAACAAAACAGTTACTGTAACATTTAATGTTAAAAATACAGGTACTACGGCAGGAAGAGAAGTAGCCGAGTTGTACCTAACGGCTCCTGCCTCAAAGCTCGACAAACCGGCAATTGAGCTGAAAGGTTTTGCCAAAACAAAGCTGTTAAAGCCGGGAGAGATGGAAACCATTTCTATTGTTCTCGATAACAACTCTATTTCATCATTTGATCCTTCTGTTTCTGCCTGGGTAGCTGAAAAAGGAAAATATGAAGTAAAAGTGGGTTCATCATCAAATACAATTCTTTTATCAGGAACATTCACGTTATCAGATCAACGGATCGTTAAGAAAGAGTCGGTTGCACTTGTACCCGGGAGTAAGATTAATGAGTTGAAGGCTGTGAGATAATCAACTACTGAATCTTCAGATTATTGGCACTCAGACCAAGTAAAGTAAGATACTTATCCTTCATTGTTTCAGATAAAAAAAAATCAGATTAAATTTCTCCATATCGGTATAGCAGAAATTGTCTAAAAAAGCGAAGCCCTCCTTGGCTAAAGCTACGGAGGGCGAATGTGGAGCTGGCGGGAGTCGAACCCGCGTCCAAACATGGAAGCCATATGCTTTCTACATGCTTAGTCCTGCTTGATTTTCGTGACATACCAGCTGCAGAACAACCTAACATGTCCTTAGTTCCTGTTGTTTCGCCTTTGGAGCGGAACGATCCGCCAGCTAGCCCCGGATTGCGTGCACCTCCGTGTCGGGTTGGATCAGGGCATGACCGCCCGGGAGATGTCCCGTTCCGATGCCTGGCACCGGAATGAAGCTTAAGTTACTTTATTCGCTTAAGCAGCGAGAGCGTAATTAGATTCGCCTTTTGTTGTTTTGTGACCCGGTATAAGTGACGTGCCACCTCACACTGCATGCTTACATACCACCCCTCATGCTGTCAAATCCAGTCAGCCCCGGATGGTCTGCCAATTAGCACAATTGACTCCACAAAGATATTAAAAATACTGGCAATTACGTGCAAGTCGATACTGGCTTGCTGAATTTTGGGTGCGGGGTGGTAGGTATTAGATATTTGGTAGTGCTAACCAGGACCAAGAACCTGGGAACAAGAAACCGTGAATCTGATACAAATAATGAAGAAAATATCAATTCTGAATGTATCAGATATAACCCAAGGAACTATATTTTTACTAGATTCGGGAAAAAAAATAACTCTTCCTGATATGCCAGAGTAATCGAATTATACAAACAGGCATTAGCATTGTATCCGGGAATATTCATACAATAAAACTATATTTAATTGAAAATAGTAAATCCACGACCCCATCGTAACTCACGAGACAATTTTTGTCTCTATTTTGCTATTCTCTGTTATTTTATCTGGCTTTTGTCTGTGAGTCCATTGCGGATATATGTCAGAGAAATCAATCAGTCATTATCATTCATACTAAATATCACACCAAATTTCTTTGCCGGTTGTACATTTGCTTTTTGGCAATCATACATTACAAAGAGCAAACCATTTTTATCAGTAATCTTTGCTGCTTCTCTTGTAACCGCGACCGAGATTATTCAACTATTTATTCCACGATATACATTTGATGTATGGGATGTTGTCGCTGGAATAGTTGGTGCATCAATTGTAGTTCCAATATTATTATGGAGAGAAGTCAAGAAGGGAGAAGTGAGAATAAATTCGACAAATGGCACCCAATTGTAATGTAACATAAACATGAACAGAATTAAGTATCAATTATTGATCCTACTGATATTATTGATTCCATCCGGCATGCTCAAAGCCTGTTCATCAACTATTGACACATTGATGGATATTGAGCTCAATGGCCTTAAACAAAAGATCTTAATAAAATCAAACGATTTAAACAATCCGGTTTTACTCTGGCTTCATGGCGGTCCGGGTACATCGGAAATGTTTATTACTCATCATTGCATGAACAGCCTGGTTAATTATTTCACAATCGTTCATTGGGATCAACGGGGAACAGCCTTATCCTACAATGACAAGATCAGGAGTACAGATATTTCATTTGATAAGATTTTAGATGATGCAGCCAGGTTAACCGAAGTATTGAGAAAGAAATACAACCAGAAAAAAATTTTCCTCATCGGTCATTCATTTGGGAGTGTTTTAGGTATCCATCTCATTGAAAAATACCCGGATTTTTTTTACGCATACGTTGGTATCGGGCAGGTAATTAATGATAGTAAATCAAGAGAAATAACATACAGGTGGCTTGTAAATAAATTGAAGGCAGATGGTGATACCATAGGGTTAAAGCGGATCATTGAAAAACAGAGCATCCCTTCAGATTTAATCAATAAATACAAAGGGAATTTTTATAGAGGAAAAAAACTGTTTGATGTAATAAAGGAATCCCCGTATTATTATGAAGGCTATCTTGAAAACTATTCCGAATCAATGAATTTTGTAAGAGAAGCAATAAGCAGGAATCCTTCAACCTATGAGAAGGATATTTTAAACGATATCCTAAGGTTAAAAATACCTGTTTATTTCTTTGAAGGCAGGCATGACAGAGTTCCGGCATGCGCTCCAGAGTTAGTAGTTGAATATGTAAAAAAAATTGAAGCGCCAAAGAAAGAAATTATCTGGTTTGAAGAATCAGCCCATCATCCCAACATTGATGAGCCTGAGAAGTTTCAGGTGATGCTGATTGACAAAGTTTTAAAAAATAAATAATATAAATTTCTGTCATCTGCTGTCTGCTTTTTTCTTAAACTATGTTAATAAAAGAAGTACTTGGCAGCGAACTGCTAAAGCATTAAAAAGCAATCACTCATGGAATAACATTATTGAGACAAGTAGCCTTTATAGTATATTTCCCGGATTAACCGGACATTTGATTAACATAGAGTCAAATATTGAGAAACAAGGGTTGGGTAAGTTGTGGCTGATTGAGAAATGAGGGTTGTCAAAAACAAATTGTTGCCAGTAAACCTGATTGAATAGAATATTGGGTAAACTGGGATTTATCTGGTTTTATGAATAAACCGTTCCCTGCTTCTACCCTGGCTTCAAGATGCAAAGACATATCTCCAGGGAGGCTTAACTTTACACCACTGCCAAGAACAAGACTTACCCCGATTTTCTGAACTTTCAGAAGATTATCATTAGTTGTATAAATGGCATTTTGATTATCTACAAGACTCTCTTTTATATGCAGGTAATCACTTATCGGCAGATAAGAAACAGTCAAACCTGCATTAATAAATGGGACGGGTCTCCTTCCTGTAAACGAATACTGGATTAATAAAGGAAATCTGACGGCTGTAAAACTGTAATAAGTATCATTATTTGATCGTAAATCCGATTCTACATACTCGTTGAACGAATAAAAAGTTTGTTTAAGAAAAAGCGCCTCTCCATGAAAGAGAAATCTGTCGTGTACGTGTGACAAAGTATGCTCATACATAAAACCAAAGGTCAATCCGGCTTCTATTTCGGAAGAAGGCAGGAAAAAATTATCAGATTTGACCCTAAGCGTATACATATTTATCCCGGCTACAACCCCTTTATTTACACTACCAGCGCCAGTCTGACGTACACGAGCACGAACTTCTTTTTGTGAAAAAGTCCTATTGTAACTTATATAATCAAATCCAGATTTTTTATTATATGCCTGTACTGCTGTAATTATTTTCTGTTCCTGGCTGTCTTTTGAATCATTGAGATGCTCTGTCCCGGAGGAAAGAAATGATATTAAATCGTCAATATTTCCAAAAGATTTTATGCCATTTCCATCTTCAAACTTAATTTCTTTTGAGGCAATATCGACAATCTGAAAACCATTTTTCCTGATATGATATCCCGATGCAGATCTAAAAAGTGTGAGATCACCAGAAATAATTGTTTCATAAAACACATTCTTGCCATTTACATGGATTGACTCATACCTCTGGCCATTTCTGTATGCAAACGATTTTAGAAGATCTGGAGTATAAACTATTGGGATGGCAATATCAAAACTTTTAAAAACACATTTCACTGGCAGTTTATTACTTTGAATATACTGAATAAGACCTTCAATATGATCACCATTGGCTTTAACAATATATCCATCCCTGAAGACATTCTGTGCAAACGCAGTACATAAATTAAGAGAGATAAGGAAAAAAAACAAGACAGATCGGGGTCGAAACATTACTTTCCAGTTTTGAATACCATAAAAGTAAAAAAAATATGAAAAAAAGTAAAAAAAATAAAAAAATGTTAATTTTGGAAATAGCATACACGTGATTTCAACTGCAAATATCTATGAATATTAAAGATCTTAAGTTAAGGAAAAGTAGAATCCTTCTACCAGTATTCCTTTTCATTATTGCTTTTATACTGGTTACATGTGAGGAAAATCCTGTTCCACGTGAGTATCCACAGTTATCAGAAACAACAGTTTCAAATATTACTGATACCGGCGCCTATTTTTCCGCGAACCTCTTTTCAATGGGAGATGAAACGATCATTCGGACTGGTTTTATCTGGTCATACACAGAAAACACAAATCCTGATAATTGTGAAAGAGTATTTTTAGATGCTCCACAACATACAGGCATATTCAGCACTTCGGTTTCTACTGCACTTCGTCGGGAAATAAAGTATTATGTAAGATCTTTAGTGCAAACTGAAAAGAGGACGGTATATGGGCCCTCTACAAGATTTACAAGTAATGGAAGCAAAGGCCCTACCATAACTGATTTCACTCCGGATAAAGCAGGATGGGGTGATACGATTAAAATTACCGGTAAAAACTTCTCCTATTATTCAAGCAAGGTATTTGTCAATAATACCATCCCTTGTCATGTTGTTGAAGCTAATGATAGTACTATTTACACACTTCTCTCGCCAGGAGTTGCTACAAACGATATTATTTTATCAGTTGAGGTTTCCGAAATGAAGGCAACATTGTTGAGTAAGAAACTATTGTTTATTCCTCCATGTATAACAGATTTCCACCCTAAGCAGGCATACTTTGGTGACACAATTACAATAAGAGGAAAATATCTCTCCACAATAAGTGCCAATAGTAATTACATCGCGATCGGGAATATCAAACATAATACAATTCTTGCGAGCGATACACTCCTTAAGATAATTATGGATCCAAGACAGTCGATCCTAAACCCCCAAATAAAAATATGTTTAAACAGCTATACATTTTCGGCACCTGCGCCAATGACACTTCTTCTCCCTGTCATAAATAATTATTCCCCTAAACAGGCGCACTGGGGTGATACTATAACCATTAAAGGCAACCACTTTAAAACTTTTGCACTTAATAATAGTTTTGTAAGTCTCGGAAATATCAAATGTAAAACTACATTAGTACATGACACACTTATTAAACTCGTCATTGATCCCAAGGTAAATAATATCAATAATGAACTGAATGCGAGTTTAAATGGTCTTGTTTCCAGTGCATCTGAACAATTTACACTTCTTCCACCACCTGCAATAACCTTTGAACCTTCTGAAGGAACCTGGAATTCAAGAATGAAAATCACTGGTAAGTTTTATCCTTCTTCATTAGATAATAAAATTCTCTTCGACTCTATTGCAGCGCCAATCCAGAGTATCACAACAGATTCTATAATAGTAAAGGTACCACCTGAATTCAGAGATTCAATATGTGAAATCATATATAAAGTTGGCCCCTTCTCCATACCTTCAGAAAAAAAATTCAGATTATACCCGACCCAGATAAAATCCTTCAATCCTTCTTCAGGTGCAGGAGGTACAAAAGTCACGATCAAGGGAAAATATTTTAATCCAACCATCAAAGCTACTGTCAATTTTGGAGAAACTACTGCATCTATTGTCTCCCAAAATGATTCTATTATCGTTGTTTCTGTACCTTCCAATATTTCCGGACCTGTTAGGATCAGTGTTAGAGTAGGTTCTCAGAAGGTAGTATTTAATGATGTTTTTACTATAACTAATCCATTAATTACATCAATACTTCCAGTAACTGGAACTTTTAATAATCTGATCACTATTAATGGTGCAAATTTCAATTCCACGGTAACAGGTATGTATGTCTATTTTGGAAACTATCCAGGTGAAATTGTCTCAACAAATCTGAATAGGATCATTGCTAAGGTTCCAATCGCGATGGACAGCATTCCTGTCAAGATAAGACTTTATGTATCAAATAATTATGCATTGTCACAAGAAAGTTTTACTCTTGATCCGCATATAATAAATTCAACATCAGGAGCTTATTCTCCTGGTGGAGAACTTCACATATTCGGCAATAATTTCAATCCTGACCCATCAAAAAACATTGTAAAATGGGATTCATATCGACTTAAGGTGAAGAGTTCCACACCTAATGAAATCGTTGCCGAGTGGGGTTATCTGCCAAACGGGAATTATAAGATTATGGTAGAGACAGGTGGATACAAGAGATATAGTAATGATTTAATTACTGTAAACTCTGCCTGGACAAGAATACCTTCACCAAAAATATCGACCAATACTATCCAGAATCAGAGTGGTTCAATAAATAATATGGGATATGTATTAAACATAGAACAAAGGACAACTTTCACGTTTAATCCGGTTGATAAAAGTTGGACTCAACTCAATATTGATTTTCCAGTTTGGTACAATATTTATCAGGCAACAAATCTGGTTCTAAATGACACTTTGTATGTCTTAAGCTACTATTACGCATCCTGTTATGATCCTTCGAATAATAAATGGAGAAATATTAATTTGGGACTCAATAATGATGGGACAGGGTTTGCACTTAATAACCGAATATGGTATGGATTAGGCAATTATAGCTCCCAATTTTATGAAATTGATCCTTCCAATGGGTATTCAAATACAATAAAAGGAAACTTCCCGACAACAGTTCCAGGCCAAATTGCATCATCGTTTACAATTTCAGGAAAAGGATATGTTGTATTTTCAAACAACCAGGTATGGCAGTTTGATCCAACTAATCTAGCCTGGCAAAGGAAAAATAATTTTCCCGGGAAACAGCGTACTAATGCAAGCTCTTTCGTTATCGGCAACTATGCATATTTTGGATTAGGCAGCTATAATCTTGATGACATCTGGAAATATGATCCCATCAATGATGTATGGTCCCTTAAAACCAGAATTCCTATTGGAAGGCAGTCAGCCACTGCCTTCGTAATAAACAATAAAGCTTATTTAGGCTTTGGAGTTGGCACCAATGGCTCTTTGTACGACTTCTACGAATTTGACCCTTCATTCTAACTTTTAATCTAATGAAGAAATTACTTCTTACTTTTTGTCTTTCCTTCATCATTTCAAATATCACAAATGTTTATTCCCAGTTCGAAATTGAATATGGCGGATTTTCGGAGGAAGATCTTATGAATAAACCATATAAACTGGATCCCGGGGCCGATGCAATTATCCTTTCTGAGACCGGAATCGCAAAACTTGAATATATCGATGACATGTGTGTCAATTTTGAAAAAAATGTCAAAATAAGGATAGTTAACAGCGATGGATTTGATTATGCTGATATTGAAATACCTTTTTCGGTTAAAGATGAACTGATAGCTTATAGGGCAACATCGTACAACCTGTCTGATGGGACTATAAAGCAGACAGTAATACCAAAAGATGAGTTCATTATTGAAAACACCAGCAATTACAAAAAAACACTTAAGTTTAATTTTCCTGAAGTGCATGAAGGAACGATAGTTGAGTATTCATACATCATCAGGAAGAAAGGTGATGCCCTTTACGTGCTTACACCCTGGGAATTCCAGCACGATATCCCGGTAGTAAAATCAACCCTTATAACTTTTCATCCTGAGTATTTTGTCTACAAAACCCTTATTACCGGGGATGCACTTTCTGTAAGCAGTGATGTTAAAAAAGCTTCCGGTTTGTTTGGTCCTTTTTCGGGTAATAATTCTACAACTACATGGCGTGCATCATACTTACCTGCATTCGAACGTGAACCATTTATTAAAAACGTAAGGGATAATCTAACGGGTATCACATTTGAACTAAGCAGAGTAGATATTGTTGACCTCGGGAATCAGATAATTTCACCAACCTACGAGAGACTAACAAAAGAGCTTCTTGAAGACACCAATTTCGGATACCTGATGGAACATGGCGTTTCTCTGAATAAACAGGCCATTGCTATTACGAAAGGCCTTACAGATGATATGTCGAAAATCAAAGCTATTTACAATTTTGTAACCGAAAAGATGCATTGGAACGGAGAAGAGGATTTTTATGGTTCAGAGGAATTAAAAAGAGCGCTTAAAAAAGGAAGAGGTAACAATGCAGATATCAATTTAATACTTATCTGCATGCTCAGGGCTGTTAATATAAAAGCCGAACCTGTGATCCTTAGCACAAGGTCGAATGGAAGCATTACCCAGTATTCGGCGATGCTTCAACAATTCAATTACCTTCTTGCTAATGTTTATACCGGTTCTTCCAATTATCTTATCGATGCAACTGACAAACTACGCCCTTTTAATCTTCTTCCGGTTGAATGTCTGAGTGGACTTGGGAGGCAAATTAGCCCTACTGATTCCAGATTTGTGGAACTGAAAAACCCGGAGATCAATACAACAAAGATAAAGCTCAACTTAACCTTGTCTCCTGAAGGAGATATTTCAGGAAATTTCACTTCAATCAATAACGGGTATAACGCATATAAAATAAGGAACGATATCAAGCTGGAAGGCCTGGAAGGTTATTCTTCCCTGCTTAAGAATAGGTACTCCTATTTTGACTTATCTGGGATATCCATCAAGAATGTTACTGAACGTGACTCGAATATTATTGAGAGTTTCTCATTAAATATGAAAGATGGCGCTATGAAAGCAGGTGAAGTACTTGTTTTCAACCCCTATCTGAATTATTCAGGATGGACTAACGATTTTATCTCAACCGAACGAAAATATCCGGTTGACTATGGTTACTCACAAAGTAATGAATTCATTATCAAACTTAAAGTACCTTCTGGTTTTGTTATTGAAGAACTGCCCGACGATGCAACTTATGAACTGGAAGATAATGCCGGCAAGTATGAATTTACGAGCACAGTTAATAATGACGAAGTTGTTTTCAAAAGTTCAATGTTGCTTAGTAAGACCATGTTTAATACAAAAGAATACAATTCATTACGTGATTTTTATATAAAAATGCTTGAAAGCCAGGGCAGGATGGTAATTTTAAAAAAAACTGACATAGGGTGAGCATTACTCCTCCAAATGACTTAATTCCCCAGATATTAAAAAGTAGAATGAAAAAGCTATTTACAATAATTTTAACTGCAATATCTCTTAATAGTTATTCTCAATGGTATCCTTTTGACTCAATTCCTGAAGACCTGAAAAAGGGAGCAGATGCTGTTATCCGGACCGCTCAATGCCTGTATTCAGTATCAGAACCGGGCAAGGCAACAATGAAAATAAAATTTGCAGTCACCCTTCTCAACGAGGATGCTGACGATATCAGGTATATCTCAGTTAATTATGACAATGACAGCAAAGTGAAGTATCTTAGAGCCAGCGTGTATGATGAGAAAGGTGAATTTCTGTATTCTCCTGGTCCTTCAAATATACTAGACATGAGCGCGGGAGGTAGTTTTTATAGCGATGCCCGTATGAAAATAATTAGAATTCCTCTTTACAGATATCCTTTTACAATTGAATGGGAGTATGAAACTACATTATCAGGTATAATAACATATCCATTATGGAAATTTCAACCTTCAAATAATATTGCTGTCGAGAGATCGGGAATTCAGTTCACTATCCCGGAGAATATGAAGTTTAAATACGATGCTAACTATCTTAAAAATAAGGTTGATTCAGTAAAATCAGAGGGAAAGAACATATTTACATGGCAGGAAAGCAATATTCCTGCAATCCCTCTTTATATTTCCCTGGAAGGAATAAGAACGCCTGCACCATATATAAACGCAGCCCCTTATGATTTTGAATACAATGGCATTAAAGGCTCATTAGCTTCCTGGAAAACTTTTGGAGAATGGAATTATAACCTGAATAAAGACCGGGATTTTCTTTCAGATAAAGAAACAGAGCAAATAAAAAAACTCGTATCTGGCTTTTCAGATGAGAAGCAGAAAATAAAAGCAATTTATGAGTACATGCAGTCACGAACCAGGTATGTATCAATTCAGATCGGGATAGGAGGATTTCAATCAGCCCTCGCTAAGTCAGTTTCTGAAAGCGGTTTTGGGGACTGCAAAGGATTATCAAATTATACCAGAGCGCTACTGAAAGCAGCAGACATAGAATCTTACCTTACGTTTGTATCAGCAGGCTCCGGAATCAAGGATATTAACCCTGACTTTGTTGATGATCAGTTTGATCACGTAATCCTATGTGTCCCACTAAAAGCCGATACTGTATGGCTTGAGTGTACCAGTCAGAATCTGCCATATAATTATCTTGGCAGCTTTACATGTAACAGGCATGTACTTCTGCTCACTCCTGATGGAGGGAAAATCGTAAAAACACCATCGTTCAGGAAAGAACAGAATATTTTAAAACGCACAGGGTCTGTTACACTCAATGTACTCGCAGCTTCGCATGCAAATATCAAACAGGAATATTCCGGGTATTACTTTGGCGAGATCAATAAGGTTCTTTCAAATGAATCAGAATATGAAATGAAGAAATTATTATATTCAGCATTCGAGTACCCTGACTTCAAAGTAAATTCTGCCAGTTACACCGAGGATAAATCATCTGAACCATCTGCATTACTAAAGTATCAGGTTGACATAAAAAACTTTGGTTCTTCAAATGGCAAGAGCGTCTATTTCATGCCCTCTCTGACTAAGGGAGACTTTCTCCCTCATGATAGCCTGAAACTTGAAATTGATTTTATTACTTCAAAAATTGAGATTGACTCAATGACATACTCTCTTCCATTAAATTATAAAATTGATTATCAGCCTGAAAATATTCAAATAGAAAACGAATTCGGAAAATATTTATATTCAATTACATCTTCAGGTGGAGAGATAGTTCTTTATAGAAGATTCGAACTCTCAAAATCAAAAATTCCCGAATCAGAATACACCCGGTTCAGGGAATTCTATAATCAGGTTGCAAAACATGACAGGAGCTTGATCGTCCTTAAAAAGACATGACTTAGGAACTCAGGGACTGAGGGACAACTCATTGAACATATTTTACTTTTTTCAGGTTACCATTATGATGTGAATAGTAACCAATACAATACATAATATGAAAAAAGTGAAATTTAGACCAGTATTGCTGTTAATTATGCTGGCCGTGTTCAGCATAAGCTTTTATGCTTGTAAGGATGACGAAGATGATGATAATACAGACAATGTGACCCAACAGGATCGCAATTTTGCAAGGGATGCAGCCGACGGCAATCTTGCCGAAATTGAATTCGGACGTGTTGCTATACAAAGAGCAACTAACGATTCTGTAATAGCTTTTGCCCAGGATATGATAACTGATCATACTGCTGCACAAAGAATGCTTGATTCAATATCAAACGTTTTGAACGTTACATTACCTGACAGTATGAATGTAACTCACAGGAGACTCCTTGACAGCCTGTCGACAATGAACGGTGTTCAATTTGACAGTGTCTATATCCATAACCAGGTTCTTGATCACCAGGCAACTCGTACTCTTCTACAAAGCCAGATCAGCAATGGCAACAATAGAAGATTAGTTGATTATGCAAGTAAAAACCTGCCAATTGTTAACGGACACCTTCAGAGAGTTCAGAACTTACAGGATTCTTTGAGGAATAACTAGCAAAGAGCGCAGAGCTCAGGCCGAAGAGCAGTGAGCGTAGGGCAAAAGGCTTGGGGATATCCGGATTTAATGTGTGATCCGGATATTTTATTTTAGGCAAGAGACAATGTTAAAAAGGTTGAAATAAAAGCTTTTCATTCAGGGGAATAATGGGGTTTTCGTAAAACTTTTATAATTTTGACTTTTCACCTCAAATAACCTTTAAAAATGAGAAAGCTCCTGATTTTTTGCCTTATCCTGGCCTCATGTTCTGTTGAGAAGAAGGATAAAACAGCAACAACATTTTGCAACCCTCTTAATCTTAATTACCGTTTTCAGAACGAAAGAAACTCGTTCCGTGAAGCCGCTGACCCGGCTATGGTAAGATATAAAGATAAGTTTATCCTGTTCGTTTCGCACAGCGGTGGGTACTGGATCTCAGATGATATGCATTCATGGCAATATCATCCTGTAAAATCTCTTTCGATAATCGAAGATTATGCACCTGATGCTATTGTAATCGGCGACACTGTTTTCTATACAGCATCTGCTGAAGTCAGAAAACCTTTCTGGTATACAACTGACCCTCTTGGCGACGATTGGAAGCAAATGGCTGATACTCTTCCTTTCTCAGTCTGGGATCCAAACTTTTTCCTTGATGACGATGGAAGGAGATATCTGTACTGGGGTTGTTCAAACATAACCCCGATGTATGGGGTTCAACTCAATGGAAAAATGCAGGCTATAACAGAGCCAAAAGTGTTCATCGAACATAATCCTGATAAATATGGATGGGAAGTGCCTGGTGATTCAAATGAACTAACAAGACCCGGATGGAACGAAGGCGCCTGGATGACAAAGTACAATAACCGTTATTATCTCCAGTATTCGGCGCCAGGAACAGAATTCAAAACTTACGCTGATGGAATGTATACATCAGACAACCCACTTGGGCCTTTTACATACGAAACATATAGCCCCTTCTCATATAAACCCGGAGGCTTTGCAGGTAGTGCAGGTCACAGCTCAACATTCCAGGATAACTATGGCAATTACTGGCATGTTTCAACAATGACGATTTCAGTAAGACACATGTTTGAAAGAAGATTGGGTATCTACCCTGCCGCTTTCGACAAAGATGGAGTGTTGAGAGTATTTACTGCTTTCGGCGATTACCCAACAATAATTCCGAATAGGAAAGTTGATTTCGAAAACGAAAGCCTCTTCAACGGATGGATGCTCCAGTCATATAACAAGAAAGCAGTAGCATCTTCCTCAATAGACAGTCTTCCTGTAACAAACGCATTTGATGAGAATATTAGAACATGGTGGTCAGCTGCAACAGGAAATCCCGGTGAATGGCTTAGTGTTGAGCTTGATGACAAAACAACAATAAACGCAATACAGGTGAATTTTGCTGATAATGGATCTGCACTTAAGGCAGGCAGTAAGGATATATACTATCAGTATAAAATTCTTGCATCTGAGAACGGCACCGATTGGAATGTGATAGTAGATAAGAGCAACAACACTGTCGACATAGTCCACGATTATGTAGTTCTTGAAAAACCAATTCAGACAAAGTATATTAAAGTTGAAAACGTAAAAGTTCCTGATGGTCAGTTTTCGATTTATGATCTGAGGATCTTTGGTTCAAGAGAGGGCAACACTCCTACAGCAGTTAATGATTTTACAGTAAAACGTAAGCAAGACACAAGAAGAGCAAAAATCGAATGGAATGCAGATAATAATGCAACCGGATTCATAGTTAACTATGGAACTAGTCCGGAAAAGCTATATACCCAGGTAATGGTTATAGATAACAATTCGGTTGATCTTACCGGTTTAAATGTTGGTGTTAAGTATTACATCAGCATTGATGCATTTAATGAATCAGGCATCACCAAAGGCATGAAAACAGTTGAAATGGAATAATACTCATCTATGAAAAGAAATCTGATTTTTATTTGTGCCATCATAGCACTAACATTCACTTCCAAAGTAAATGCACAGGATGCTCCTGGCATTAAGATTGTTCAGTCTCTGGAGAAACCCAAAACCAAGCCGTCAAAAGAAAAAGACATGGCCGGGTACCTGTTTGTTTACTTTAAAGACCAGACGCAATCGGCATACCTTGCTGTAAGCCGCGATGGTTATACATTTACCGATCTAAACAATGGCAACCCTGTTTTCGATGGTGCAAAGCTAGCCGAGCAGAAAGGTGTACGCGACCCGCATATCGCACGCGGACCAGACGGAGCCTTCTACCTTGCAATGACCGATCTTCACATATTCGGACAACGTGCAGGTTACAGGACTACCCAGTGGGAAAGGCCACAGGAACAGTACGGTTGGGGCAACAACCGTGCTCTTGTTCTTATGAAATCATACGATCTGATTCACTGGACACACTCTGATATCAGGGTTGATAAAGCATTCCCGGAACTGGGAGATATTGGCTGTTCATGGGCTCCTGAAACGATCTACGATAAGAAAAAAGGGAAAATGATGATCTACTTCACAATCAGGGTCGGTAATGGAGATACTCACATGTATTATTCATATACTGATGATGCCTTTACAAAGCTCGAAACAAAACCTGAAATATTGTTTGAGGGTGCCGGTATAGATGGCGACATTACACTTGTCAATAATAAATACCAGATGTTTTATGTTTCTGATGCTAAAATCATGCATGCAGTATCAGATAAAATTAACGGGGGATATGTTGCAGAGGAAAGAAGAATTGACCCTGAAAAAGTTAATACCGAAGCTCCTAATGTATTTCGTCGTCTTGGTACTGATAAATGGGTGCTTATGTATGATGTATATGGAGCCAGGCCAAACAAAATGGGATTCAGCGAAACAACTGACTTTGTAAACTTCACTGATATTGGCCATGTAAATGAAGGCGTAATGAAAGCAACTAACTTCAGCGGACCAAAACATGGCGCAATTATTCACCTGACAAAAGCAGAGATTGACAAGCTTGCCGAATACTGGAAGGTCGATTTATAATGATGATCTGTAATCAAAAAGGTGGTCTTCCGGCCACCTTTTTGATTTTACAATGAGTTGTTTTTTTAAATTAGTCAGCAATATTTCCTGTTATTATTTCTATCACCTGCCCTTTTCGTGTCTTAACATCATATTCATATACTTTTTTAAGATCAGGTGTGTTTACATCAGAATGCATAACGGGATCTGCTACATCAGGAACTTTATAAAAGGGATTGTTATTTGATCCTTTAGCTTCTTTCAGCCCCTTCCCTTTTAGAGGAACGAATGAACGAAGGCGGCAGTTACCTCCAATTTCTGATTTGATTGTAGCTGTAGCTATCTTCCCGTTTGTCCACAATATATCAACTTCAAAACCACCTCTTGCTTTAAGTCCTTTTACATTACCTGAATTCCATTTTTCGGGAAGAGCTGGCAAAAGATGAATTGCCCCGTCCTGGCTTTGCAGAAGCATCTCTGCAATACCTGAAGTACAACCAAAATTCCCGTCAATCTGGAAAGGAGGATGAGCATCAAAAAGATTCGGATAGGTGCCTCCCCTCTGTCTTCTGCTACCGGGTTGTATTGATGGGGTTAGCTGATCTGTTATAAGCTTATAAGCATGGTTACCATCAAGAAGCCTTGCCCAGAAATTAACTTTCCATCCCATTGACCAGCCTGTTGATTCGTCGCCTCTTGCAACAAGGGTAGTCTTAGCTGCAGAGAATAGTTCGGGGGTCCTGTAAGGTGAAATCTGGTTCGATGGATAAAGGCCATAAAGATGTGATACATGGCGATGATTATCTTTTGGATTATCCCAGTCCTCGAGCCACTCCTGCAACTGCCCCCATTTTCCAACCTGCATCGGAGGTAATCTCTTAATTGTAGCATTCAGCTGGCTGACAAACTCAGCATCGGTATTGAGTATCTGCGCTGCCTGAACTGTTCTTGTAAACAGGTCAAAAACAAGTTGATTGTCCATTGTTGTGCCAGCAGATATTGTTTCCCCGGGATGAGCCTGTGGCGCATTCTCGGGTGAAATTGAAGGACTCACAACAAGCCATTTATTCTTTGGTTCTTCAACAAGAAAATCAAGAAAAAATAAGGATGCTCCCTTAACAACAGGATAAACAGACTTCAGGAATTGAATGTCCCCATTAAAATCATATTTATCGAAAAGATGCTGTGATAACCAGGCTGCACCCATTGGCCATTGTCCCCAGGTAGCTCCATCAATAGGCCCTGTAAATCGCCAGATATCAGTGTTATGATGAGCAACCCATCCACGCGCTCCATACATATCTGCAGCTGTTTTCTTTCCAGCCTCTGAAAGCTCCTTTACCATCTGCATAAGCGGTTCGTTCATCTCTGTAAGATTAGTTACTTCCGATGGCCAGTAATTCATTTCAGTATTTATGTTGATGGTGTATTTGCTGTCCCACGATGGAGTGAGCTGATCATTCCAAATACCTTGTAGGTTTGCAGGCTGGCCCCCTGGCCGCGATGATGATATAAGAAGATAACGGCCAAATTGAAAATAAAGAGATACAAGCTGTGGGTCATCTCCTTTTGCAAACTGCTCGAGGCGGACATCGGTGGGGTTTTTAACAGCTTCTGTCGTCCCAAGGTCGAGGCTTACCCTTTTAAAGTATTTCTGATAATCGGCAACATGATCCTTCAGTAATTGATCGTAGTTCTTTTTCAAAGCATTTGTAAGGTAACTGTTCATCTTTTCAACAGCATTGCCGCTTAGATCTTTGTAATTTTTAAAATTGGTAGCCATTGAAATATAAATAGTTGCAGCATCAGCGCCTGAAACAGTTAATGAAGTATCACCAGCTGTAACAGATCCACTCTTTGTTAATATCTTAACTTTCGTGGCAAATTCAAGGAGGTTACCCTTGACCTGTTCAAAATCATTAGTTTTCCCCTTCATTACAATCTCGTCATTTCCGCTCAGGGAAATATCAACTTTTGAGGGTCTGTCGAGTGTTGCAGTAAAATTAACTGCTCCGGGCTTACTTGCTGTAACTTTTATAACAAGCACTTCGTCAGGGAATGATGAGAAAACTTTTGTTTCATATTTAACATCGTTGACATTGTAAGTATTTGTAAGTACTGCCTTTTCAATGTCAAGTTCGCGATAGTAATCAGAAAAATTTTCATGGCCAGGGAATGACAGCTTCAGATTTCCCATAGTCTGGTAGGGCATTCCATGCGAAATCTTTGTTATGAATTTCGCATTTACAATATCATGTGCTTCTTTGTACTTGCCCTCAAAAATCAGTTTTTGGACATCACCAAGAACCGCTTTTGAATCAGGATTGTCATTATTGTAAGGACTCCCGGCCCATACAGTATTTTCATTAAGCTGAATGATTTCTTTTGAAGGATCGCTATATACCATAGCCCCTATACGGCCATTGCCAACTGGTAACGCTTCGACCCACTGCTTAGCTGGTTTGTTATACCATAACTTAAGGTAAGAATCATTTTGCGCATATATATTTGCAATTATTGCAGTTATGAGCAGAAAAAATAGCAGTATTCTTTTCATTTATTGGTGATTTGATTTATAATATTTTGCACGTATAGTGTTAATGAGTTTCTCCAGATTATTTAATCAGCGATACCCAATCGGCCTTTTTGAAATCGCTAACCTCAAGGTGTATTTTTATTGGTTCGTTTTCAGGAAGATGGAGTTCACAATCGGCTTTTCCTTTACTGAAATTTCCAGATACATCAGGAGAACAGTATATCTCTTCAATGCCATAGCGGGTTAATAATGTGACATCCTGTTTCTTTAAAGATGTTATTGTCAAATCAATTGATCTTTCCAACATATCCCACGTAAGATTATCGACTCTGATAAAGCTACGTGCAAGTAATCCATTAACAGATCCTTTAATAAGAGTTTCCGGCAAAGCAGGAAGAACCTCAATAACTCCCGGTCTTGAATAAAGAAGCATTTCAATTATTATAGCCGGAATTCCTGTCTGTGCATCTGGAACCGGTCTGCCATAAGGTTCACGGGAGCATCTGAGGGCTGCACTGACATAACCCTGTTCCAGAAGTTGTCGTAATTGTATATCAACAAGAATACTGTCTTTAAGACGTGCTCCTGCCAGGGCCCGGTGACACCGTCCATAAGCAGGCAATGTTTCCCCTGCAACAGCTGTGCTCATTGCATCAAAAGTCCGGCGTCTGTTAGCTAGTAAAGCTGCTTTCGCGAGGTCAGGTGTTATATCAGGATCGATTTCATCTCCAGGCCAGGCTCCATAAAGATGTGATACATGCCTGTGACTGTAATGTTCCTGTATTGAAGGCCATGCCCATTCTTTTAAGGTGCCATCTGATTCAACAATGTATGGAGGCATCTTTGAAAGTAAAGCGTTCCACTTTGGTATTTTGTCTGCATTGATACCAAGAGTTTTAGAAGCATCAATCAGATTAGTTAAAACCTCTCTGCAAACCATAATATCCATTGTGGCGTTAACAAGGATAGGGCCCGAACCTGGTCTGTTCAAAGGAATGTTTTCGGGAGAAATTGATGGTACAAAA
Organism: Bacteroidales bacterium; assembly: GCA_036261255.1. Taxonomy (GTDB): domain Bacteria; phylum Bacteroidota; class Bacteroidia; order Bacteroidales; family VadinHA17; genus LD21. The sequence continues at coordinate 62,790 of DATALD010000094.1, forward strand.
ATATAGTTACCATCCTTATCTGTCTCTGTCAGGTAATCTTCATAAAATTGTGCAAGTTCACTATATACAGGGATTACACGATCACGAAGGAAATCACTATCACCTGTTACAAGATAATGATCCCAGAAATGACGTGCAAACCAGCCACCTGCGGAAATCCAATATGGCCAGATTCCAATATCTGATGAGTCGGTGTAATAGAACTTAACGCCAGTCCCTTTATCAGGGAAAAGCGGGTAAGAAGTTCCCCGGAACCCAAAGATGTTTTTTGCATTATTGCGGCAATCCTGGGCTATATCTTCCATCCATCTGAAATATGCTTCCAGGGTTTCTTTCATATCGCCCTGAACAGCGCCAGCCATCTGAAGGTTAATAGTTGAATTAACTCCGGTTGAAATCGCAGGATATTTCCCGGTGTTAATAAGTGACCAATAACGCCCAACCTGAAACATCTTTTCAAGTAAGGCTGGTGAATAATCCGGTCTTGATCTCTGGTCAGAAAGGAGCTCCTCTGCAGACATGCCATACTGTGAATGGCCGCCATAATCGATTGTGACGCGATTAAGCATCTCTGAATGAATTTTTTGATGCCTTTCAATTAATGCTGTATAATCAGGAGTAATATTAGCAACCTCCTTTATAAGAGCATTTGCTTTATCATCACTAAACTCCTCCAAATATTCAATTCGCGTAAGGAGCATCACTGATTTAGCCTTTTCAATTACAATAGATTCTCCATCTTTTCTGAACGAACCTTCATCAATCACGATCCGGGTGACGGCAGCGTAACCGTTATTATTAACTGATTCATCTAAAAGACATTTATAAACAAGGTTAGGGCCGTTAACATCCTGCCTTACAATACAGGTTTCAACACCTTTTGGTGCCAGTTTTTTCTGAATCTCTGTCAGGTTGACAAATGCAGTCATGTCTGGCTCGGTTGTTCCAATTCCTTTTAAAGCGCCCCAGTCCATTCCGGAATAAAGGCTCCATGCAGCTGATTTTTGCAGTGCAATCCTCACATTAATCGTCTTTCCTTCAGGTGCCTTTAATAATTGAACAATAACGTTGTCGGGTCTTGAGGCGAATGTTTTGCGAACCCACTCACCTGCATCGTCTGACCAGAAAATTCTGATCTCGCCTGTTTCAAAATCTACCGTCCTCAGAAAATTACTGGTATTCTGATTCTCCGGCATTGTTAGTTTCATCAGGTGTGCAGGGATAGTCAGATGAGGTTCTGTATCCTGTTTAACAGGACCTTGATTCATTCGACTGATAGCAAGTGAATTTGCTTCCTTAGTTTTCCCATCAAGAAATAATTGTCTCACCTGTTGAAGAATATCAGCAGCTTCAGGTGCTTCAAGAGGTTTCTTCCAGGGCATCATCAAACTTTCGTGATGAAATAGTATCTGCTCATCATAAGGATGACCCAATAACTCAATTGTCATTGCACCATTCCCCGTAATAAGTGCCTCGCTCACATTCTGGGCGGGTGCGAGGCTGCAAAAACCTGTTTGAGGCACAATCTTTCTCCTGATGCGTTCTTCAATCGACATTGGTGCAAAAAGATACTTTTTCCCATCAATTGAACTATGCATGAGATGTTCTTTCCTTACACTATCGAGGTATTCTTCAGGACGGTTATCCTTAAGAATATCCTCTTGATTTTTGGGATTATTATCAGCAGCGGCTTTCAGTGGTGAAATCTCCAGGGAAGTACCAACAAGTCCAACAGCGGCAGCGCTTGTCTTAACAAAATTCCTTCGTTTCATAGTTAATAATTTTTTCTTTCGATTACACCCAGTTAATCCAGTCCATCGGATTGCGTTTACCAATTTTCAAATGAAGCTCTACATGTTCGCCTTCAGGAAGTCGCAAATTACAGGTAGCCTGTCCTTTTTCCGGCATCTCAAGCAAAACGAGGGAGTCTGCTGTAATCAGTTCTATGCCATACCTGGCGATTAAAGTCACATTTTGCTCTTTTCTTGAGGTCACAACAATGTCTACTGTACCTTCATCCATATCCCAGGCAAGTTTATCAAGCGTTGCAAATGTGCGAAGCAACATTCCATTTATAGAGCCTCTAATAAGTGAAGGTGGCAGCGCAGGAAGCACTTCAATAATCCCGGGTCTTGAGTATGCAAGCATTTCCATCATAATTGCCGGAATGCCACCTTGTGCATCCGGTATTCTCATATTGGCATAAGGATCATGAGGGCATATCATAGTAGATGCAACAAATCCCTGTTCGAGAAGATTCCTCAACTCACTATCTACCATATAATTATCTTTCAGTCTTGCTCCAATTAGTCCCCTTTGGCAGAGGCTGTGTGCGGCCAACCTCTCATGAACACGCTTCCTGTCTGCCAGGACTGCTGCCTTTGCGAGTTGAGGAGTGCGGTCAGGGTCTATCTCATCACCAGGCCAGGCGCCATAACATTGTGACACATGCCTGTGATTATATCGTTCATCAAGACCAGGCCATGCCCATTCTTTTAATGTACCATCAGGCTCTGTCATATATGGAGGCAATTTGTCGAGAATAGCCTTCCACTTTGGAATGTTTCCAGATTCGATCGATAATAACTCACAAGCCTCGACAAGGTTTGTCAGTACTTCACGGCATACGGAAATATCCATTGTGGCATTTATCAGAGCCATGCATCCCGGATTAAGGTTCCCGGGGTTGTTTTCGGGAGAGAATGAAGGAACAAAAATATATTTCCCGTTCTTATCTGTAAGAGTCAGAAAATCTTCGTAAAACAAGGCAATGTCCTTGTAAATAGGAACAATCCGGTTCTTCAAAAACACTGTATCTCCCGTTACAAGATAATGGTCCCAAAAAGGACGAACAACCCATCCACCTGCGCTGATCCAGTAAGGATGAGGCCATGTTTCACCTGTGTTGTCAGCGTGATCGAACATATTGAATACACCAGAATCTTTTGAAGGAGCGATCGGATAATGAGCGCCACGCATTCCGTAAATATTCCTGGCATTGCTCCTGTAATCAGAAACAAGACTATCGACCCAGTCGAAGTAAGCCATCTCACCCTCGATGTAATTACCAATAGAAATAGGGGCTATCTGCAAGTTAGTATTGACGTTAGTAAGTGCTGATACTGACCTGTACTTTCCAGTTGTAATTATGAACCAGTAACGGCACATCTCGAAGAATGTCTTAAGGAATGCTCCTGAATAGCCTGGGCTGGATCGTTGATCCGACAGAAGCTCTTCGGATGAAAGGCCATATTTTGAACTATCATAGAAATCAACTGTGACCCTGTTAAACATTTCAGACTGTACTTTCCTTGCCCTTTCCAGCAAGATATTATAATCGGGGGTGAGGGCATTTAAAGAAGTGAGCACTTCTTCAACCTTATCCTCGCCATAATCCGGAAGATACTCAAACCTTGTAAGCAGCATTACTGATAATGCATTCTCAACAATCAGGGTATCACCATCAATATGGGCAGCCCCTCCCTCACGGACAATGCGGGTTAAATGGGCATATCCCCTGTTATCAACCGTAGGATCAATGCGACCTTTTAAAATAAGTCTTTGCTCACTAAAATCACTGCTGTTATAACTTGTATTGTCTCCAGCAGGACCGGTAGTACGGCTTCGTATTCCGGCAAAATCCTGTGCCACTCCTGCAGGTCGTCCGCCTCCACTGCTGCCTCCCGACATTCTGATACTTACATTTAATAATGCATCCTTTGGAGCTGACAGCAGTTGTACAACAACATTATCAGGCCTTGATGTAAATGTACTGCGAACCCATTCTCCATTAGCATCAGTCCAGAATACCTTTACCTCAGTGCTTTCAAAATCAACTGTTCGAATGTAGTTTTCGACAGAGCTGCCAGCGGGATATCCGAGTTGCATTGAAAATCTTCCTACTCCGGCTCCCCCACCCCTGCTTGTAGGATTCTTCTGCCATTCCCTATAAGCAAGCATTATAGCATCCTGGTATTTCCCCTCAAGCATCATCTGCCGCACCTGTGGAAAAACACCTGCAATTCTTGTTGTCTCTGACTGCGGTTTACGGGGAGCGAACAAACTTTCATGTGTGAAAGGTATTTGTTCAGTATAAGGATTTCCTGCAATCTCGATATTTACGCTACCATTACCTGAGAGGAGGTTATCACCACCAGGTGTCAGGCTGCAGAAACCTCTCCGGGGAACGATTTTTCTTTTGATCCTTTCAGCAAGTGACATTGGTGAAATTTTCACCTCATTTATCGATCTGTATCCAGCAGATACCAAGGGTTTTGGCAGATATTTTCCCGATCTTATTCTTTGAAGATACACCCTCGACCTGATCTCAGTCCCAGGTTGGTGATGTGGTTTTTTACCAGGCCTTTTACATGCTGATAACGGCAACAAAGTTCCTGAAATGCCAGCAAGACTTGCTGCAGCTGCGCTTTTTTTAAGAAAATTTCTTCGTTTCATATCTATTTATGTCCGGATAATGCATAGTAAAGAATAAATAAGAAGAATGGAATTGGTGCAAAGAAACCTATTGACATACTTGTCTTATCTGCTAATAAACCCATTACAGGTGGAAACACCGCACCCCCAACAATCGACATTACAATAAAAGATGAAGCTTTTTTTGTCTTTGGTCCAAGATCCCTTATGCCAAGTGCAAAAATTGTAGGGAACATTATTGACATAAAGAAGAAAACTCCAAACAAACTAATTAGCGAGATCCATCCGAGGCCTGCGCTGACAACAGGAAGGAGTATTGCACAGATAAGTGCGTAAAGTGCAAGCATTCGCGCCGGTTTGAAAAAGCGCATCATATAGCTTCCTGACATTCTTCCAACCATGAATAGCGCAAAACCCAAAGCCAGGAATAAAGGTCCAAGATCTTTATTGAAGTGAACTTTCTGACTTTCATCAGTAACGAAGTTTATCAGATAACTGAATATACCTGTCTGGGCAGCTACGTAAGAAAACTGGGCAATCACTCCCAATACAAAATGATGCTGTGAAAGAAGAGGTGTATTACTATCGCTGTTATTGTCAGAAACATTACTGTTGTCTTCTTCTGCTATTTCAGGCAGAGGAGTCTTTACGAATAAGATAGCTACTGCAATCACAACAGCTGCAATCACAACATAGGGCAGGATCATTGAACTTAGTTTTTCACCTTCTTCAACACTCTGTCCTTTATATATGTATAATCCGATCAATGGACCGACAACCCATGCAAGCCCATTAAATGACTGTGAAAAGTTGATACGCCTTTCAGCAGTTTCTTTTGGTCCAAGCCTGGTTGTATATGGATTTGCCGCTGTTTCAAGTGTTGCAAGGCCACAGCCCAGGACAAATAAGCATAAAAGGAATATCCAAAATGATTCAAGCGATGTTGTGCCAGCAATTAGTAAAGCTCCGGTAGCAAAAAGAGAGAGCCCGAGAATAATACCCTTCTTGTATCCGAATTTGTTCATAAAAAACCCAGCCGGTAATGCCATGCAGAAATATGCAAGGTAAACAGAGAACTGGATCATACCTGACCTGGCTTTTGACAGTTCAAGCATGTCCTGGAAGTGTTTATTCAGGGTATCGAGCATGCCATGAGCAATGCCCCACAGAAAGAATAACGCTGTAATTAATATAAAAGGTAATAGGTTTTCCTTTGTTGTCAGTTTTTCTGATTTCATCAAAGCAGGGTTTAGTTAGGTATTGTCAGTTTAAAAAAAATTAAATATTTAAAATGGAACTTACCCGGTAACTATACGAAAATATCAAATTTATCTATTTAAACAGAATTGCAAAAAGATAACATGTTAAATTCATTATTATCTGTTAAGTTTTTGTTAAGAATTCAGATAAAATGGTTCAAGTATGGAGTGAAAGATTTATTTTCTGTTTTTATTGATCAGTATTAGTCCACTGTTCTTATTTAACTACTTATTATGATAAAAAAGGTTGCTCTTATTACCATGGCTTGTGCTTTCGCGATCAATGCCAATTGCCAGAACGAAGAGTGCGCTAGAGTGACTAGAGTTAAGCTACTTATCGAAATAAAAAATCCTCCGGCAGGATAAACCACCGGAGGATTTTATTTATTGTTCTCCCTGGATTATTTCACAGTGTTGTTTGTGATGTGGAAATAATCAAATGAAACGTCGAAAGGAGTGTTCGGCTTTGTTGTATCGGAGTTAAAGTAGTATGTGCTCGTCATACTCTGTGTAATAATACCATCGCATGCAATAACACC
>DATALD010000078.1:0-28905 GCA_036261255.1 Bacteroidales bacterium
TCTTTTACAAATTAGAAACTCAGGACTGAGAATGGGAATATTAACCTCAAATTCAGCATATAATGTTGGCATGTTTCTAAAATATAATCACCTATCCGACTTTATTGATTTTATATACAGCGATAAAAGTTTCTTTGGCAAAGATATAGTCCTCAGAAAATTACTTAATCATGAAAAGATATTAAAAGAAGATGCAATATACGTTGGCGATGAAACGAGAGATATTGAAGCATCAAGAAAAGTTGGAATCCCGGTTATTGCAGTTGTATGGGGATTTCATAATAGGAAAACGTTAGCATCTCTTAATCCAGATCAAATTGCAGATACTCCTGAGGATTTAATGGGTTGCATTCAAAAGATCCTGATTTAACACTTCACATTAGACTCATTATCTAAATAACTTGTTCCCTCACAGTTTTCATCACCCTGGTCTCCAGGTCAATTTTGTGGTAATTGTACCCGAATTTGAAGTACTTCTGACTCTGGCAATACAAGTATCTTCAAGATATCATCAACTAATCTGAGGATAGATATTGGATCAGACTCCGCTACAAAGAAAAAGCCGAACAGCCGACGAAGAAGGCTGACAGGGCTTTTTATCTGGGTTGTTACTCTCCAGAGGATCATGCAAATAAACCTCCCTCTTCTTATCAAACTATCAGAAATTTAAAACAGCACCTGAAACATTTAATGAAATCTTATTCGATCTTCATAGCTGTTGTAGGATTGATTCCCGTTGCCCTATACGACTGGAAACTCACCGTGAGAAATGCGATCAGGATCGCTCCTGAGGAAATGAGAACAAATAACAGGGGGTCAATCTCTATCCTGTATGCAAATTCCGAAAGCAGCTTCTTCACAATATACCACCCTACGGGAACAGCAATGACAATAGAAATAACAACCAAAGTAACAAATTCCCTCGAGAGAGCAAAAATAATGGAAACCGGGCCGGCACCCATAACCTTTCTGATCGCTACCTCATTTGTCCGGCGTTCCGCTGAAAAAATGGATAACCCATAGAGTCCGAGGCATGCGATTATGACAGTCAGGATTGTGAAATATTTAAGAAGACCTGTGAACCTGATCTGTGTTCTGAAAAGATTATCATAATCCTGGTCAACAAAAGTATATTCGAGCGGATATTCAGGAATGACATTTCTCCAGACCTTTTCAACCAGCTTTAGGGCAACAGGTATATCATCTGCAAGCCTGATTATTATGTAATTGAACCTCCTGATGTCGGTGAGTGCGAAGGCAACCGGACTCACAAGCTGATCAGGGTCTCTGAAATGAAAGTTTTTCATTACACCTATAATGGTGCCATTTATACCCATGAATGAGAATTTCTTTCCGACAGGATCGCCCTCTCCCATGGCTTTTGCCACCTCCTCGTTAATGAGAAAATTTCCTGTCACATCCGTGGCAAAATCCCCTGGGTAATCAACCGAAAAATCGCGACCGGATACAAGCTTCAATTTAAGGGTGTTCAGATAATCATAGTCAACGGCATTAGTGCCTATTAGTATGCTTTTGGTGGGGTCCTGTCCATCCCATCTTGCCCCTCCTGAATTACTTCCTATGAGAACAGGATTGGAGGTGGCTGCAGTTACTCCCCTGATAAGACTTTCTTTCTTCAGCTCCTTCTTTAAGGCATCATATTTCTGCCTCATATTCTGAGCCATAGGTATGACTATCAGATTTTCTTTATTGAATCCAAGATCTTTATTCTGAAGGAATTTCAACTGCATAAACATAAAAACGGAGGTTGTTGCTATAAGTATCGAAAGTGCAAACTGCAGCACTACAAGACCCTTCCTCAGTCGTGTCTTGCCTCCTGTTACCGTCTCACCTTTCAGAACAGATGCCGGCTTAAAACCTGACAGGTAAATTGCAGGATAGATGCCTGCAATAACACCGGCAAATAGACCGACCAAGATAAAACCTGCCATATATCTCCAGGTCAGCAGGTCAGCAAGTACGAAGTGCTTGCCAGACAGCTCATTGAAAGTATTCAGAAATAGGCCGATCAAAACAAGGGCAAGAACAAGGGATATGAGAACGAGGAATAATGATTCGAGCATGAACTGGGAGAATATATTCATCCGCCCTGCTCCTGTTGCCTTTTTTATCCCGATCTCCTTTGCCCTGGCGGAAGCCCTTGCTGTTGACAGATTTATGAAATTGATACACGCTATGAGTAGAACGAATATCCCGATAAGAATGAATATGTAAACCGATATTATAGCCCCTTTAGTTTCCGTAAAACCAAATTGCCCATGCAGGTGGATGTCAAGCAAGGGAAACACCACGAATTTTGTGGTTGTCTGAGGAATATACTCAAGTACCACATCAGTGAGTTTTTTATTTACTGATGCAATATCTGCTCCACTGGTGAGCACAACATAGGTAAAAATAGAATTATTTCCCCAATGCGAACTAGCAGGCACCTTTAATGCAGGCTGCAGTGAATACGGTAAAACAGCCGTATATGAAAAGATCGAATTATTTGGCAAATCATTTATTACACCCGTGACTTTCACCTCCAGATTGTTCTCAATGGTAAGTGACTGTCCAAGCGGATCCTCCTTTCCGAAATACTTTTCAGCCAGCGATTTTGTAAGGACTACTGAATTGGGATCATTAAGCGCTGTCTCCGGATTTCCAGTAATCATCTGGAAAGTAAAAACCCTAAAGATTGTGGAATCGGCAGCAACAACATGTGATTCGAAAAAAGCTTTATCATCTTTTCTGAAAAGTATCCTGGGTAGCCCGGGATTAATCCTTACCTGCTCCCTGATTTCAGGGATCTTCTCCTTCCAGACTGGTCCACTTGGAAACGGCGTGACAGTTACATGATACCTTTGGCCGGAATAAAACTGGTCTTCCTCCACCCTGTATATGTTTTCAGAGTTAACATTGAATTTTTCAAAGCTCAGCTCGTTCTGCACCCACAAAAGAATAAGCAGGGATGCAGCCAATCCTGTAGAAAGTCCTGTAACATTTATAAAGGTTGAAACCTTATTACGGGCAATATTCCGGAAAACCACGGAAAAAAAATTTTTTATCACGTCCTTTGTTTTTTATTGTTTTACGACATAAAGACGACTAGGAAAAAAGATTGCTGCCTGAAGAACCAAAGAGTTTTTTAAAGGCTATCTGGAATATTATCTGCTATTTAAACATCTGAATTTTCCTGTAAAACGAATCACGTAGGCAAAAAGGTATAAAGAGGAGAAGCTGAATCAAATTGAATTTCAGCTGCTAGGCTTCATGGCATATATTTCTTCTGCCCTCTATACTTAAATGTACCATATACTGGATATCGAGAGAGTCAGAAATCAATGCAATCTTTTTGTTCTCTTCTGACATGTCAAGGCCTTCAATCCTGAATGTATGATAGGTATTGACTAGTCTTATTCTCCTGTCCCATGAGGTTATAACCGACTTATCAGTTAAACCCCACTTAAAGAAAGAAACAGAATCCAGTCCTGATTTAGAAATCACCTGGTTGGCGATTTCCACTCCTTTCGGAGATGTGACATCAAAGAACATCTCTGAATTGGCAAACCTACCGGCGATCATGGTGATGAAATCCCTGACTTCAGCTTCTGCGAAATAAACAAATACTCCCATTGCGATAAACAAGATACCGTCATTTATTACAACATTGTCAAACCATTCGCTATCAAGAAATGATCCCGGAATAAATTTTCTGTTCCCGGTCTCCTGTGTAAATTTCCTTTTCAATTCGATAACATCAGGCAGATCGAGATCGTACCACATGCCGGGCTTCACTGCCAATCTCTCCCAGGTAGTATCAAGACCGCATCCTATATTCACGATAGTCCCTTGAGGATGATCGTGAATAAAATTGCTGACTACCCGGTCGAATCTTATGCATCTGGCTACCCATGCTATCTGGTTGATCTCCTTGAGGTTGTTTGTCATCGGGGTGAAATCAAAATCGACAGAATCCATTATTTCCACTGCTGTGAAGTCTGTCAGGACAGGTTTCTTCTTCCTGGTTTCAGCAGCTCTGGCCCATACCGGCATGAAAAGAGTCTTCTGAATTTCACCAAGCTCAATCTTTATTTTTGTCTTCATTATCTGATTGTTTAAATTTAATCGCAAATTTCGCTAAGGATTTCATGACAGGAAATAGTGAATCATCATCATTTTTATGTCGAAAAGTATAAACCATCTCGTAGCCCGGCACAGGCAGAACGCTCAAGAACATTCGTGCCAGGTAACCAATGAGGATTACCTTAAGGTTGAGCCTGAGATAAAGTTGCTTGAAAGGCTGTCGGATATTGAGAACTGTACTTATACAGTTTTCGATTTGCATAAGAATATTTATTTATTAAAAAGTTCAAGGTTCAAAAGGATGTTGGGTTACAATGATCCCAATGAGCTGGGAGGAGATGATTTTGAAGTTTTTCATTCCATGATACACCCGGTAGACTTAAACTTCGTACTGGAAACAGAGAATGAAGCACATGAGTTTTACAGGAATCTTCCGGCTTCTGAAAAGAAGGAATTCAAACTGATTTATGATTTCAGGGTAAAGAACAAAGCAGGGATATACATGAGGTTCATACATCAGTTTGTTGTTCTGAAACAAGACATTGCCGGAAAATCATGGCTGGCGTTAATTGTAACGGAACTGCTGTCTGAAAGAGCCGCTGATGAGAAACCGCAAAGACGGATGATAAATATGAAGACCAGAAAATTGCACCTGTTCACTCATGATGATGGTTTTAACTCAGGAAACCTTCTTACTAAGAGGGAGAGAGAGATATTAAGATTAATCAGCCAGGGACTCGATAGTGAAGAGATATCCTCAAGACTTTTTATCAGTGTAAATACAGTAAATAACCATCGTCAGAAAATCCTTTCTAAAACCAGAACAGCAAATACCACACAGGCATTGCTTTATGCCAGAAGAATTGGTATACTCTGATATGAACGGTTAGAATTACTTTGATGAATTCAGTCTTTCCAATTGGTCTTAAACACAATTTTAGTGACAATGAATGAAATATAACTCTGCACTGTCGCCAAAATAGCAAGTCGGTACTTGAAGAAAGTTCTTATCCTCATCAATGATGTACCCTAGGCACTTCTACAAGCGGACCCATTACAGCAGCAAATGCTTCACCAAAGGAGAGTGTCGCGTCAATATTCTGATTATCTTTGTAATAAAGATGTTTTATGAACTTCCAGCTCCATCCCTGGCACGGGATAACACCAGGAAAACAACTTCCTGAATTTGTAAACTGTGTGATTGAGATTCCAAAAGGCTCAAAGGGGAAATATGAGATCGATAAGAGATCAGGTATGCTGATGCTCGACAGGGTACTGTTCTCATCAGTCCACTACCCTGCGAACTACGGATTCATCCCCCAGACACTTGCCGATGATAATGATCCTATGGATGTACTTGTTTTTTGTTCTATTGATGTTTACCAGATGTGCATCATTGAAGCCAAGGTCATTGGCGTGATGGAAATGATTGACGGCACCGAGAGGGATGAGAAAATAATTGCAGTTGCAAGAAATGATATGTCTGTCAATTATATTAATGAGCTTTCTGAACTTCCGCCTCACACACTTGTGGAACTTCGAAGATTCTTTGAAGATTATAAGCTACTTGAGCATAAAAATGTTACTGTTGAGAAGTTCATGAGCAAGGAAAAAGCTTACAGTATCATTACTGAAAGCATAACACGCTACAACAATAACAAAGATAAACTGATAGCGGTAAATTTTTAGCAATGCTAACCAGCGGCGCAATGCCAATGGAGTATCAGATTTTTCATAAATTACTTTGTAAAAAGTGATATTTTTACAGAGGAGCAGAACATAAGGATTGTACGATTAGACTATTCAGTTCAAATAGTCTAAAAAACATTTGTATTTTTTTATGATTGTAAATAGATTTGCATCATTATTTGAAATAGTCTTTTCAGAATGATTTTACAAAACGAAGAAGTAAGAGCTAAGATTGTTGACGTAGCCCGTCAGATCTTCTCCCAGTTTGGTTTCAGGAAAACTACAATGGAAGAAATAGCGGCAGCTTCCAGGAAAGGGAAATCATCAATCTATTATTACTTCACCAGCAAAGAAGATATCTTTAAGGCGGTTGTCGAGAAGGAAGCCGAAATGCTTAAATCAGAAGTACTTAAGAAAGTTGAGAATATAGAAGATCCGGTTGAAAAATTAAAGGTCTATATTACTGCGAGGATGAGAAGATTGAGCAAATTGACTAATTTTTATTCTGCACTTAAGAGTGATTATCTAAGCCACCTCGAATTCATTGATAATATAAGGCAAAGCTACGACCAGGAAGAAGTAAAGATAATATCGGATATATTGCAGGATGGCATAGATAAAGGGTTATTCGCAGACGATGACCCTTCATTAACCGCAATTTCTATTGTAACTGCCATGAAAGGGCTTGAAGTTCCGCTTTTAATAAGTAAAGAACACAGGAACTTTGAATCGAGAATGAATAACCTAATCAGCTTTCTTTTTTATGGAATTGTAAAAAGATAATTTTTTTATTCAGTTATCGACCGTAATACGTTTTTAGTCTATTAGTATTAATGTCAATTATTCAAGATTAAATCTATCAACACAGAAAAGAAGTAAATCGATTTTATTAATACACTTATTTATTTTATATGAAAACAAAAGTTTATTTATCCTTTATTATCATTGCTTTTATACTCCCATTGAATCTTCAGGGTCAGGTACTTTGTGGTGTGCATGCAGGAATGAACCTTGAAACACAGGCAGAGAATGGTCTTCTATGGAATAACTGCGAAGTAAGTCCGGGATATATAGCTGGAGGAACATTAACATACCAGTTTAAAAGAGGGATATCGCTTCAATCAGAGCTGAACTATCAGAGAAAAGGAGTAAAAGTGGTTTCTTCCCTTAATGAAACAAACAAGGCGGTAAAAACGAGTTTAAACTATCTCTCTGTTCCATTATTGATAAAAAAGAGTGTGAATTCCCCTGCAGCTAATGGCAGTTTTGAGGTAACCTTCTTTGGCGGCCCCTATGTAGCATATCTTTTATCGGCTGAATCGCGAAAAACTGATAGTCCGGCTGAAGAAGAGGCAATAGAAGCGCAGGAAGAAAAATATGATTCAGGCATATTACTAGGCGGTGGAACAAGTTACATATTAAATAATGGCTCATCCATAAACGTCGAGCTTAGATACGGAATGGGTCTGGCAAAGATTGATAAGAGTAATACCGATCTTAGGAATAAAAGCCTGGGATTAATAATCGGATATTTTTTTTAATATTCCATCCCTTAAATAGACCATGGATGATGGGATTTCAACGGGTTTTCACGGATAAAAATCAGTGTAAATCCGTACAATCCGTGTTTATTAGTGTGCCATTAATAAAGCTTCTGAACAACTAAACCGATTAAGTTTACAAGGATTTATATATTTTTAACTTCATTAGAATTTCATTCTTAAATCGTATTAGGGTTATAATAGTTAATTTTAACTATCTTAAGAAATGAAAATTTTCGGCATCAAACTGAAGAATAATTCTTTGTTTTTCAAAACCTTAATCTAATCAACAATGCGTAAATTGACATTAAAAACAGTGATTCTGCCTTTAGCTGTAGCTATAGCTTTTGGCATTTCTTGTTCCAGGGTGTCAGAAAAACCCGGGGGCACAAAAAATTTTACGGTTCGGATAACGGACAAACCTTTAACATTCACTAATCCACTTAATATTAATGTGGGTTCAGAGAGAGCACGCCGTGGCGGAGAGCCTGTCGTTGTTCTTTACAAAGATGATTATTACCTCTTTGTAACTGGCGGAGGTGGTTATTGGTGTTCACCTAATTTACGGGACTGGACTTATATTCAGGCTCCTAATTTTCCAAGAGGAGTGCCATCAGCTGTGACCGATGGTGAAACAATGTATGCCTGCGGAATGAACGCAAAAGGTGTCTTCGCAAGTACTGATCCAAAGAGCGGAAAATGGGAACAGGTAGGCACTCTTGATAGCGACCGGTATGGCGATGCTAACATTTTTATCGATGACGATGGCCGCTTTTACATGTATTGGGGTTGGTCACAAATACTTCCTTTCCAGGCTGTAGAACTTGATCCCAAGACCTTCAAGGAAATAGGCGAGCCAAAAATCCTAATATTCGGCAATTACAAGGAACATGGCTTTGAAACAAGAAGGGCTGAAGATGTTATATTCCCCTACTTCACACACAGACCATATTTCCCTGAAGAATATCCCTGGATTGAAGGTCCATGGATGACAAAATACGATGGCAAATATTATCTGCAGTATGCAGCAATAGGACTTGAATTCTTATCATATTCGCATGGTGTTTATGTTTCAGATAGCCCATTGGGTCCGTTTGAATACTCACAACACAACCCACTTACTTTCAAAACAACAGGCTATCTCCCGGGCGCCGGTCATGGCAGTACTTTTAAGGACAAGAACGGCCAATTCTGGACAATTTGCATGATCCCTGCATGGTATGGAGGCAGAGGAGGTGGTGAGATTGTATTATTCCCGACTGCAATTGATGCTGAAGGGGTAATGCATTCAAATACTGCCTTTGGCGATTATCCACAGTACTATCCTGGTATTAAGGAAAATGCTGTTGAAAATAACTTTACAGGATGGATGCTTCTGTCAAATAAGAAATACGTTGAAGTATCTTCAACACTTGAAGGTTTTGATTCGAAAAATGCAGTCGATGAGAATTTTATGACAAAGTGGGTTGCGAAATCTGGCGATCAGGGTGAGTATATGACAATTGATCTCGGGAAAGAATGTGATATAAGAGCTCTCCAGATAAATTTCGACAGGCATGATGCAGCAGTGGGAGTTGGAAGAGGCTTTGCTCCTACCCCTCCACTTGATCGTTACCAGTGTTATACTGTTGAGATATCAAACGATAATGCAAACTGGTCGATGTTGATTGATAAGAGCAATAATGCTTTTGACAACAGGCACGACTATACAGAGCTTGCAGAACCAGCAAATGCCAGGTATGTTAAAATCACAAACGTATTTACACATGATAGCGGAAAATTCTCATTGCAGGAATTCCGTATTTTCGGTAATCCAACAAAAGCTAAGTTTACAAAGGTTACAAGTGTATTGGTTGCCCGCAATCCTGAAGACCGCCGCGATGCAACAATTACCTGGCAGCCTGTTGAAGGCGCTGATGGATACATAGTCCGCTATGGTATTGAGCCTGGCAAACTCTACAATAATTATATGGTATATGATAATTATACTCTCACAATACATAGTCTCAATACTAAGCCTGAGTATTATTTCGAAGTTGAAGCTTTCGAAAGCGGAACCGACTATTACAGGGAAGTAACCGAGCAGACAATGGGACTTGGCGCTGAAATTGAACTTATGAAAGGACCGCAGATGATTGAACGTAAAATGGTAAAACAAGGGGTCAGTGAATATGTATTTGACAGCATTACTCCGGGTGAATACACATTCAGACATACATTTGGCCCTGTACTATGGAGAGGTGAATTGACTCAACAACAACTATCGGGTTCTGCTGACAACATAACTGTTACTGACACACTTGCGAAATTAGGTAAAGGGACTGAGGTGCTTGGGCAGATTGAAATGAAGGTTGTTCCTGGTGGTAAGGAAGGTGGCAAATTTGTGGTTATTATGAATTACAACAAATAACATCAAACCTATAAAGCAAAAATCCGCAGGTATGTTCCTGCGGATTTTTTATTTAATGTCAACAGATATACTATTTCTGATAAACTGACTTAATGCTGTAATATGCTTTCTTAGGCTTAAGCTCATTATCGTATATCATTGGATAATCTCTCCTTCCGCGAACCGGGAAACCACTTAGCCATGTCATTCCATCATGAAGCCCCCAGAATGTAACGGAAGTGATCTTGTCTGCATTTTTGTGAAGAACCTCGAAATAACTCTTGTATTTTTCAGCCTGCAGGTTCGCTACTTCTTCAGTAAATTGTTTTGTTTCCTTCTGTTGATTTTTTGCGCCTTCTCCATGATAGTTCGTGTAAACTGTCAGGTCGAGCTCCGTGATTTGGATCTCGAGGCCAAGTGATGAGAAACGATCGATTGAAGCCTGTATCATTTCAGGAGTTACTTCATTGCTCCAATGTGCCTGAAGGCCAACACCGTCTATTGGAACACCAGCATCTTTCAACTCCTTAAGCAAAGTATAGGCTCTCTCACGTTTAGCTGGATCAACAATGTTATAATCGTTATATATAAGCTTCGCATTTGGGTCAACACTTCTTGCAATTCGAAAAGCCATTGGAATAAATTCTTTCCCGCATATTTTATACCAGGGACTTGATGTTCTGTAAATTTCACCTTCGGTATCTGACAATGCTTCGTTTACAACATCCCAACAGAAAGTAATGTCTTTGTACCTTGTCATGACAGCTGTCATGTAGTCTTTGAGCCTTGCATAAAGCTGTTCTTTTGTCAATTCTTTACCATCTTTATCAGTGAAGAATGAAGCTGGTGTCTGGCTATGCCATACAATCGTATGACCACGCATCTTAAGATTATTTTGTCGGGCAAAGTCAGCATGACGGTCGGCGCTTGTCCAATTAAAAACAAGATCACCAACAGTATCGAGCTTTAATGGGCCTTGCTGCATGAAAGGCATTCCCTGAGGTTGCCCGGCGGGTGCTGCTTGACCTGGCTGCCCGGATGGACGGGACGGAGCTGCCTGCCCTGGTTGTCCGGCCTGGCCTGGTGCAAACTGCCTCATGGGACGGTACAATACGTTTTCGGGTTTCATGGCATTCTCAGCAGTAACAGTATTATAATTGTCAACTACCATCTTTGCGTTATCACCTGTAAAACAACGCTCATTCACAGCTACTCCGATAAGAAAATCATCCTTGAATAGTTGTTTAAGTGGTATATAATCCTGTTGTGCTGAAAGTGAATAGAAGAAAGCAATGCTAATAATAGATAAGATGAGTCTCTTCATTATAATACTATTTTGTTTCAATTAATATTTCAAATTAAGTATCCCTATTTTTTTACAGAAAACCTGTAAATAGTCCTCGACTTGAATTTCTCACCAGGGTTGAGCACTGTTGAGGGGAAAGCAGGCTGATTTGGGCTATCAGGAAAGTGTTGAGTCTCGAGAGCGAACCCTGACCTCGTTGGTCTTGGAGTACCATCAGCAGCTGGCTGAGGTTGTGTCCTTGGCATACCCTGGCCTGAGTAGAACTGTATACCAGGCTCGGTTGTTATTACATCCATTACCCTCCCACTTACAGGATCATATACATGCGCAGCAACTTTAGCTTTTGTATCGATTACGAAATTATGATCATAACCATTTATTGTAGCATTTTCAAATGTTTGCCCTAACTTCTCATTAATCGGATGTGCAACGGTAAAATCAAAAGGAGTTCCTTTTACAGGTTTGATCTCGCCTGTTGGGATCTGCTTGTCATTGAATGGGGTGAAAGAAGAAGCATTAAGTTGCAGAATATGGTCAAAAATGTATCCTTTTCCAGCGCCATGAAGATTGAAATAAGCATGGTTTGTAAGATTTATTACTGTTTTCTTATTAGTTGCAGCAGAATAATCGATAACAATCTCGTTTTTGTCAGTCCAGGTAAATACCACTTCTGCATTAACTGTACCAGGATAACCTTCCTCCATATCATTACTTAAATAAGTAAATTTTACGCTCTGTTTATTTATATCCGGGATCTCTGCATTCCATACCCTGTTATACCAGCCGTTCCTTCCGCCATGAAGCGAATTTGGCTTATTATTCATTGTAAGGGGATATTCAACTCCATCAAGAGAGAACTTTGCATTCGCAATCCTGTTTGCAAATCTTCCGATTGTTGCTCCTCCGAAAAGGTCGCCCTTTGTTATTGTCTCAAATGTTTCACCTGCCATGGTAACGTTATCCTTCACACCATTCTTGTCGGGAACTTCAATCCTTACGATCTTGGCTCCGAAATTTGTAAGTTTAAGGACATTCCCGGCTTTATTTGTCAATGTGAAAAGGTAAACTTCACCTCCATTATAATCACCAATTTTTTCCTTGGTAACCTGGTTGCTTTTCTTTGCTGCCGGGTTGGCATTCAACATTACTAACGGCAGAAATAATAAAACTAAGTAATTAATTATCTTCATCGCTTTAAATGTGTTTGAGTAATGATCACAAATTAAGCAGAATTTTGTATTGTTTTTCTAAATACTTTAAGAAATTGAAGAATTCAAGTCTTTTAAACTGTTTTTAAATGATTCATGAGAAATAAAAATCAATTTTGAGTGAAATCTCATTAACTTGGATGCGCATGAATATTTATAATGTATTTTTATTGAAATATTTAAAATAAGCAGTCTAATACTCTTGCAATGAAAAAAATTATTTCCTCTCTCCTACTGGCAATTATTGCATTCAGCTTGTGTATTGAAGTAAAAGGTGCATCCGATGAAGACTGTGCTAAAGATGTAAAAGACAAAAGAGGCGTTATGAAACCCTGGAAAAAAGGAGCCTGGGAAACCGGTAAATACAGGAATGTTTTCAAAGATGCCGGATATAAAAAAGCAGATATAGATGCAAAGCTTCAAAAAGCCTATTACGATGTTTTTGAAGGACCATCCCGGGTATATTTTGAGGTTGGCGATTCAATGGCTTATGTTACTGATATTAAAAACCACGATGCCCGTACCGAAGGTCTCTCCTACGGCATGATGGTAGCTGTCCAGCTAAATAAGAAAGAAGTGTTTGATAAGCTCTGGCGCTGGACAAAAAAATATATGCAGCACCAGGGAGGAGACCGTGAGGCATATTTTGCATGGAGTGTTAATCCTCAGACAGGGAAACATAATGCCGAAGGATCAGCCTCCGATGGAGAGTTATACTTTATAACAGACCTGCTTTTTGCATCGAACCGCTGGGGAAATAATACCGGAATAGACTATTATGCCGAAGCCAAAAGGATCCTCGACGCAATGTGGAGCAAAAATGGTACAGGAGGACAGATGAATGTAATTAACGTCGAACATAAGCAAATCACCTTTGTTCCGGACAAATCGGGATATGACTGGACGGATCCTTCATACCATCTTCCTGCCTTTTTCGAAGTATGGGCAGAATATGCCAAAGATGGTCATGAGCAATTCTATCGTGATTGTGCCGATACTGCAAGGGCATTCCTGCACCGGGCATGTCACCCTGTTACCGGTCTCAATAATGATTACGCAGAGTTTAGCGGTATTACAAAAGTAAGAGGCAGAATGGGCGCTGCATTTCGGTTTGATTCATGGAGAGTCCCAATGAATATTGCTATGGATTATTCATGGTATGCAAAGGATACAGAATGGCAAAAGGATTATGGCAGGAGAATACAGAACTTCCTGTTCTGCAGAGGTATTGATACTTTTGAAGATCAGTTCAACCAGGATGGTACACTACCTGACTTTATCCTGCCAGCAGGCGGGTATCAGAAACTAAGGCATTCGCTTGGACTCGTTTCTACTTCCGCTGCCGCATCAATAATGGGCACCCAGGCAAAAAGCTGGCAATTCGTCGATGCTGTCTGGAATGCCAAACTTGAACCTTACGATGATGGTTATTTTGACCCTTATTATGATGGACTATTGTACCTCTTCAGTATAATGCACCTTAGCGGAAATTACAGGATTATTACACCTGAAAGCTAGGGACGGAGGGACTAAGCGAAGAAGCGATGGAAGGACTTTAAGGACTTAATGGAAATAACTCTAGTCACTCTTAACTCTAGTCACTCTAGTCACTGTCACTTCTTTTTTCTATAACGTATAACTACGAACGAGAGTGCAACTAATATGAGTATGAACGGCCATAGTCTTATTAACCCCACAAGAAAAGCCAGGAATACTCGCCAGCCCTCTCCCAGTGCATGTCCAATCTTCGAGGGGAAATTGAGTGTAGATTTTGTAAGCTGGTAGAAATCAACCGAGAGGGTGCTGAAATTAACCTGGTTGTTCAGGAATTTTAATCTTCCCTCAATTGATTCAATATCTGACCTTAGGGTTCCCATCTCTTTCTCGATTGCAAGGATATCCTCAACTGATTTTGCCTGGGTAAGAAGCTGGCGATATCGGCTCTCGAGTTCCTTCTTTGTCTTCAATCTTGCCTCAATATCAATAAATTCCTCAGTTACATCCTGGGTATATATATTTTTTGAATCAAGTTTCTGTGCGTTTTCTGAGATCCTTTGAAGCAGCAGATCAAAGCTTTGAGCAGGAATTCTGATTGTAATATTCCGTGTTATCCTGTCGTCGGAGTTGTAAACATTATCACCAGAAATATACCCTTGCATATCGTTGACAGCTTTGACAATGAACTCCCCAGTTTCTGCAAGGTTTTTTGTCTGAAAGCTGATACTTCCATTTTTTATAATCTTCCTCTCTGTCAAAACTAGTGTCTGTGCAGTCTCTCTGGCAGGCGCCGGCGAAGCAGCAGCATCGCCGGCGAACATGGCAATATTTTCGCTTTTCCTTTCAGATAACTCCATCATTGGTTCCTGATTCCGTCCTCTACATGAAGATATTGTCAGAACCAGAAATAACAAGACAATACTTAAATTCCTATTCATAATCTTTTTATAAATGTTAATATGGAACTTTCTCAAAGTGAATTATTGTTTTATTAGTTCATCCTTCTGAAGAATTGCAGCAACCGCTTCAGCTATAAGTTTAGCTCCCTCTTCGGTGGGATGCACCTCATCAGGGAATAGGCCAGGTTTTCCAATTAATGCTGAAAAAAGATCAATAACAGGAGCCCTGGCTTCAGAAGCAATTTTACGAATTAATGGAACAACCTGTTCATTAAGCACAGTTGCGTCGATATTGAAGGCTCCATCGCCATATACAGGCACCGGTATTGCTACATATACCTTTGCTCCAAGTTTCCTGTAATGGTCAATCATCTCCCTGTAATCAGTTGTAAATTCATCCTTATGAGCCCAGTTCATAGGCTTTGCATCGTTTGTGCCCAGCATAAGCACAACAATGTCAGGTTTAAATTCTGTACTCGCACTGAAATTCCTATCCTTCCAGTAAGGCATGTTGCCCGACTTCATCAATGTACAACCACTTGTGCCAAAATTCATGACAGTATGCCTGCCTCCAAGTAATGACTGCAATACTGCAGGGTAGCTTTGCTGATCTCTGTTGGTAATGCCGTGGCCGTAAGTAATGCTGTTACCAACACAAGCAATTTTTGCAGCTTGTGCTCCTAATGAAAAAGTAAGAAAGATGATAAGGGTAAGTGTTAATACTGCTTCGCGGGTTGCTCTCATCTTTGATAAGGTATTTATTTTAAATTTTTTGTCATTTTTTAAACAAATGTCATTAGCAAAAATAATAAAAAGGCAGTTCTTTGTGTTTGTCAAATAATGGGGTTTATATTACATAAAAAATTCAATCTGGTTATATTCCTGATTTCAATATCAGGTTTTTTCATTCTTTCATGTTCAACAAAGCTTAGCCCTTCTAATTCAAATAATATGCCAGGAAAACCAGGAAGGGGTTTTGCAGATTCAACAATAATCAAGGCAAAACCAGTTAAGGTTCCGGAATTCAAGGCTGGAACAGTTGATATCAGAAAAAAAGATACAACTGAAATTACTGTAGCAAATAAAATCCTTGAAACGGCATTCCGGTACATCGGAGTTCCTCATTGCATGGGCGGGACAACCTTTAAATGCATTGACTGTTCAGGGTTTGTTATGAAAGTATTTGAGGAGAATGGAATAAACCTTCCCCACAATGCGCAGGCCCAATCAAAGTTCGGGACAGTAATAAACAAAAAAGAAGAACTTGAAAAGGGTGATCTTGTATTTTTCAAAGAATCATATAACACGACTTACTACATAACTCATTCAGGGATATATATCGGCGAGAATAAATTCATTCATACCTCTTCAGGTGAAGGAGTAACAATCACATCACTCGATGATCGCTGGTGGAAAAACAAGTTCGTTTTCGGAACAAGGATACTGGAATAGTCTTTAAGCCCTCCTATTTTGTGTTTCATTCTTTCATTGAACTATTCAATTCAATGGTTGTCATTAATGAATAATTTCATTAATAAATAACGACAAAAAGCTTAAGTGATGAGTTCAGGAAGAGAAGAGAGCGATTTCAACAAGGAGGAGGCTGAAGCAAAGAGTATTGAACTGGAGCGTAAATTGTCGCATTCATATTATTTGCTGCAATATATAATTGAGCATGATCATTCGATTGCTGTTCTTGACAGATCATTGAGGTACATGTATGTCAGCAAAAGATTCCTCTCTGATTACAAGGTAACAGAAACAGAGATACTTGGCAAAAATCATTATGAGGTTTTTCCTACTCTTCCTGAAAAATGGAAGGAAGCCCACAGAAAAGCCTTGTCGGGGGAAGTTGTAAGTTCAGATGAAGATTCTTTCGTCAATATAAATGGAAATTACGAATGGGTCAAATGGGAATGTCGCCCCTGGTATGAAGCCGATCAATCAATTGGTGGTATAATCCTTTATACAGAGACAATAACAAAGTATAAGGAGGCTGAGATAGAGCTTACTAATGCAAAGGAGAGAGCTGAAGAGAGTAATCGACTTAAAACAGCATTCCTGCAGAACATATCGCATGAAGTCAGGACCCCCTTAAACTCGATAGTTGGATTTGCCGAACTGCTTGCAGATCCTTCACAATCAATTCAGAAAAGAAATTCCTTCTCAAAAATCATCTCAGCCAATAGTCAGAAGCTTATCAGGATAATTTCAGATGTAATTGAGATTTCTCAGATTCAATCAAAGCAATTAAAAGTTGTAATGTCAGAGTTTGATATTGTTTCTCTTCTTTACAAAGTGGCAGACACATTCAGGGAGTTAACACAACTAAAAGGCATTGACTTTATAATTGATCAGAAGATTAATGTAGAAGAAGCAAATATAGTATCTGATAAAGGCAAGATTGAAAAGATATTTTTTCATCTCATTGACAATGCAGTTAAATTTACAAAAAGAGGGACAATAAAGATTGAAACATTCATTGAAGGACAGGATTTCCATTTTGCTATTTATGATACAGGCATCGGTATTGAACGTGAAAAACAAGAAATAATCTTCGACCCTTTCAGGCAGCTTGAAACAGGTTTGAGCAGGAACTATGGTGGCACAGGGCTTGGCCTTACAATTGTTAAAGCTTTTACGGAATCATTGAAAGGGAACCTCACCCTGAAATCAGAAGAGAACTCTGGAACAAGCATTTTAATTAATGTACCCGTATCGCTTGAATCGATTGAAAAACCTGAATCAAAAAAACAAAAAACTGGCAAGGAGGAGACAAACACTATTCTAATTGCAGAAGATGAATATAGCAACTTCAAATATCTTTATGAAGTGCTTCATTCCGAGAAGCTTGAAATAATACACGCCAACAACGGGAAAGAAGCTGTCGATATATGCAGGAGGAATGATGATATAAAGATGATCCTTATGGATCTTAAGATGCCTGTAATGGATGGCACAACAGCTGCAAAGCAGATTAAAGAATTTCGTGAGGAACTACCGATAATTGCCCAAACCGCATACATTCCGGATGAGGAAAAAATAAAAAAAGTTTTTGACGACCTTATTGCCAAGCCAATAAGACGATCAGACCTGCTTCAAATGATCAGTAGATATATTAGTATTCCCGACCTTGTATCTGATTCACAACATTAATTAATAATTAATCTCTGCTTTGTCGAATGTCTGTAAAAAAGCTCTAAATCCCGAACAAAGTAATATCAGGAACGTTGCATTTAGATGAATCGTATAAGACATTAGAAATGAACAATGACATAAACATAATGGACTGTGCGCTTATTTCAATTGCTACAGGTATCAAGGCACAGAATTTAAGGGAACTTAGGGACCAAATCCAGGCGATACATCCTGGTTGTCTCTACCATCATTTCTGGGGGAATCTTCTTAATCCCAGGTTTGACGATCCGGAATTTCAAAATGATTTTGCTGTATGGACTTCGCGCTTCATGCACGATCAAAAGATTGCCGAGAAGCTTTCAATGGTCGATCCCAGCACTTTCAGGAATATAGAAGACCTTCGGAAAGCAGTGCTCGATATTATTGAAGAAAGGCTTTATGAAAGTGAACATGTCCCATGGGTTAGATCAGGTGAGGAGTTCCATTTTATCCGGTCGCAGGTGGTGGTTTTCGATACAGGTAAAACATATTCTGACCCTTCACAACTTAAAGACATTATTCAGACAATGTCGCTTGGAAGTATATTTTATCATTTTATTGATTCTCGACGTCGCACCCAGGATACTAAAAACGATTTTTCGGTCTGGCTTGGAGGCTTTGGCGATCGATACAAAGGTCTGATGGCCGAGCTTGATAATATTGATCCATATTTCACAACCCTCAATGAACTAAGAGAAGAGATCAATTATGTGTTTACTGATTATTTTAAAGGAGCTGCCTGATGGAAAATTTGTTAGATCAATATTCGCATGTAGTTGGCAATGAGGTGATAGATCATCTCAGGCAACTGGCTAATCCCTTGAAAGGGATGAAAATACTTCATATTAATTCAACAAAAGAAGGTGGAGGGGTGGCAGAGATTCTAAACAGGCTCATCCCCTTAAAAAGAGAGCTTGGGATTGATGCAGAATGGGAAATTATTATAGGAGAGAGAGAATTTTATCAGTGTACAAAAAAGTTTCATAATTCCCTGCAAGGGAACCGCGATGAAGTATCTGATAACCTGCTTGAAGTATACAAAAGTACGAATGCAAACAATTTTGAAAGGCTACGCTCGAAACTTGTTGATGCTGATATTGTTTTCATTCACGATCCACAACCTGCAGCTTTGCTGAGTTTCTGCAAAAATGAAAGGAAGGGAAGGTGGATATGGCGTTGTCATATTGATGTAAGCCATCCCTTCAGACCGGTTTGGAAATTTCTTCATGAATATATAAAAGACTATGATGCAAGTATATGGTCACTTTCAACATTTGTTCAGCAGTTGCCTCATCCTCTTTACCTGATACCTCCAAGCATTGATCCATTAAGCGAAAAGAATGTTGAACTCCCTGAAAAAGAAATCTCACATTATCTTGATAGTTGGGGACTTAAGAGAGAGATACCGATAATTACACAGGTATCAAGATTTGACAGGTTTAAGGATCCGGTCGGAGTTATCCAGGCTTACAGGCTTATAAAGAAGTACGTTCCGGTACAACTCGTACTTGCAGGAGGTGGCGCCTCAGATGACCCTGAAGGTCAGCAGGTATTGCAGGAAGTGAAATCGTTTGCAGGGGATGATCCGGATGTTCATATACTCGAGCTTCCGAATGATGCCCATAGAGCTATAAATGCGCTTCAAAGAGGATCAAACATAATATTGCAAAAATCACTTAAAGAAGGGTTTGGATTAACAGTTACAGAAGGATTGTGGAAAGGGAAGCCTGTAATTGGAGGCGACACGGGTGGTATCCGATTACAGGTCATTAATCATTATTCCGGATTCCTTGTTAACACGCCTGAAGGCGCTGCGATGAGGATCAGATACTTGTTGAAACATCCTGACATTGTAAATAAGATGGGAGAAAATGCGAAACAGTATGTAATGGATAACTTCCTCATAACCCGTCACCTAAGAGAATACCTGACACTGATCTGTGCACTGATATTCGGATCGAATGATCTGATCGAACTGAAAATGCCTGCTCAGGTGCAATCAGTTTAAGTCGCGAATATGAATATATTAATTGTCTCTGCAGAATGTGCCCCATTTGCAAAAACCGGAGGTCTTGGTGATGTCGTTGGTGCATTGCCTTCGTATCTTGAAAATAGTGGGAATAATGTAGTAATTGTAATCCCGTTATATTTAAGTATCAATACAAAGAAGTACAAGATAGAACCCGAGATTAGCAATCTCGAAGTAACCCTTGGCAATGAAACGTTTTCCTGCGGGGTAATGAAATCATATACAAAAGGGAGAGTTCCGGTTTACTTCATTGACTATCCTGGTTTCTTTCACAGAAAGGGATTATACCATGATTCATTTTACAATGATTATACAGATAATCCTTTTCGTTTTGCCTTTTTGTCAAAGGCAGCTCTTCAGCTTTGCCGCCATATTAATTACAAACCTGATATCATACATGCTAATGACTGGCATACCGCAGTAATACCGGCATTCGTAAAACGCCTATACAGGAATGATCCCTTCTTCGAAAATTCTGCAAGCATCCTTACAATACACAATGTTGCTTACCAGGGGCAATACAACAGAGACTGGTATTCTAAAACAGGTCTGGGTTGGGAAGATTTTACACAGGATAAGTTTGAGCATCACGGTGATGTAAATTTCCTTAAAGGAGGCATCCACTTTGCAGATATTGTTAACACTGTAAGCGAAGGATATGCTGCTGAAACCAGGATAGCGCCCGGAGGATATGGATTGGAATATTTCCTGAATCAGAAAGGAAATGATTATGTCGGCATCCTTAACGGTGTTGATTACACAGAGTGGAACCCTGAAACTGATAAGTTAATTCCTTCAGTATACTCAATAAATGATCTTAGCGGAAAAGCAGAGTGTAAAAAATTTCTTCAAAAACAATTGGGGTTACAGGTAGACAGCGATGTTGCTTTGATCGGAATCGTAAGCAGGCTCGTTGAGCAAAAGGGATTTCACATTATAGCTGAATGCATGAGCAGTCTTATTTCAAGCTCAAATATTCAGTTCGCAATACTTGGGACAGGAGATAACAAGCTGGAAAGATTTTTTTCAGGCCTTCCTCAACGATTCCCCGGGAAAGCAGGGGTGTACATCGGCTATGATAATGAACTTGCTCATGTTATCGAAGCCGGAAGTGATTTTTTCCTGATGCCCTCGATTTACGAACCTTGCGGACTAAACCAGATCTATTCGCTAAAGTATGGGACACTTCCGATAGTAAGGGCAACCGGAGGCCTGAATGATACTATTGTTAATTATGACCAGAAGACCGGCGAAGGGACAGGTTTCAAGTTCAATGAGCCAAGTTGTAAGGCCGCATATAATACAATTCTTTGGGTTCTTGATACATTTTATTACAGGAAACTACATATTAATAAATTGATTCAAAATGCGATGAGTCAGCATTTCTCGTGGGACGATAGTGCAACAAAATATCTTAGAATGTATGGAAGAGCGCTTCAAAAAATTACTACCCATTAAAAACAAAAATGTCCCTAAGCAATAGGAACATTTTTGTTTTTAATTAGCTTTTGTGTTCTAATCTTTAACTAGAATGAATAGAATTTCGTGCTGTATCTGTTAAATCTTGGATTTACCACATTATTATAAATAGATCCAAAAGTATATGTCAATCCAACTGATGTACTTACCTGATATCTGGTAGCTTCCTGTTTAAGTCTTAATAGTTTTTCTTCATCTTTTATGTTTTCAGGTTTGACCAGGTTGATTGCATCATTTATATAACCAACATTTGCATTGAAGGTAAATGACAAACCTTTGAAGATTCTGATTCTTACTGATCCACCTGCTTCAATGCTGTTTTTAGAAAAATCATCAAGAAAAGTAGCTCCTATCATTGCAAGATTAATCGAGCCCCATTTTTCCTGTACCATGTAGCCTACAGAGAGCTCATGGCGAAATCTATCCTCTCTTAAAAGGCTATATATTGTTGTATCTGTATAATTACTACTACGATGTCCGATGCTATAAAGCATCCTGAATTGCCTGTGTGTCGATTCTGAATAAGGAAATAAATCATACTCAATTGAAGGCATGAAATCGTGATTGAAATCGTAATTAGACTGAGTGGATGAAAGTACCTCCCATTTCAGACCTGCCGACCAATGCTCTCCAAGACTCTTAACAAATAATCCGTCAATGCTTTCACTATGTGTAATAAAAATTTGATTGAAGTTGATATAATTACGCTTGTTATAGCTTTGATTTACATCAATTTCAAGTTTAAAATCAGGCGTTATCCTGGAAATATTTGCTGAATTTCTTATACTCGTTAGTTTATAAGTATCATCAGAGGTGTAACTGGGACTAGTAGATAATTCAAAAACCCAGTTATCCCAATTATCTACAACTTTCTCCGCTTTCATTGCGGCATTGTGCACGATCTGGATTTCATTAATAATGGGCGTCCGTGCAACATATCGCATCAATCCCGTTTTTAGGACCTTCACCTGCAAAGCTCTTATTACAGCAGTTGTTTCATCAGAATTACTTGTGTATTCAAGTGTATCATTCATCCCTTTAAATTCAGACAAACCTTCAAATGAAAGTGTGTACTTATCGCCCCCACTCCCGGTATTCTCGCGGGTTAGCCTGATATAGACCTTTGCCTCTTTTACATCTCGTACATAATTAATGAATGGTATCTCCTCTCTTATATAATTCATATCACATAAGGCACAATCAAAGAACACATTAATTGAAGATTTTCGAAGATCTTCAGCTGATAATTCAGGGCTTTGTGCATTAACCTGCAATACTATTGAAGAAAGGACAACAAGAGTTGTCAAAATCTTAAGAATTTTTTCCATTAGGTATTCGTAACAAAATTATTTTAAAGCTAAATGACCAAAACTAGATATTAGTCAAAGGTTCCTGTCCCGCCGTAAATTTGTCACAAATACCTAATAAATAAAAATTGAGGAGCTACTTAGTCTAAAGAATTAATCATTTTTAACTAAACATTTGTTAAAACCAAACTCATCTGCGCATAGAATCAGTACTCTCGAATATCTTATCTGCTGATTTAGCGATGAAACCTTTGTAAAGACGGCCTTCTGAGTCCTTATATCGTTGGGCAAATTCATAATAACATGAAGGGATCTCATAAAAACCTTCTTCAAATCTGACTTTAACAAGGTCTGCCATTGTGCTCGATTGTTGAAGCAACTCTTCGGGAGTTCCCTTAACCTCACCCCCGCTGGAATTCAAAGAAAACCCATTTTTCTTCAATAACTCATTAACCTTAAATATTGTATTATGCTTTTTCAAAGCATTAACACTTACAGTAAAATGATTTACTCTCAATCCAAACACGTAAAACCATGCAGCATATTCAGATTCCTCTCGCAACATCCGGTAAATATTATATGATATTGGTTTGAACAGCTGACCTTTAAAAATGAGAAGCTCGGGATCAATCTTCGTAAGATCAACTCTTAGCATTGCTTCTCTGAAAACTTCTCTTACAAAGGGAGAACAGTCGTGGAGAACAAGTTGACTAATAAAAACACGTGGAGCTGAATTATCATTTGGCAGCTCATAATGTTTTGCAAAGAGATGTTTATCTTCAAAAAAGTATTCACCTCCCTGAACATAACCATTCTTGATAAATGGTGTGGCAACAATGTCAATACTTATTTCAGGGACATCAAGGGTTCTGAAGGCAATATGATCATTTATTACTTCTTCGCCTTCATTTTTAAGTAGATTGGAAACTTTATCAGCTGAGGGATTCTCAGTAGAATAACCAGTCCATAACCGGCTAAAAATATCATTTAATTCCATTGTTGAAGTGATTAGTTGTATAAACTTCAACAATGTGGCAGGTCTTGTTGTTCAGTGCCTTGGTTCGGTTGTCAAATAAAAAAACATGGTGACTCGAGGGTCACCATGATCTAATTATAATTATCTTCCTAACATTTATTTCTTAACGTAAACATAAGATTCGTCCTGGTCACCGAATGATGATGTTGATTTTGTGTCAATAACGAGGTTGTTGCCATCCATCCTGTAGACTTCTGTTGTGTTAACTTCACCACCGTCGAAAACAATTTTTGAAACAACTTTGATTGATTTTTTATCATCGGCAACTACAGCAGTTGATTTTTTCTGTGAACCCATGAAAGCTTCATTTGTACTTTCTTTACCATCGAGAGTCAGGTTCTCAGTCGTAGTATTCGTCTGATCCATGAAGCTTGACGTTTTTTCAACTTTCATAGCATTACCATTTTGTTCGATTTTCAATTTGGTAGGAGCCATGCTAAATTCTGCGCTCATTTTGCTTTTAGCAGGATCGAGCGTCCATTCTCCTGAAAAATTAGGTGCCTGAGAAAATGCCCATGTTGATATCAACACGAATGATAACATGAAGGTGATCTTTTTCATCTTTTGGTTTTTTAAAGGTTTATATTCTAATAATAAGTTAAAGCTATAAAATTTAGATTAAAAACATATTTACTCCTGAAAAACTTTTATCCATGAACAATCCTGCCATTAAACTGTAAATAGTTTTATAATGAATAATGCACAAAATGGTTAATGCTATCTTTCCACGCATTTTCACATTAGATTATCTTAAAAAGAGGAAACAAGTAATTAAATTCATTCTTCTTTTATGTCTGTTCCTAATTTTTTTAAGTGATGCAACAGCCCAAAATGGAATCGAAACAAAAAATTCGTTCCCAGGGCACTGGTGTTGCATAAGCGGAGAGTATATATACGGCACTGGAAACAGCAAAACTTGCGTTCTAAGAAAGCACTTCAATGGTCAGGAATATGAAACAAAGGGAAATGTTACCACTCTAAATCCTGAATTTGAAATCCAGAACAGGATATATTCCACAACAGTTGCCGGACTTATTTTTGTTCTTGTAAAAGATGAAGCGAACTCTCATTTTCTTCTTAGAAGCAATGATGGTGGCTTAACATTCAGTAATGTTTTTGCATTTGGCGAAAACAACGGCCCGGATGGGAAAAATGCTCCCGAAATCAGGCTTCTTCGAGGCTTTCTTGAATTAACGAATGAATTACCGGGAGGTGGAGGTAAGGGGACGCTTTTCATTGGCGAGTACAATATTGGTTCTACCCGTACTGCGGGTTCTGTGAATGACAGAGTAAGAATAATGAAATCAGATGACCAGGGCATTACATGGACAAAAGTAGTTGAATGGAACACTAATGGGAAAAACCAGGTGGGACATATTCATGCAATGAAACAGGATCCATACACAGGAGAAGTTTATATATGCACCGGTGATAATAATAACAAAGCCGGAATTATAAAATGGGATGGGACTTCACAATGGTCTGACAACAGAACACTTGCAGAAATAGGCAGGATGGAAGGCTTCGAAGTATTAACCGGGAAACAAAGGTACCGTGTATGCGATGTATTATTCGATGAAAACTACTTTTATACTTTTACCGACACACAGTTGCCAAATAATGCAAATGGTTGGGAAAGTGGAATATGGCGTGGTGGGAAGGACTTCTCTTCGTTTGAGAGAATGGATAACACAATTTTCAGTTACGATCCAATGCATGTCGGGTGGTTTGGTGAGAAAGTAGGCGATACTTTCATTTTTACAACAGCAAGAGAGTATGTTGATCCATTAAATGCATGGAAAGAAATAAACACACTTGTATATACAAGTAAGGATGGTATCAAGTGGGAAATAAGCGGAATAATAAACTGGAGAGATACCGGAGTTGAAAAGAAAAGCGCATATATTACAAATATGTTCACTCATAATGAGAAGATCTATATTGATTGTATGGGGGGAGCAGGTCATAACTCAACAATTGTTTGCGAGGTGCTAGTAAGAAATCCTTATGATGAGCCGAAGGTTCTTCACCCGGTTTATTTTGTAGGATCCTGGAATTCACCTGGGCAAGATTCAAATACCGGAACAAATCCTGATTCACCAAAGGCAACATTAAGAAACATCCTCACTTCAGACAATATAGGCGCTGGTGCCCGAGTGCTCCTATCTGATGGTAATTTTAATGAGAACGAAATCAACCCTGTGGTTTCAGGGTCTTTTATCCAGGGAAGGGGTAACTTAATAATTGAAGGCCGGGGTATGGACAAAACACACCTAGTATGGTCGGGTAATACAAGCAATTACGGGATAGCTCTTAATGCTTCAAGAACATTGACAGGTAAAAATACCGCAGTTATATTTAAAGATATCCACATGTATATCTCCGGCAACAAAAATTCGGATCATTCAAGAATTATTATCAGAAACCAGGATACCTTTTTGCGAACAATTTCATGCAAGATTGGAGATGATACAAATGATGATTCGCCCCTTATCAGACTTGAATCAGAAGGAGCAAAATATATTTCAGAGAATAGTATTCATACAGCTTCAAGGAGCAACAGCGCTCATAATTATATTTTGGAAACAGATGCCCCAAACACCCAAGTTCACCTAAAGAACTGCATCATTTTAAACTCCTGGGAAGCAATGAGGATTAACTCTAGTGGAGTCAGCTTAAGTCTAAACAATTGTACTTTTTATAATATTGGTCGGGCGGGAATAGTAATTGGAGAAAATTCAAATATCCAACCAGATATAAAAAATTGTCTTTTCTCATGCGACCAAACATCTATTGAGGATTTTTCAGGTATTGAGGAGAATTCAGTAGACTATAACTTTTATACCAAAACGCCTATAAATGTTACCGATGGAGGGCATAGCTTTGGAGAAGGCTCTGATCCGATGTTTATGGATCCTGTAAACCTCAATTTTACATTAAAGGAAGGGTCCCCCTGCATAATGAAAGGGATTACTCTTGCTGGTATTGTTTATGACTTCCTTCATGTAAAAAGGAATAATCCACCATCAATTGGCGCTTTCGAAAGTTGTGCCGATACACATTTAGGTGAAATTCCCACCTTCGATGAAAAGTCAGTATTTTCTGATGAAGTAAAAGTTTTTCCCAATCCTTTCTCAAATACTCTCTTTATTGATTATCCCGATAATAACTTCAGGTTTGTCAGAATTCTGAATTCCTCAGGTATTGAAATATCTGCCACAATAGCAATAACTCCTCTTCAACAACTAAATCTGTCATTCCTCAAACCAGGCATTTACTTCCTTGAATTAAATGGATCAGGAAAGTATGAAAAATGGATCAGGATAATTA
Organism: Bacteroidales bacterium; assembly: GCA_036261255.1. Classification (GTDB taxonomy): domain Bacteria; phylum Bacteroidota; class Bacteroidia; order Bacteroidales; family VadinHA17; genus LD21. Next base: position 26,974 of record DATALD010000078.1, read on the forward strand.
GGAGATAAAAGGCTAATATATTCAGGAAGAAGTATAAAAGTATGAAAGTCTAGAAACCTTATTTTATCCTAACCTTCAATGACGTTTTATTCAGCACAAATGAGAAAATAAAACTCAGGATAAGTACGGAGATGAAGAGAATTACAGGAAATACTCCCATTCCCAGATATCTTGCAAAGACACCCATCAGAAAGTTCATAGATGTATTTCCGATGAGAGCAATAAAAAAAGCTATACTAAAGGCAGTGCCTGAGAGATCCGGGTAAATTGTTCCAATATAACCAAGAATTACAGGAAAAACTGGTGCAAATCCAAGCCCAAATAATGTAATACCTGCCAGGGCAGCTCCGGGGACAAAAAATAGAATAAGTATTCCTGTAATAATAATAGCACATCCTGCAAAAACAATTTTGTATGACCTTACTTTTTTGAGAATTATCCCCACTGTCATCCTTCCCACTGTCATTCCTGCCATCATAAGTGTTAGGGCTAATAAAGCGGTTTCAGGAGATGTTTTTTCTATTTTTTCGAAATATGTTGTTGTCCAGTTATTTGTGAGCCCTTCGATACCACTTTGAAAGAAAAGTACCAGGCTTAATAAGAGCAAAACAGGTTGTTTTAGCAATTTCAAACCCTCCTTAACCGGAAAACCCTGTGGTTGCTTTGGCATAGGAAAACGGATGAAGAGAAATGTTGCAGTGAAAAGAAGCATTATTGCTGCAATAGCGGCGATAATTATCTCAAATGAAAAATAACTCTTGAGAATTCTCATTACGAATGGAACCCCAAGCGCTCCTACTCCAAAAAAAACTGCGAGGAAACTAAGCTTAGAATTCCGGTCATTATCAGAGATATCTGATACAATTGTATTTGTTTCTCCGTTGAGAATGCCCCCGAAGAAACCAGCAACAAATACAGCCAGTCTCAATACAAATACTGATCCGGCATAGCCAAGTAATGCAAGTCCGCATGCAGAGAAGAGCGAACTAAATATGAGCAGCACCTTATAACCGAATCTGTCAACTACAGGCCCAAAGACTACCGATCCTGCCAGAACTCCCAATGGAAGCAGTAACACTACCGATGAGGCTTCGAGCTCGTTGAGATCAAACTTAGCTGTTATATCTGGTAGGACAGTCCCAAGTGATATCAAGACAACTCCAAAGAAGATCATACCTACGCAGGCAGCATAAAATACAAGGTTCTTAGAGTACGATTTATTATTTGTAATCATCTGGTGAATGGAAAAGTAAACGTATTTATATAATAAGAGCAATCCAGTGTTATGAATTGCTCTTATTTATACTATTTTATAAATATACTAGAACTTCAATGCTACACCAAGATTTAAATAAGCTATACCGTAACCAAGTTCAGCCATGCCGGCAAAATTTTCAGAGAACCAATATCTTCCACCAATGAAGAATGAGGAGATGAGACCACTGCTTGATGTGGATGTAAGTTGTGTTCCTGTTCCAACCCATTTTGATGAATGAATGTTATAACCAATCATTAAACCGGCATAAGTATCAAGTTTGTCAACCAATGGGTAATGAAAAGTACCTCTTGGGCCGATAATAATATTGGTATATTTATAGTAGTTACTCCATTCGTATGAAGCGTATCCCAGATAACCACCTACTCCAATAACACCTTTCTCCAGGATATTATCAACAACTGCAACTTCCAATGATGCTGAGAGAGGTGGAATAAGGCCTGAATAGCCACCACCTGAATACAATGTTGAACCAAGACCTAATCCAAGATTCAGCACTTTATCGCCTTTATTAAAAGTAGATTCCTGTGAAAGTAGCTGTGTCATAGAAAAACATACAACTACAAAGAATAAGAGAACTTTTTTCATAATTCCAAATTTTAAGTTTATAAAACAAAGATATAACAAAATATGCCTTAAAACGAAACCAGTTGATG
>DATALD010000111.1:0-1569 GCA_036261255.1 Bacteroidales bacterium
TTTGCCCGCACAATGCCGCAGAGTGTTTCAGCTTAGCCGGTTTGAAAATTTGACCTATGCTGAAATATCAGAGCAATTGAATATTTCAAAAAAAACAATTGAAAACCACATGGGTAAAGCATTACGAATCATGCGTGAAAAACTGAAGGAATACCTTCCGTTACTCATCTTGTATCTTTTAATAAATAATTATTAGCTCATAAATTGACAAAGGGAAAAAATATAGATGATCTGATAGCCAAATACCTGGCCGGAGAAATTATGCCGAATGAGGAAGTGGAATTGAAAAAGTGGCTTGAAAACTCACCGGAACATGAAAAATACTTTGACGATCTCCGTTTTATCCACGATAAAGCTATTGCTTCCCGTACGTACCATCGTGTTGACACCAGAAAAGCCTGGGACATCCTGCAACAGAAGATGGATAAAGCTTCAGAAAATGTAAATGTCAAAGAATCGGGAAGAAGATTATTTATAAAAACCTGGACACGTATTGCAGCGTCAGTCATTGTCATTGCATGTTTATCCATCCTCCTAAATCACTTTACCCGCAAAAACTCAATAGTTCAGAATGTCACAATTGCAAGCAGTGATACTGTTGTTAAGCAGATAATTGACAGGAATACCGAAGTGGTTCTAAACCGCAACAGCCGGGTTCTTTATACAGCTACAAGGCGTGAAAGAGAAGTTCAGCTGACCGGGGAGGCCTTCTTCAGCGTAGATCAACCCGGGGAATCAAATTTGCTGGTTAAGGCAGAAGGAACCATGATCGAAGATATAGGTACATCATTCAATGTAAGGGCCTTACCAGGAGAAAACTACGTGGAAGTATATGTTGAAACCGGGGAAGTAAGGTTTTTCACTTCCGCAAATGAAGGTATTAAGATTCAGGCAGGCGAGACCGGACAATATCAGAAAGAGACCGGTAAATTCTCTGTAACAGAAGCTCAGAATATAAATGTTACAGCTTATAAAACAAAAATGTTCATTTTCAGAGGTGCCACACTGGCTGAAGTGATTTCTGAATTATCCGACGTATATCCCGAACAAATTGAACTTGGAAATCCGGAGTTAGCCGATTGTACAATATCGGTTACCTTTAACAATGAGAATATTACCCGCATTTTGGACATTATTGCCGAAACGTTTGACCTAACGCTCGAAAAAACAAATTCAGGTTTTATCTTGCAGGGAGAACATTGTAACAACTGATTTTTTTGCAGATGCATTGTGAAGGCAGGTTTTAATTTTCGAATGACACTTCAAAAAGCAATTTTCAGAACTTGCCTGATCTTCTGTTTTTATCTTCAGTTTACAGTATTGCAGGCTCAATCTGAGCAAATCCCTCTGCTTGAACGTGAAGTAAGTATTTCTGCCCGGAATCAGACAATCGAATGGGTGATAAGTGAAATCTCAACACAAAGCGGCATCATTTTTTCATATAACCCGGAGATCATCGGGGCAGATTCAAAAATAGACCTGTCTGTTCAGAGTAAATCGGTTCGTTTTGCGCTGAATTCATTATTCACAAACAATATCACTTATAAAGAAAGAGGAGAATATATAATT
>DATALD010000112.1:0-26494 GCA_036261255.1 Bacteroidales bacterium
TAAGGATACTAGTTGCAACTGATGTCCTTAGCCGGGGGTTGCAATGATTATGTCTGCTCCATGTTTGAATGCATGGACCTCAGCATCCCAATCAGCGCCGCTTCCTCCCCCGTAAACAGCAATTGATTGTGCTGGAATGAAGTATGAAAAGCCCTGGATCTGCTGATCAATCTGTATTGCCAGCTCTCTGGTTGGGACAAGGATTAAAGTATCAGTACTGTGATCTTTCTTGCCTATAAGTTTATTCAATACAGGTAAAACAAAAGCGCCTGTTTTTCCAGTGCCAGTTTGGGCACATGCAATAAGATCGTTGTTTTCAAGTATCAACGGTATGACCTTCTCCTGCACCGGTGTTGCCTCCTCAAAGCCCATATAAGAAATGGCTTCAAGTAATTGTTCATGGAGATTAATTTCTGAAAATTTCATTACTTAATGTTTGCTGAAAATCTTCCCGAAGATCATTCTCAGCAGAAAAACAAAAGTAGCAAAATTCCATGTCATTAACCACGAAAAAATTTCCAAACAGGTCGCCTGAACCAATAATAATCATTTTGAACCATTAATAATTTTATGTGGTTATCAGAATATAATAATATTACTATGAAACATGATTATAAAGTTCTAGATATAATACCGGTTATAGGTCTTGGAACCTGGGAAATGAATGGTAGAGATTGTATCAACAGCGTAGTTAAAGCACTCGATTCAGGATACAGGCATATTGATACTGCTCAAATCTATGGGAATGAAAAGGAAGTTGGCAGAGCAATAAGTGAATCAGGTTTAAAGAGGGAAGATATCTTTCTAACAACGAAGATTGCCACTGTAAACCTTACATCTGCAAGGATAAAACAGTCCTTCTCTGAAAGTCTTGAAAGACTTACTACAGGATATGTTGATCTTTTACTGATACATTGGCCTACTGCTGCCATGAATCTCGAAGAATGCCTAAGTACAATGTTTGAACTGAAAGAGAATGGTACTGTAAACAATGTTGGTGTCAGCAACTTTGATCCAATTCTTTTTATAAAATCAATTTCACTCGGGCCGGTTATAACAAACCAGGTAAAATTCACTCCATATCATGATGAATTTAAAAACATGAAGATTGCAAAAGAGCATAATAAGATAATTACTGCATATAGCCCCCTGGGAAGAGGAGGAATAGCGAAAGACATATTTCTTGAAAGAATCGGTTCAAAATATGGCAAAACTGCATCACAAGTCTCGTTGCGATGGCTTATTCAACAAGGGAATGTTTCGGTTATTCCCAAAGCAAACAATGAAGCTCATCAGAAAGAAAATCTTGACATTTTCGATTTTGAGCTTTCAGATGAGGACATGAGCGACATCAGGCAGTTAAGTAAGAAACATGCGTGGCAATAACCGCCTATGATAAATATGATTACTGCGAAGAGGCAAGCGAGAAAATAATAAATAAAAAAAGAATAGATTTGAGGCATTTAAAAACCTGATATGCCTTTGAACAACAAAACCAGTAAAAAGAATAAGTTTCATGTAATTCCATTTATAAGGTTTTATTGTATTTTCTGTTTTTTGCAAATTGTTTCAAACCCTGTTTTAGAAGGACAGGTAACCAGGGAAAAAATAAAGGACACTGCTGATGTCACAGAATATTCAATAGATGAGATTATGATCAAAGCGTCAGGAGCAAGAAAAACGAATACTCCCGGACTTCTGATCAAAAGAGCTACAATTGATTTATCACCTGTTCAAACAATATATGAAGCGCTACGGTCCCAGGCAATACTTGACGTTCGTCAACGCGGTCCTTTTGCCTCACAATCAGATTTTGGAATAAATGGTGGTACTTATGACCAGGCGCAGGTATTGCTAAATGGTATTAATATATCCGATCCCCAAACAGGGCATCATAATCTTTCATTGTTCATTGATCCCGATGTTGTTGATCGCTTTGAAATTTCAGATGGGCCCTCTGCAATCTTTTCAGGATCAAATCCTCTTACCGGGTTAGTCAATATCGTAACAGGAGAAAGGAGATCTGAAGCTATAAGGTTTTCATTAATGACTGGCCAACATTCATTGAATAAGATATCTCTGCTTGCATCCGATACCACCGGAAAACTCAGTCAATCGTTAAGTATTTCAAGGATTTCATCTTCAGGCTATACGAGGAATACCGATTTCAGGAATACCAATGCTTTTTACCAGGCACGTTATGATCATAAAAAAGGCTCTTCTGATTTCCAGGCCGGATTTGGTTCGAGGGAATTTGGTGCAAACAGCTTTTATTCATTAAAATATCCTAACCAGTTCGAAGCGCTTACTACTGGTCTTTTAAGCATTAGATATGAGAGCAAAACAAGAATAAAGTACTCTCCTGCATTCTACTTTCGTGGAAACACCGACAGGTTCGAGCTTAAAAGAAACAATGACTCAATTCCTTTTAATTACCACAAAACTTATATCACAGGATTTATAATAAAAATTGGGGCTGATAATGCATTGGGCAATACTGGCCTGATACTAAATATCAGGGATGAGAAAATAATAAGCAACGTTCTTGGGAATAGCAGAATTACACCCTTAAGAATACCTGGTTCGGATGGGAAATATTATACAAATACATATTCAAGGCTTAACACATCTTTAACTGCAACTCACTCAATAACAATCAAATCATTCAGCTTAACCGGAGGCATTATGGCTTATCATAATACTGATCCGGGAAGGTCAGGCCTGGGATTTTATCCCTCGCTAAATGCAACCCTTGATATAAATGATAAAACAAGTTTATTCATATCGGCCGGGAAAACAATGAGATTGCCAACCTTTACTGATTTGTTTTATACCAGTCCGGTCCAGAAGGGCAGCAGGTACCTAAAAGCTGAAGAGGCGCTCACATTTAATGGAGGACTAAGATATAACTCTTCAATAATAAATGCAGACATAAGTACTTTCACAAGAAAAGGTTTTGATCTCCTTGACTGGGTTAAGGATCCATCGCCTGATAGTCTTATTTGGAGAAGCATGAATCATTCGGAGATTACTTTTTCGGGTATTGAAAGTTCAATAACGATTACTCCGGAAGAATCATCACCACTAAGAAGAATGAGATCCTTCAGCATCTCCTATGCATACCTTGGCACTGATGTTAAGCGCAGCTACTTACTCTCAAAATATGCTTTCGACTACCTTAATCACAAACTCACCTCTTCGATCGATTTGCTGATCTTCCCTGAAATGCATTTCTTCACAACAATATCGTGGCAGGACAGAAACAGTGTTTACCAGGATATTAATGGGATTATCCGACCTTATGAACCATTCTGGCTCTGTGATATGAAAGTATTGAAAAAAATTAAGGCTTGCACATTATACGCAGAAGCCTCAAATATTTTCAATAAACAATATTATGACTATGGCGGTATCATTCAACCTGGAAGATGGTTCAGAGTCGGGATCATCCTTGAATTAAAGAGAGATAAGCCACGTTCATAAAGAAAACCGTTTTAATCATCTGCCTTGCACCTTACCGGAAGAGCTGACTCCTTCTGAAATGTACCAAGTGTTTTGCTATTGAAGTTATACGATACCCCTGCTATTTCTGCATTAGCTGGTTTCTGTCCCGGTTCAACATCATTCATATCCTCTGTTGCTGTCCACCAGTTTGTAGTTGTCCCAGGTTCGTCTGACGACTTGAAAAAGCTGATATAACCTGCTGGAAGGGCTGTGAAATGTATTTCATTTGTTGCGCCTTTATTAGGAGCTTTCCAATGCGCTGTTCCTGATTCCTTGAGTTTTGCAGGATTATCGCCTGACTTCACGTTTCCTCCGGCATAATCCATGAGGTCGTTCCATTCAGCTTCAGTTGGTACATGCCATCCTTTTGGACAGAGTTTTCCTGTAGCAACAGCATGCCAGTTGTAAATAGCGCCATAAGTTTCAGTATAATCTGCACTCGATTTGTACCAGCCATAAGAAGCCGCTTTGGTATCTGCCCATTTACTGTTATCACGTACATAATTTAACGGTGTGCCATCATTTAGCTTAAAAGTCTTAAGATTTTCTGCCATCCAGACACCCGATTCTGTCATAATTACCCTGTATACATTCCCATCGAGATCTCTAATGGGCATTCCTTCATTGGGATATTCCTCCTGTGAGAAAGCGCTAACCGACATAAGCAGGAAGCCTGCCAAAAGAATTTTATTCATAGTATCTCAATTTGTTTCTAAAAATAATAAAGAGTTTAACAGTATGCAAATTAAAACCTAAACATATTCTCTGACAATCTGTTATAAATCTGTGAAACTCCAGGGAATGAAAGTAAACTAACGTGTATGCAACTCTCCAAAAGAATAGCTTTTTATCTTTTTCTGATATTCAATATTGCAACAAACAACATTAATGGACAGGTTTTAAAGGAACCAGGGACACTTCAACTCGTAAAACAAACAGTTGACAATCTGTACAACATGCGCTTCAGTGAGGCAGCCGAAGCATGTTCAGAGATTAACAGGAGATTTCCTGATCATCCTGTAATTTATCTTCTGAAAGGAATGATAATTTACTGGCAGAATTATCCTCTTCTTGAAGAATCACCTGAAAGGCAGGATTTCGAGAGATTTATGTATTTATGCATAGAGAAATGTGAAACTTATGAGCCCGAAAATGAAGCCGAGTTTTTATTGGCCAATCTTTGTGCGAGGGGCGGGCTTCTTTCTTTTTATACCAGCGCCGAGCTTCATTCCAAAGCCTTCGCCCTTGGCAGAAGTTCCTATAAGTATTTAAAACAGTCCTTCAAATTCACAGGAACGTTCCCCGACTTTTATTTTTTTACCGGCTTATACAAATACTATCGGGAAGCTTATCCAGAGGCACACCCCTTATACAAACCAATACTTTCAATATTTCCGAGAGGCAATACTGAACATGGATTGAATGAACTCCGTATCGCTTTCAGGGAATCAATTTTCATGAAAGCTGAAGCAGCAACATTTCTTTCTTCTATTTACAAGTACTTTGAAAACGATTTCTATAATGCTGCAAGTTTCAGCAACAGAATTTACATAGAGTATCCACGGAACACTGCTTACCTGATAAACTACATTGAAGATAAGCTTCTAATGGGAGAATACGATTTAGCAGAAAATATAATTAATTCAAAAGAGCAGGAGATAGCTAACCCTTATTATAGATCACAGATCATTATCCTGAAAGCAATTATCACAGAGAAAAAATATGAAAACCTTAAAAAAGCCGAACAACAATACTCTGAAGGGATTGATGTCATATCAGGATTCAGTAGTTATGGTAAACAATACTCGGCTTATGCGTATTTTGGATTAAGCCGTATTAAAGGCATAAAAAATGATGATCAAAACGAAAGGGTCTTCAGGCGCAAAGCAATGGATCTCACAAGTTTCGGAAGTGTCAGCTTTGATCATAACTGAGCTTTATTTTTCTAAATAGCCCGGAAACAACCAAATATGAATGCTTTCTTAATCCTAAATTAATCTAATCTTCATCTAGGATTAATTAACCTGATAGCTTCTTCGTATAATTTTAGTCCATGCAAATATTGTAACTAAAAAACTTCAGATATGGACTACCGAGAGATAAAAGACCTGTTTAAGAACCTGGAAAACAATAAAAAGAGCTTTTCAGAAATACAGTGGGAATTCATTGAATCCCTGAAAAAACAATATAGAATAACTGGGCTTCTTACGTCGGTCCAGTCGGAGAGTCTCATTTTGCTTAAAGACAAGCTTGAATCATACGATAATATTCCCGATGAAGAATTCGTTTCAGGCTTATATAGTCAACTGCAGGAAACATATTTCTAATATTTTGTTTAAGGAATTCTCAATTATTTGAACTTTCTTAACCAGCTGTTGTTCTGGTTGAAAGAAATAATAAAATGAATATCACGGCAAAGATTACTATTATGTTTCTACTTGGTTTTCTATATTCCTGCAATCAAACATCAGGATTAACGGAAGACCCGGGATACAAAACTGAAGTTGTTCTGAATGGATACGAGATAATCTGGGGATTAGATTTTCTTCCTGGTGGAGAATTTATTTTCACGGAGAAAAAGGGGAATATTTATAGGAAAAGCGGTGATGTAGTAACAAAGCTTACAGGTGTTCCTGAAGTCTTAAGCAAAGGACAGGGAGGGATGCTCGATATAAGAGTGCATCCTGATTACTCAGAGAATGGATGGATATATGTTTCATATTCTACGGAGGGTACCGGTGGTGATGGCAAGCTTATGCTTGCACGATTCAGGATTGATGGAGACATGATAAAGGACCTTGAAAACATTTTTTCAACCGATGCATCTAACAAATGGTATGGTCATTATGGAAGCCGTATTGAATTTGACAATGAGAAACATCTTTATCTGAGTGTTGGTGAAGGTGGCCAGACGACATACGCAGGTAAAAATAAGAAGAATAACAATGCCCAGGAAGTCACTTCGCCCTGGGGAAAGATTCACAGGTTGAATGATGATGGGAGTATTCCTGCTGATAATCCTGTTTTTGAGCAAACAAAAAAAACTACCTCTGTTTATTCTTATGGTCATAGGAATCCCCAGGGACTGGCGCTAAATCCTTCAACAAATGAGCTATGGGAATCGGAACATGGACCAAAAGGAGGTGATGAGCTTAATTTAATAAAGAAAGGGGCAAATTACGGATGGCCTGATTTTTCATTCGGTATAAACTATGATGGTACAGAGATATCAGAAGGTCATAGTGCAAGGAGCATTACTGAACCTGTCTTCGACTGGGTGCCATCGATAGGTACATGTGGTATGATTTTCGTGAAAGGAAATAAATATAAAGAACTTGAAGGTAATATCCTTGTAGCAGGTCTTGTTACAGGGAAAGTACACAGATGTTCTGTTTCGGGCGGTAAAATAACAGAAAAGGAACCAGTTGCCAGCTTTGGCAGAGTAAGGGATATTGCCCAGGCTCCTGATGGAACCATCTACATATCAATCGAAAATCCGGGAAGGATAATAAGATTGATCCCGGAATAAACAATAAGGACTCAATATCAGCTTTCCTCCCTGAAATATATTTTATAGTATTTCCTGCCGTCAGGTTCTATACCCTGGTGAATGAGATCCCTATCACCATGAATATAAATATGGAAGTTCCTGTCAAGTTTCAAAACGCTCTTGAATACTCTTGATTGCTTCTTCACTGCTGAGCCGTTTATTTGAAAGCTCTCTGATATTACCTGTTCTGATTGTTCCTGGTAATCAGTTTTAAAAGTATCAAATTTGCTTATTAGCTCAGGTTCTTCAATTACCTCATTTGCAAATTCAGCCATGCTGAAAGATTCATTATCCCTAAAGTATTTTATTGATTTGTTAAGAAGGTTCGCCTGGTCAGCTTTTGTTATCTCATATTCTTGTGGCAATTGTTTAGTAATGAAATCTTTGCACAATGAAAGTACATTATGGGTATTATGAAAATCGTCGTTCCGTTGAATAGCTTTAAGAAATGTATCAATCCAGTAAGCTGCTTCAGCTCCTTTCCCGGTATTATCAACAACAGAAACAACGTACCCGTTCTCCCTGACCTTGTTGAAGATAAGGCAACCCTTGTCGAGTTTGCTTACATTAATGCCTTCATCTGTTTTTATACCAAATGCTTTTTCATCAGGCTGTACTTTCAGGAATATATCTTTCTTCTCCGATTTAAACAATCCAATTGCATCAACAATATCTCCTTCAAAAGTGCATTCTTTAAAATAAGTTGTATAAAACTCACCTCCTTTGATCTTTGGGTGAACACTACAGTTATAAAGATGCTTGGCAAGTTTTACCGATTGTTCGAATAACGATTCAGGGTCGTCGAAAATCCTGCCGGCAAATACATAAACCTCATTCAGGTTGATATCGCTTTCATGGTAGAGATTATAATATTCATCAGGCTTAAAAGATGAAATAAAGTACGAAATCAATGTTTCGCTAATTTCGTTCCTGATATTTGTGGGTTGCTCCGAAAGAAGCAATCCTTCCTCATTGTTTTTATTACCTACTTTATGAATGGCAAGTCCCGAAATATCGCATATAAGAAAACTATTCATTTTTTGATAATTTAATAATTAAAAAGGTAGCAAACATTCGAGAAGTATCTAAGTCTGCAAAGTCCATCAAGAGTCCATCAAGTCCATCAAGTCATTTAAATCATTTAAATCAATCTTCCACAACTTAATCTACTCTAAAGGTCCCTCAGTCCTTCCTTCCTTCCTTCCTTCCTTCCTTCCTTCGTTCATTCTTTCAGCTCCTTAATAATAACCCTCTCCTGGTAAATCCTTACATCGAGCTTCTGTTTTTCTTTCCATTTTAGCTTTTGTATTATTTCAATCGGTATAGTCACTGCATAACTTGACCCAATTTTCAACAGGCTCCTGACATTTTCTTCATCTAGTTTTCTGCGTGTCATAAGGTTAAATATATGTTTAAATATATATTATAATTTGATTGTTTCAGATAATGGAGAGCCTTTTCAAACGTTTTTGCTGTAAACTTTTTGCATTACCAGGAGTAGTCCCTATTTTTAAGTTCCTTATTATGCGATTAACCGAGCCGATAAAAGTATTACGGCAACCTTTGTTTGCCAGGTTGTATATAGCACAGGCTATAAGCCTGCTTGGCGATTCAATTACATGGGTTGGAGTAGCGCTGCTGGCTTATGAATTTGGAGGAGATCAGTCATCAAGGATACTTGCTACCTCACTGACCCTTCGCGTAACATCTTTTGTGCTTTTCGGCTCGTATGCCGGTATTTTGGCCGACAGATTCAACAGGAAGATGATAATGATAATAACAAATACCTTCAGGATGTTTATTATCATTTCACTTGCCTTTGTAAATGGAACGACTGGCTTGTATATCCTTATATTCTCGCTTAATGTATTTAATGCCTTCTTTTCGCCTGCTTATAAGGCATGTATACCTCAGCTAGTGGAGGGCAGGGAGAATTATGGTAATGCAATTGCCTTGTCAAATGCTACATGGCAGCTCCTTGGCATCCTGGGCCCGGGGCTGGCTGGTATTCTTGCTGTAACATGGGGAGCTAGACAAATATTCTTTGTTGATGCCCTCAGCTTCATAATTTCGTCTGTCCTGATTTTCTTCATCCCAATTAAAAACATTAGTGATTCAAAGCCCCTGAGTCAAAGCATAAGCTCAATATGGGAGAATATGAAAACCGGAACAAGACTTGTTTTCAAAACCAAACCTATTCGTTTTTCTCTGTTCATAGAGCTTACAGGAGCTCTTGCCGGCGCACAGATACTTGTTAACACAATCGGACAGATCAGAGTTGACATGCTTCTTGGTGATGATGAATATGGTTTTATTATGTCGGCATTTGGAATTGGTGCAACTATTGCTGCTTTCACTTCAAGCACTATAGACAAATCAGCGAATAAGACAATAATGTTAAGCCTTGGAGCATTGATACTTGGCCTTGCAGTTACATTTGCCAATTCTGCATCTTTTGGTTTAATGACATTTCTTTGGATAATTGCAGGTATCGGCATAAGCTATACAGACATGCCTTCTCAGATACTTATCGCAGAAAACATTAACCAGGAAGACCAGGGGAAAGCTTATGGAAGCCACTTTGCCTGGTCACATGTTTGGTGGGCTGCAGGTTATATCCTTGCAGGAATATCAGGCACTTTTTTCAGAGACTATGATTTTTTCGCAGGTGGCATTACTGCACTTACATTACTTGGGATATTAATTCTTCTAAAGATCAGTAAAAGAAAAGAATAAGGGCTTTAAGAAAACCCAGTCCTCAGAATACGCGATTTTCTTTTGTATTTGTTCAAAAGCTTACGAACATATTCATCCTGTTCTTGTATTATCTATGTCTGCAAGGTTCAGTATTAACTAAAATCACCTGGAAATGAAAATCAGAACAATCTTCACAATAGCAGGGGCCTTTGTCCTTTTATTATTCTCTTTTGTATCACTCCAGATTGACAAAAAATATACAGGCAAATGGACATTTGAGGCACCTGATGCTCCTGAAGGATCAACAAAAGGGAGTATTGAAATAAGACCAGGCTCCGTAATAATGACTTTCGATGAAGCCGTAGCCTTCACGTCTAACTGGGCAAAGATGAAGAAAGACTCGCTTATCTATGAAACAACTTTCGACATGGCAACAGTGTTGTTCTCTCTCAGGATAATTGATGATGATAATATCAAAGGTAAGGCTGTTTGGAAAGAGGGAGAGACATCTGTTTACCTGAAGAAAGCAGTTGTCACAGTCATGTTATAATTTTCTTCTGTCATTGCCATATTTTTTGCTTGTCAGGTGCCAGAAACCACAAACCGTGCATTTATAAGCGCTAATCTCTTTCCCGCTAAAATTCGCGTTTATATATTTAATCATATCGCTAGCATCCTCCTTTGAATTGTACATTTCTTTTTTACAGGAAGGTTCAATGGGGTTGATATTTCCTCGTTTGCTGAATGCCATAATGGAAACAAAAATAGCATTTTACCTTGTTAATAATATTACAGCATCATCCCATACTTCAGGTTTAAGAAAGATATTATTGAATTCTCCTCCATTGATTGAAGTAATTGCTGAGAGCCTAAATGCCTTAAACATCTTGATTGTTTGATTTGAAGAAGAGAAAATCTATTCTTCAATATTAACTCATTTTAAGACACTTTGTTTAAGTTATCGGAAGCTTTTTAGTATTGATATCAGATGATGCCGGAATCGTGAAATAAAAGGTAGAGCCTTTACCAGGACTCGATTTAAGCCATATCTTACCACCCATAAGTTCAACATAAGCTTTTGAAATTGATAAACCTATTCCTGTTCCTTCATGTAACCGGGTAACTGTATTATCAACCTGGTAGAAATGTTCAAAAACCTTTGATTGCAAAACCGGTTCTATTCCAATGCCTGTGTCTGACACAAAGAATTCAAGATTTTTATCGCGTAAAGTATAACCTGTCACAATCTTCCCTTCATGGGTAAATTTAAAGGCATTATCAAGAAGATTAACAAGTATCTGCTTGAGCTTTGAAAGGTCATTCAAAACAATCCTTTTATTATCACCTTCAGGAAGCTCGGTTCCGAATTGAATATTCTTTTCCGGCGTGTGTTCTGCAAAATCCTTAACAAGATTTTGGATAAGACTGTAAGGGTTAAATTCCTCAGGTTGCAACTTCACCATGCCTGCCTCAACATTCGAGATCTCAATTACATCGTTAACAATTGAAAGAAGATGGTTACTGCTTTTTGAAATAACATCGATATATGTTTTATGCTCTTCAGGTGTCAGACGGGGTTCGCGCAGCAGATTTGTGAACCCTACAATGGCGTTCATTGGAGTGCGTATCTCATGTGAAATATTATGGAGAAAGGCAGTCTTAATCCTTTCATTTTCTTCTGCCCTTTCCTTTGAACGAATAAGCTCGCCTTCATTCTTTTTCCTTTCTGTTATGTCGTGGAATATTTCAAGCATAGCCTTTTTGCCATGATAAAGCATACCAGTGTGGCTTATCTCAAATGTCCTTCCTCCAAGCATTCCGCTTGATTCGCAAATTTCAGTATTATCACCTTTTATACCATCAATCAGAGGACAGTCGGTGCATTGAAGTCCAGTATCCCTGTAGAGTTCCCAGCACTTCTTACCATAAACTTCATTCCCAAACAGCTTCCTGAAATTTTCACCCATAAAAAGGATCGATCCTGTCTCATCTACAACATCCATCCCAAAAGGAATTGTCTGTAATAACGACCTGTTGAATTTATCAGTTTCTCTTAGAGTGTCCTCCGCACGCTTTTTCTCTGTAATATCATGACTAATAATCAAAACATCATGTAGATCATCTTTCTCATGCTTAATTGGGATCCGGCTTGTCAGAAACCACTGTATAAAACCAGTATCAGGGTGCTTAAGGTACTGAACTTTATCAATGATCCTCTTCCCTGAGCTGATTACTGCATTGTTATCTTCGACATACTCAAGAACATCATCTTCTGGAAAAAAATCAAGGATTGTCTTTCCTATAATATCCATTTCATCTTTGGCGCCTAAAAAATGAGTGCTTGAAATGTTACTAAGTATAAACTCGCCTTCTGAATTGATAACTGAAATGGCATCAGGAAGATTGTCAAGAAGAGTTCTCATTAAGTTCCTCTCCTGTTGGATCATATCCCGCAAATGTTTACTCTCAGTTATATCATAAATACTTGTTATCAGACATTTACCTGCAGACAGAGATAACACATTGGCGGAATACATTCCTGAAAAAGTCACACCGGTATACTTTACAAACTGGCATTCCCTTTTTATAACATTTCCAGTATTATACAATTCCTCCATAATCCCCTTCTTCTCCGATTCATCCTGCCAGTCTAAATAATTATAAAAAATTTTTCCATTTAAATCTTTTGCTGTCTGTTCAACAAATTCACAGAATCCATTATTCGCATCTATAATCTTACCATCAGGGAAAGAAGACAGTACGACAGCATTGGGAGCGGTAAGGAATATAGTTGAAAACTTTTCCTCTTCAACACTAATATCTTTTAAAAGATTCTGACTGAGCATAATTGAAATGCTTATGATAAGTAGAATTATAAGCATCTGATAAGCCATCATCATTATTGCCTCAAAGCTTCCATATTGAAAGTAATCGGCAGGATGATCTCTGCTTATGAAGTAACTAACTATTTTGATTGCCGAAAGCGCTGACAGGCCAGCAAAAGCAAGTCCTGTTAGTTTTGTGTTTTCTGAAAGATTTTTTCCTACGCCAAAGATCATTAACCATGCACAATTACCAAAAAGTATCAGATAAGCAATTGATATTAGTACGTACCGCACTGTAGGATCAGGATTAATATAATTGAACCATGTATGAAGAAGAGCAATTAACAATATTATTATCGCACCTGATATATAGGTTATCTTTTTTCCCGTATATTCCTGCAAACCTGTATAACCAATTACAACCCCGATTAATGAAAGAGCATTTCCAAAATCAAGAGACAACCACATCGGCAGTTTTCCTCTAAGCATTATCAGAAGGTAGGCAAACATCTGAAAAGAAAAGCCTAAAACCATCCTGCCAATCCCGTTGTAGCGATCACGGTATTGTTTCCACAGAAAAACTATAACAAGAGTGCTGACAATATTTATCACTACGAAACTGAAAATAACTGTCCGCATATCAAGTGAAATCATATCCCCGTTTTTTTTATATTGTTGGCATTATGCCAATTAGACATAAAAAGCCCTTTTAAGCAATTTTTACCCCGTATAAACTTAACAATATTTACAATTATATCTAAAAATCAGTGTAAAAAATAGCCCCTAAAGTTTGAATCCTGAAGGTTAAGAAAAAATTAAAGAGATGTCAATTGCCCGGGTTGGGAGTAATATATATTACATTCTCTTTCATTTTCATTGTATGTTGGTGACGGTCTGAAAAATAGATACCCAGAAAAATAAGCAGAACAAGTATAATCAACAAAATGAATTGAGGACTCTTGAATAGTTCGATAATAAAATAATCTTTTTCATATCACACATAAACATGCGATTCTCAAATTTATACAAATAGAGAACTCATAGCAAATTTTTTTATTGAGCCTGTAAAAATAATAATCACTATGTCTAATATTTAGACAATAACAATTTTAAACACAATTGTTTATAGGCTGATTTATTGTTCATTAAGTATCATGGCACAACCTTTGCTTATTGTTATGGCATTGAACTAAACTTATGAAAAGATATATTTTAACGTTATTGTTCCCGATCACATTATTATCAACTGCAGAATCGCAGGAAAAAAGCTGGACTCTTGAAGATTGCATAAGTTATGCTATAACAAACAACTTAGAACTCCAGAGACAGCGCTTACAGACAGAGACCGCCGAAGCAGATCTTCTGCAATCGAGATTGGCTCTCTTACCATCATTGAATATGGGCTCAGACGGGAGAGTTAGTTTCGGTCGATCAGTCAACCCGAAGACTAACCTGATTACCTTCAATCAGAACCTGAGCAATTCCTACTATATAAACTCAGGGGTAACTCTTTTCAATGGATTTGCAAACCTAAATACGATATCTGCGAATAAATTCATGTATAAAGCAGGCCTTGAGTCAGAGAAGGTTGCTCAAAACTCCCTTATTGTCGATATCATGGGACAATATTACCAGGTGCTGTATTCAAAGGGACTTGAAGAAGCTTCAAAAATGCAGCTTGCTTCATCTGAAGAACAGCTTCTGAGAATAAAGAAGATGGTTGAAACCGGAAAAGAAGCTCTTTCAAGGCAATATGAAATGGAAAGCCGCGCCTCAGCAGACATGCTTGATTACACTGTTGCAAAAAATGCCACGAACCAGGCTCTCACATCCTTAAGACAAACACTTAGGATCGAACCGGGAACAAGTTTTGATATTGTTGTTCCTGATCTTGGTAGTACTATCATTCCTTCTCAAACATATAATACTGACAGTATATATAATATCGCTGCAGAAACCCTCCCACGTCTTAAAGCAATTGAATATCAACTGAATGCTTCAAAAAAGCAGCTGGCAGCAGCAAGAGGATACCTGATACCGAGTATTTCGGCCGGAGGTCAGATCTTTACTGGTTTCTACAAAGTTTTTGTCGATTCAATTGAACAGGTGTCATACTCAGGTCAGTTGAAGAACAACAACAGCCAGGCTGTTTCCTTGTCTCTTGAAATACCAATTTTCAACAACTATCGTACCGGCAGAAATATTAAGCTTGCCCGGATCAGAAAGGAAGACACAGAACTAAAACTTGAACTTGAAAAAAACAACCTCTACACTGAAATTGAAAATGCATGCCTCAATTTTAACAGGGGTAAAGATGAGTTTATCGCAGCACAATCGAACTACAACTTCAATATAAAATCTTTTGAAGCAGTTGAAAAGAAATTTGAATCGGGACTTGTAGATGTTACTGATTATTCAATTGCAAAGGCAACCCTGTTCCAGGCAGAGACAGAAGCGCTAAGAACAAAACTTCAGTTGATCATAAGAAAACTTATGATCCAGTTTTATACAACCGGCGATTATGAAGGTATTATAATATAATATAATAAAATAAGTTTAACATACTCAATATTTACATATATGGACAGACCTATTGAAAAAAAGAAAGGATTACAAAAGAAACATATCTGGTATATTCTGGCCGGGATAATATTTATGATGCTTATCTACATGGCATTTTTTACAGATCGCACATCAACTTACAAAGTAGACTCTGATAAGCTTATAATTGAAACAGTAACAGAAGACCTTTTTAATGATTACATCACTGTTCCGGGGACTGTTGAGCCGATAACAACAATATACCTTGATGCACTCGAGGGAGGACGTGTTGAAGAGAAGCTGATAGAAGAAGGAAGTATGGTAAAGAAAGGAGATGTTATCCTCCGGCTTAGCAATGCAGATCTCCATCTTAATATTCTCGATAGCGAAGCACAACTTGCAGAAAAAGAGAATTTTCTCAGGAATACTATGATTGCCATGGAACAAGACAGGCTTCAGATCAAAAAAGAACTCATAAACCTCAAGTACGATATCGAAAGAAAACAGCGTACATTCGAGCAGAATGAGGTACTGATGAAAGACGACCTGATTTCAAAAGAAGAATTTTTGAGATCAAAAGAAGATCTTGAGATGGCAAAACAGTCAAGGGAACTCTTTATTGAAAGACAACTACAAGATTCTGTGTTCAGATCTGTTCAGGTCACTAATCTCGAAAACAATCTTGACAATATGAGGAGAAATCTCAAGCTTGTCAGGGAACGGGCCGAAAACCTCAATGTAAAGGCTCCCGTTGATGGTCAGCTTGGCTTGCTGGTACCTGAAATTGGACAGTCAATTCAAAGAGGTTCGAATATGGGACAGATAAATGTTCTTACTTCATATAAAGTAACTGCCCAGATAGATGAGCATTATATTGACAGGATAAGAACGCAGCTCAATGCAACTCTCGATCGCCAGGGTAAAGAATATAATCTTGTCGTGCGCCGCGTTTATCCTGAAGTCAGAGGCGGGACATTCGAGATCGACATGATCTTTACTGACAGCATGCCAGACAATATAAGAACAGGCCAGACATATTATACAAGCTTACAGCTTGGAATGCCAAAGAAATCAATGCTTGTGCCACTTGGTGGCTTTTTCCAGGAAACAGGAGGACAATGGATTTACGTTCTTGACCCTGATGGTACTACTGCAAACAAGAGAAGTATTTCAATCGGAAGGAAGAATCCGAAGTATTATGAAGTTCTTGAAGGACTTACACCGGGTGAGAAAGTGATCATTTCAGGATATGAGACCTTCGGTGATAACGAAAGATTAATTTTAAAAAATTCCAGGTAACCACAAATAAAAAACTATTATCATGATCAAAACATCTGCATTAACAAAGGTTTTCAGAACCGAAGAAGTTGAAACAACAGCTCTTGATAAAGTTAACCTTCATGTAAAAGAAGGTGAATATGTAGCAATAATGGGTCCCTCAGGTTGTGGAAAATCAACACTTCTCAACATTCTTGGCCTCCTCGACAACCCATCATCAGGAAGCTATATCTTTAACGGAACTGAAGTTGCAAACCTCAGGGAAAGAGATAGGACAATCTTCAGGAAAGGCAACATAGGCTTTGTCTTCCAGAGCTTTAACCTCATCGATGAACTCAATGTATATGAGAATGTGGAATTGCCTCTCATTTACCTCAAGATGAAATCATCAGAAAGGAAACAAAGGGTTGAAGAGGTTCTTGAAAGAATGAAGATCAGTCACCGTGCAAAACATTTTCCACAGCAGCTTTCAGGCGGACAACAGCAGAGGGTTGCTATTGCGAGAGCAGTAGTTGCTAACCCCAAGCTCATACTGGCTGATGAGCCTACAGGTAATCTCGATTCAAAGAATGGTGTTGAGGTTATTAACCTGCTTACAGAGCTTAATAAAGAAGGCACAACAATCATTATGGTAACACATAACGACAGGGATGCAGGTTATGCTCATAGGGTTATCAACCTGTTCGATGGACAGATTGTCAATTAATTAATGATGGCACACAAGAGTAAAACAGAGGAACAAACCTCTGTTTTACTTTTATAAAGATTTTAAATGATAGATTTTCTCTATTAAACATCAGCTTATATCATACTTCCTAAGCTTGTTATACAGTGTCTGCCGCGTAATACCAAGCTTATTTGCAGCAAGACTAAGATTTGAATGATACTTCCTCATAGTATAAGTAATGAACTGCTTTTCCATCTCATCAAGTGTCATATCGCCAGAAATTGAATTTGCTTTTGAAGTAAAAACAAAATCGGATGGTTTAAGTATATTAGAATCGCTGAGTATCACAGCCTTTTCAATTGAATGCTGAAGTTCCCTGACATTCCCTGGCCAGGAATGATTTGACAGTTTTTCAAGTGCATGTGTATTAAGCTTCAGCCCGGGTTTCCCATACCTTTCGCCGTTGATCTTCAAAAAATGATTAGCAAGTATCGGGATATCATCAACCCTGTCTCTTAAAGGAGGCACTTCAATCATGATTGTATTTACACGGTAGAAAAGATCCTCCCTGAATGATCCTTCAATCACCATTTCCCCAAGGTTGCGGTTTGTTGCGCATATAAGCCTTATATTCACAGGAACAGGTTTGTTGGAACCAACCCTTATAATCTGCCTGCTCTGAAGCACACTAAGCAGCTTTGACTGCGAGCGCAATGAAAGATTTCCTATTTCATCAAGGAAAAGTGTACTGCCTGAGGCCTGTTCGAACCTGCCTTTACGATCTTCAGCAGCATCTGTGAATGCGCCTTTTACATGACCAAAAAGTTCACTTTCAAATAATGTCTCTGTTAACGACCCGAGATCAACGCTTACCATCAGTTCTTCCGATCTTTTCGAAAGCCTGTGTATCTCCTTGGCAACAAGTTCTTTCCCGGTCCCGTTCTCTCCTGTTATAAGAACATTCGCATCAGTCGAAGCAACCTTCCTGACAATGTTCATAACGTTAATCATAGTTGGAGAAGCGCCTTGTATAAGCTTCTCTCCTCCCTTGTTTATCTGGATTTTGAGCCTCTGGTTATCCTTCTTCAGTTCGGAAGCTTCAATTTTTGCCATCCGTAGATTCCAGGCAAGGTTAACAACTGATACGAGCTTTGCCCGGTTGAATGGTTTCTGAATAAAGTCTATTGCTCCTTCCCTAATAGCCTCAACAGCCTGTTCAATATTTCCGTTTGCCGTTACCGGGATGATGCTGATGCTGCTGTCTTTCTTCAGAATCTCACGGATCCAGAATAAGCCTTCATTCCCGGTATTCACACGGGAGTTAAAATTCATATCAAGCAAAACAATATCAATGCTCTTTTTAGCAAGAATCTCATAGATTCTTGATGTTAATGATATTGAAACGATGTTCCTGACCTCATTCTTCAGAATATCTTTCATCAAATTCAGGTCTGATTTATTATCGTCTATTATGAGAAGATTAGCAGATATCATAACAGTTGAAAGATAGTGTAATTTTATATACAACATCTTGAACCTCACCTCTGCTAAAAATACTTTGTGGCTTAGCTTGAACCATTCTACTCATACCTCAGAGAAACCACAGGATTCTTTGTTGCTGAACCATAAATCTTAAACACAATTGTCAGAATCGTTGAAAGGGCCAGGGCTGAAGCTGAGAAGATCAACATGCCGGCTGTGATATCAACAAAGTAATCCCAAATACTATCCATAAACACTTCAGTGAGATAATAGCCTCCAAGCAAACCGGTAGCAGATGAAATCAAAAGAACAATAATGAATTTCCGGCTTAGGAGGTACATTAAGAGAGGTATCGAGGCTCCCTGTATCTTCCTGATCCCTATTTCCTTAGTTCTTTTAATTATATTTATTGAAACCAGGTTATACATTCCAATCAGTGAAAGTATCGTTGCTGCTATTGCAAGGAAAACATTTATCTTAAGTATGCTGCCATTTATATCTTTTTCTTCCTGCAATAACTCTTCCTGTCTCCTTCCATTGAAAATAAAGTTTGTTCCCTGTTCTTTCCATTTCAATCTCATGTAATCAATTATTGATGCCTGGTCTTCTTCGTTAGCTCTCACAGCTAGGTTGTAATACAAATCTGTAGAAGAGAGCCTCATAACTGTTGGCTGTATCTCACTCCACACTCCATTTGAATAGAAATCATCCACAACACCAACAACAGTGTATTTAATTGTATCATTCAGGAAAAACGTTTTCTCCGATGACACATCCCAGTTAAAGGAATTTGCAAGTTTTTTATTTATTATAACAGAGCCATTAGTCCTGTCGGCAGAAGCTCTTGCTTCATCAAAGAGCCTTCCCTCCTCGAGCCTGACACCCATTGTTGCCAGGTATTCTGGACCCACATCCAGGAAGTTTACCTCAAGCTGTTGTTGCTCGCTTTTAATTGTTTTCCTTCCATTACCCCACTCTATATGATTTTGGGTTCCTGCAACCGATATAATTTTTGGGTTTTGCAGAAGCTCATTCCTGAAGGATGCGAAATTCTGGCCAGGCAACTGCATGAAGATTATTTTTTTATTGTCATAACCCCTGTCTACAGTGTTTTGAAAACGGGCATTTCTTTCAAAAACGACACCCATTGTAAGAGACATAACTGAAATAATAAATTGCAGTGTCAGGAGAACAATTGAAAATTTACCTGATTTCTTAAAACCTGAATTGCCCTTTATAACATTAACAGGACTGAAAGAACTTACAAACATAGCAGGGAAGACACCTGCCATAAATCCTGTGACCCCTAGCAACAGTACCAGAAAAATCCAAAAAACAGGATATTCAGTAAATGTCAATTCAATGGACATGTATGACCAGAGACTGCTATATGCAGGAACCAACCATTGCGCAATTGCTATACCTACAAGCATTGCGAGAGAACAAATAATGAATGTCTCGAACATGAATTGCTGAATCAACTGCTTTCGTTGGGCCCCAAAGGTCTTTCTGAGTCCGATTTCTTTTAATCTTCTGCTGAAAATGGCTACTGAAGTATTAGCAAAATTAAAGCAGGCAATAAGTAAAATAAAAATTGCCATTATAGGTGGCGCTTTAGCAGCAGCCGGATGTAACGCGGGGAACAATCCTGCGTTCCAGATAGTGCGCGTACTATCCCCAACCTTATCAAGTGGGGTGAGTATCCACCTGTTTATCTTAAAATCTTGCCGGGCTTCGTTCTGAACAACAATGTAATTGCGTAATTGCTGAGTTATCTGTGGAACCAGTGACTTATCACTAAACTGAACAAACAGAGCTGTAATGTTAAACTTCCAGTCGGTATCTCTCGAGTCCCACATTGCAAGGAAATTATCGAAATGAGTGAGCACGTCAATCCTAAAACTGCAGTTAAGTGGAAGATTTTCGAAAACCGCTGCAACAGTATAAGAGTATTCCTTGTTGTTATCGTTTACTATCGTTACTCTTTTGCCAACTGCATAATCATCACCGAAAAGTTTACCAGCCATTTCACGGCTAATCAAAACATTCCCCTGTTCTGAAAGAAGTTCTTTATCTCCGTTCAGGATTTTAAAAGTAAACATGTCAATAAACTCTGTATCCACATAAGCGATACTAGCCTGGAAAATATCATCTCCAAACTTAACAGGTGAATTTGACCTTGTAAGCCTGGCAGTTTCTTTAATGCCCGGAATATCTTTTTTCACCTGGAGTCCCAGTGTTGCAGGAACACTTCCAAACTCCTGTTCCCGGCCTTCCATATCGCGAAAGCTTGTTACCCTGTATATCTCATCAAAATGTTCATTGTGACGATCAAACTCATAGTTGAACATGTGATTGAAAAAAGCAACTGTGCAAATCGCAATTGCAAGACCGAGGCCAATAATATTTATTATTGTGAATGTCCTGTTCTTAACAAGATTCCTGAATGTTATAAGAAGGTAGTTCTTAAACATTGACTGATTTCTATTCGTATTTAAGTGACTTTGATGGATTTAGCCTGGCTACTTTCATAACCTTAAAGCTAATCGTGGCCATTGCTATTACAATTGCAATTAATAGTCCGTAGATAAAACTGAATAATCCGGGATCTATCCTGAAATGGAAATTTGTCAGCCATTGTCCTGCCCAATAGTAAATTAATGGCCAGGCAATGAGGGCTGATATTGAAACAAGTATGAATATTTCTTTTGATATCTCTATATAAATGCCTGCCGTTGAAGATCCCAACGCTTTCCTGACACCAATTTCCTTTGTTCTCTGTTCCACAGTGTATGAAGTTAAACCGAAAAGTCCCAATGTTGCAATGAATATAGCAAGAATTGAAAACAATACTGCCATCTTTGCATTTTGTCTTTCCTGGGTATACATTTTCTCAAAATCCTCATCAATAAAATAATACTGCATTGGAGTGTTGGGAGCAAAGTCACTCCAGACCTTTTCGATAGCGGCAATAGTAGCTGCCTTGTTATCATCCCTTAGGCGAATACTGATATACCCCCATAACATATTTTTATCCTGCACTTTAACAATATAAGGATTAATCGGATTCCTTAATGATTCGAAATTGAAGTTTTTCATTACACCAGTAATGGTTCTGTTTATTGATTCATTATTAGGATCAACTATCCTTGTTTTCTCAAGATCGGTTATTGAGAAATTTTCAATTGCAGCCTGGTTTACAAGGCATGCCGCACTGTCTGATGAGAAAGTGGAATCAAAAAACCTTCCCGATGCAAGTTCAATACCGTATGTATCAATAAAATCCATATCGACCCATGAAGTTGTCATAAGGTATGATTCTTCGCTCCTTCCTTCAATCCCATATCCATTAATGTTGTTAATCCTTCCAGGAACAGCTGTGGAGCTTGATATATTCACAACACCCGGGGTTGCTTTAATCTCCTCCTTGAAGGATTTCATTTTCTGACCAATTGTGTGTGCGTTTTCTATTACAATCAGGTTGTTCTTATCGAAACCAACATCCTTGTTTACCATATACTTAATCTGACGATACATTATCATTGTCCCAATGATCAGCAATATTGAAACTGAAAACTG
This sequence comes from Bacteroidales bacterium, assembly GCA_036261255.1. Classification (GTDB taxonomy): domain Bacteria; phylum Bacteroidota; class Bacteroidia; order Bacteroidales; family VadinHA17; genus LD21. The sequence goes on from DATALD010000112.1 coordinate 22,124, forward strand.
GAATACAACAAGTATTCTTCGGAGTGTCCCGTTACGCGAACCTGTTTTAAAGCTCCCTTTCAATACATCATAAGGGTTGAATGATGACATGAAGAAGGCAGGATAGCAACCGGCAAGCAGGCCTACAATACAAGCAAACAATAACAGGGCAGGAATTACATACCAGGCAGACAGCAGGCTCAGTTCAAGATTGACATCGAGCAGACTGCTGAACCATGGTAATGTTATCTTAACTATTATTAAAGCAAGTAAAAGGGCAACAAGTGTCAACATGAATGTTTCAGTAAGAAACTGGAAAATGAGCATCGACTTTGTTGATCCTCCTACTTTTTTGATACCTACTTCTTTGGCTCTTCTCGATGCCTGGGCAGTCGCAAGGTTCATAAAATTAATTGCTGCAATAATAACAATCAGTATTCCTACAAGACCAAAAATCATGAGATACTTCGGATCAATTGCTGATTTGAACTGCTGCTGTATTGAAGGATCGAGATGTGAATCCAGAATATTCTGAAGAAAAAACCTGTATTGATTACCTTGTTTCAAAAACTCATCAAGAGATATTCCCATGTATTTTTCAAGCTCCGGGCCTACATATTTTGCCAAAAGGTCATGGAATTTGGCTTCTACAGTTTCATAAGAAGTATTTGGCTTTAGAAGGAGATAAGTTCCGAAGCTGTTACTCATCCACTGAGTATCCTTTGATCTCCGGTTCGTCATAAACGAAGTCAGAATATTCGCATTGAAATGTGATTTCTCAGGTATGTCGGCCATAACGCCTGAAACTATGAACCTTGTTGTATCTGTTCCGATCTTTATCTGCTTGTCAATAGGATCTTCATTGCCGAAAATCCTTTTTGCTGTTGATTCAGACACAACAGCTTTATGGGGCTCATTTAGCAGGTTAGCTGGATCTCCTTTTAATACGGGCACTGAGAAAATATTGAAAAAAGAAGAGTCAGCCTCTATGCAATCATCCTCAGTAAAAGCCTGATTTTCGTAAGTAACAGTGGTTGCACCCATTCCTGACATCCTGCAAAAATCCTCAACCTCAGGAAACTCCTTAACAAGTGTTGGTCCTAAAATAGCAGGTGAAGAAAAAACTGTTAGCTGCTGTCCTCCAATCTTTCCATCAAGAATTGTTCTAAAAATCCTGTCGCTCTTAACATTGTACCTGTCGTAGGTTGACTCATTAATAATATACAATGCTATTAACAAGCTACACGCAATGCCAATCGACAAACCCAGGATGTTTATAAACACGTATGATGCTTGCCTTTTAAAGGACCTTAGACTGTGTTTTAGTAGATCAGGTAACATAAATGAATTTGGTTTTAAGAAATTAGTGTTTTACAGCAAAGACAAATGTTTTTTTATAATGCTGCAAAACTGAAACAAAAATGAGATAAAAAAAATCCAAAATTATCCACAAAAAACTATAACCTTCTCATAATGAACATATTTCATAAACATGCGTTAATTATTTATGTTTATTTGAAAAATGATGATAATTTTATTTCAACTTATTCGTTCAATACTTCAGGAAACAATACATTTTATTATGAATAATATGCTGAACCGTTCAAAGCTTCTTTTTTGTGTGATTTTCACATTCATGTATTCTATTTCCTTCGGGCAGACAACAATTCCTGAAGAGTTAAGAAGCAGTCCTGTAAGAGATCAGCTTAACTATATTGAAAACAGGACGAAGATTTATGAAAATTTCAGGGCAGTCAGGGAAGATATGTTCCAGGTGCTTAAGACCAATATTAACGACACTATTGCATCGATGCAACAAAAAGTGGCTGCCTCAGACAGCCAGGTAAAATCACTAAACCATGCAATCGATACCCTTGAGAGATCTCTTGCCTCAACAAAAACTGATCTTGAAAATATGACAAGGACAAAAGACAGTGTTGAAGTGCTTGGAATGGAGATCAGAAAAGATGCCTATAACACTCTGATGTTTTCAATAATAATTGCATTGCTTTTGATACTTGTTCTCGGCTTTCTTGTTTTCAAAAGAAACCAGCGTGCAGTAATTAACAGGAATAAAGATATTGAAGAGCTCAAAGCAGAATTCGAAACATACAGGAAAACATCACGTGAAGCACGTGAGAAAATGGCTCTTCAACACTTCAACGAATTAAAGAGGCTTCGTGGAGAATAATCTTGTTAATCTTCTGAAATAAATTTCAGAAGAGGGATCAGTACAGGCTTGCCTTTTTCAGCAAGGATAATAGCACTTTCTTTATCATTGCCACCTTTCTGGTTCTTAAAAACATAAGGATTCATTTTTGTTATAAAATCCATTGCCCGTTCTCTGGCATCAGCGCTAAACCCTGTGAACGCAGGATGTACAATTGAGATAATATCTGTCAGCTTGTTTTTATCTGTTATAATTACACCTTTTGCTGGCGGCAACTTCATCTCATCAGAACATATCACCACTGTCCCTCCTGAGGGGATCCAATTCAACCAGTTCATTTCATCGCCGGCGTTTTTCGGTTCACCCTGCCAGATGATTGCATTTGAATAGAACTGCCTTAAGGCATCTTTGAATTGTTGTGGCAGCTTTGTTGCATTTACATAGCTTGATATCAACCTGCAATTGTTATAATTCATTGCATTGAAATTAAAATCAACAACCGCAATCCGGCCTTTATTATTATCCATATAGCGTCCAAGGAGTGATGCAAATGTTCGAAACTCAACTGTCGAAGTATCAACATCCAGGTTATTCCTTACAATATGTTCACTAATAGCTTTTTTGTAACCGTTGACATCAGTTGAATTCAATTTCAGATCTGCTGACAGGTATTTAATCTCCTCGGGAATATTTTCAAGTCTTTCAGCTGCCAAAACATTCCTGTCTGACCTCCTTCTCCCCTCATTTTTTAGTATTGTTTCAGATACCAGGCTATTATCAACAGTTAAAGGTACTGAAAGTATATCAAGCGACCCTGACATCAGCCCACTTGCAGAAACAATAATAGAAATTTTGCCGCTCTCACCTGTTGACCTGATGATATTAATAGCAGGCAATGTTGAATATCTTAATACATTATTATCATGACTTGAAGAACTTTCAGGTAAGGATATTTCCGGACCAGTTAATCTTGCCGGCCCCGAAATATTCCACCTCAAAACTTTGCCCGATCCCTCGACTTTGTTTCCCTGTGCATCAACGATTATAGCTTCTACCTTCGCAACTGATCCTCTACCGGCGTTTAGTGAGTGTTGCTCGGAAGTCACAACTACTCTGACAGGTTCACCGGCAATTGTTTTTGACGATTCTGAAGGGTCAGCAAAGCCCTTCATTGATGAAATCATGAATTTATCAGGATCAGTCGATCGTACTTTTTGATTTTGTGGGATGAATATCCGGGTAGAATCCTCCGCAAGAACAATTGAAGGTTCAGAAGATTTAAAAGGAAGCCCCAGGTTCCAAAATAATACTGAAGGATTGTTCCTGTTTTTTCTGATTAATTCTTTTACCAGGTTATCATAAACTTCCTTTGTGTCCTTCTCATCGAATGGCAGGCTTGCATCAACTATCAGGCCCATCCTGTCAGCCATATTAATGTATTTATTATCTGATGTCCTGACATAATTAATTGTCTTCCCTTTTGACATATCTTTCAGGTTTTTTTCAATCAACCAGGATGGAACCGCATTTCCTAACATTTCATCCTGATAGATTAATTCAATTCCTGACAGGACAGTTTTTTTCCCATTAAGATAAAGGCTATTATCCGTTTTATCCCACCTGAACCACCTGAATCCCAGTGTGCTTGTATAAGTGTCGCAAAGCATGGCACCGTCATATACTTCGGAATATACTCTATACATATATGGTTGTTCGGGTGACCAAAGCTGCAGATTTTTGATTTGTTTTGACACCTGCTCGAACCTATATAATTCCCCTGGTTTTATCTCAGCTATAGTCTTGAGAACCTGGATTGATTTCCCTTCTGCATCATAAACTGTTGTTTTAAGAGTGCAATTCTTTAAGACAGGGTTATCGTTTTGTACCCAGGTAAAAATATTTACAACGCCAGTTTTTCCATTAAAGCCAGGTGTTGAGATACTTGTACCGCCCTCATGTGAAGATGAACCTTGCATAGGAATATATAGTTTATTCTTCAAGATTATTCTTACATCGCCTGTAATACCTCCATAATCTGAACCTGATATTTTCCTGGAATTACTTACAGCCATTGCGATAACATTATCTGCATTGCTCTTTAACAATGAAGTAACATTGAAATCAAATGAACCAAAACCGTAATGATCACCAATATAGGCGCCGTTTATCCAAACCTTGCAATACTTCTGAATACCATCAAGAGAAAGAAATACCTGTTTCCC
>DATALD010000081.1:0-5951 GCA_036261255.1 Bacteroidales bacterium
CCGAAGGTCGGGAAAGTATGATATGATTTTTTATATCTTGCATAAAATTATTTGTTAAGACGTTCTTTGAAAATCTGAAAAACCGCCTATAGCAAAGGTTTTTAGCTGCAAAAAGAAGTGTTAAAGTAAGCACCAGTGGGATGCGATACATGATCCGGGTCTGGTGATAGGGATGTTTGAGAGGGATGAGGATGCGATGATGAGTCTGCCATGTTTGGGATGGTTTGATGATTGTAAGAATGTTTTGCAGATGTTGGATGAAATAAGAGAAGCAAGAATAAAGGATACCAACTTTAGTCTGAAAGGATATCCTGAATCTAAAGGTGAAAGTACTTTAACAGCTAAACAGGTTAAAATAGATGGTATAGATTATAAAAAAATCAGATTGATTTATAAACCAGATCAGGAGAAAAAATCTTTTCATCCCGGATCATATTTTCAATACAATCAGCAATTTCTTAGTGAGAAAGGCAAAATTGAAGAACAGCACGGATTTGCTTTTATGATTAATAATTCTGAAATTTTCAAAATAATAGTTGACGATGATACATCTAAGATTTCGAAACTAAAGATTTATCTTTTTGGCAGAGGTGGTACCTATGAATCTATTAACAGACTTTTTGCAGTTAATGAAACACTTTCACCAGCGCAGGTTAAAGAAGCGAGGGAACAGATAGCGTCATTAACTGATGTAGAGAAAAAGAAAGAACTTTATTTAATGTTACAAAAGAAAGTGCCTTATCATAGCCAAAGGGACAACGGATCACCCGCAACAGATGAAGATATTGCAAATAATAGTTGGATGACAACATACAATATTTCTACCGCGGGAGATATAATGTGCAATCTCACGTCTGAAGCAATGTGTCTTGAATATCTTGGGATAACTCCTCCTTGCAAAGGATGTTCGTCTAATTGCAATTCATACGATCAGTTTGAGGATTATATGGAATGTACACGGGTAGATAAAGGGTTTGATCATAGGGGGAAAGCCAACACTAGAGAAGAACTGGCTGAATTGTTTTATAATGTTGGTTATGAATCTGTAATACTTAAAACCTATGAAAAAGATGTTATAGAAAACAAACTAAGAACAAGTTTAGAAGATGGATGTTCAGTACTAATTTCTGCCTTTGGACATAATGTCCGTCTACAAGGCATAACAAAAGATGGCTTGGTCGTGGATGATCCTTATGGAAAAGTTGTTGATTTTTCACAATCAGGAGTTACCCCTAAATATAAGAAGGATGGAAAAGATTACCGGAACGGAGAAGATTTTACTGGTAAGGAAGGAGACAACAATGTTTGGAAGTGGACTGATTTGTCATCCAATGATGTAAGAATTGATTATGCTGAAATATATTGTTCCGAATAAACATAAAACATCATGAAAAAGATTTTAGTTATAAATACTCTGTTATTGTTCTGTTCCTCATGCATCGCTCAATCAGTTGAATTTGGCCAACTTGCAGATAACTACAAAAAAGAAATAAAACTGCCTGTTGACGTGTCTGAACTCGATACCACGGTTGTAGTTGATAAAGCATTATTAAGTAGGTTACTGTGGGACAAACAAGAAGAAAGGGCTAAGTTTTATGCGAATAATGGGAAATTAGTAAACGTCACAACTTATGGAAAAATACCCCAAGAGCCTATGAAGTGGGAAACTTGGAACAAAGTTAATGGCCAAGTGAAGTGGTTCAACAAAACATTTAATACTAAAGCATATTCCTTAGGTCAAATTACTTTGGATAGCAATTACCATGTTTGGATCACAAGGGTTGTGGGTTTCCAGTCAACATATATTGATTTATATGTCTTTGATAAAAACGGGAAATTAAAATCCCTTGTAAATATGTACGAGGCAGAATATGAGTCAAGTGGTGAACCGTCAAAAATAGCAAGTGTATATATAACATCTATAATAACAGAAGAAGGGGATATTAAATGGGAAGAAAACCGCTTTAATGTACACACTAAAAGAGAATATCAATTACAACCTGATGGGTATTTTAAAGTCGTCAAGCAGGAATCCGAAGGCGAGTTTGAACTATAAGTTTACTTATATAGGCCCTGTTGCGTTTTGTAGTCTCTTATGTAGCTCCTAACCATTTTAAGTACTATGGTTTTTTCATTCTCCGGCAGCTTTTCAGCTTCTTTGAATTGCGCCAGCAGGTCAACTTCATGCAAGGCTGGTTGTTTTCGCCTCGCTTTTTTTTCAATTTCTTCAATAGTCGGAAATGAAGCCCTTTTCAATACGGGAATACTGTGCCTTATGTTGGCCAGTAGTGCGATGAACATTTATCAACGTATTATAAGCAGTATTATAAAACGTATTAAAAGCAGTAACAGAATCTCTGTACCTGCTCACTTCGACTCAGCTCAGTGAGCATCTTACCCCTTAAGGTTGTAGTTGTTGTCTTTTGTTTCTTCGTTTCCTTTCTTACCTTTATTCGTCAATTTAACCCTAACAATGCTTCTTAACCTGCAATTACCACGTGAATCTCTCAATAAAGCCTATCTTAAAACCAGGCCTAACAGATCACAAATTGAGACATTCAAGAAGAAAATTCTTAATCTTATCGACAATATAAACAACCAGGAAGGTGAAGAACATAACAAGAACATCGTTTCTGAATTTTTAAAGAACACATGGTATTCACCAAATCATTACATAAACACAAAAGAAAGGGCAGATCTTGTTATTCACACAGGTAAAGATGCAGCCAGTCCTGTTGGTGTGCTGTTCGAAGTGAAAAAGCCTGAGAACAGGCACGAAATGCCTTCAAAAAGCGATCTTAATTCCAAGGCATTCAATGAATTAGTACTGTATTATCTTAGAGAAAGAATCAGGGATGGTAATGTCAAAATAAAGCATCTCATTATTACAAATATCTACGAGTGGTTTATTTTTGAATCCGCAGATTTCGAAAGGCTTTTCGCCAATAACAAGAAGCTTGTAGAAGATTTTAAGGAATTTGAAGAAAAGCGAAGCCTCGACACTGTAACCGATTTCTTCTATAAAAGCATTGCCGGGCCTTTCATTAAAAATCTCGATTCACAGATCACTTTTACTCATTTCGATATCCGCGATTACGAAAAAGTAGTCCGTAATGCAGATACGAAAGATGATAAAAATCTTATTGTACTGTACAAGATATTCTCCCCTGAACATCTTCTTAAGCTCCCCTTCACAAACGACAGCAATACTCTCGACAAATCTTTTTATTCTGAGCTCCTTCATATCGTCGGACTTGAAGAATCAAAATCGGGCAGCAAGAAGATTATCGGGCGTAAACCGGAGGAGAGACGCAATCCCGGTTCTTTGCTCGAAAACACTCTGAACATACTCATATCTGAAGATTGCCTCTCCCTTTTGAACAAGAGATCGGATTTCGGATCTACCACAGATGAACAGTTCTACAATGTGGCTCTTGAGCTTGTTATAACCTGGATCAACAGGATTCTTTTTCTTAAACTGCTCGAGGGCCAGATCAAACGTTATAATGGAGGTGATAAGAATTTCAGCTTTTTGAATTCCTCCGTGATAGAAGATTTCGATGAACTGAATAAGTTGTTCTTCAGGGTGCTTGCCGTGAAGGAGGAAGATCGCAGTGAAGATATCAATAAAAAGTATGCTGGTGTCCCTTTCCTGAACAGCTCACTGTTTGAACCGACTGTTATTGAACACCGCACCATTCGAATAAACAGCCTTGAAGATAACATAACTATTCCCCTGCTCACCTCTACTGTCCTGAAAGATTCTTCCGGCAAAAAAATTACAGGTTCATTAAAGCCCCTTGAATATCTTTTTCAGTTTCTCGATTCTTACGATTTTTCAAGTGAAGGATCAGAAGACATTCAGGAAGAAAACAAAACTCTCATCAATGCTTCTGTTCTCGGTCTGATCTTTGAAAAGATCAATGGCTATAAGGACGGCTCGTTCTTTACCCCCGGTTTCATCACGATGTATATGTGTCATGAAACAATTACAAGGGCAGTTGTACAGAAATTCAATGAGGCCAAGGGCTGGAGCTGTGAAACTATAACTGACATTTATAACAAGAACCCTGAAATAGCAGAAGCCAACAGGATTGTCAACAGCCTTAAGATCTGCGATCCTGCCGTCGGATCGGGTCATTTCCTTGTTTCTGCCCTTAATGAGATCATTGCAATCAAATCAGAGCTTGGCATCCTGGCCGACAGGAATGGGAAGCTTTTAAGGGATTATACAATAGAGGTCATAAATGATGAGCTTGTTATTACCGATTCTGAAGGACGGTTTTTTGAGTACAATCCGAAGAATAAAGAAAGCCAGCGGGTACAGGAAACCCTCTTCCGCGAAAAACAGACAATCATTGAAAACTGCCTGTTCGGAGTGGACATAAATCCCAACTCGGTAAAGATCTGTCGTCTCCGCCTCTGGATCGAGCTCCTGAAGAACTCATATTACAAGGTTGGGAAAGACACAAATGCCGGCCAGACTCGAAACACGAAACTTGAAACTCTTCCAAACATTGACATCAACATTAAGTGCGGCAACAGTCTTATCTCCCGTTATCCGCTCGATGCCGATATAAGTGTTGCACTCCGTGCCAGTAAGTGGACAATAGATAATTACAGGGAAGCTGTGATGACATACCGGAATGCAAAAAGCAAAGATGAGAAAAGAGCTATGGAGGAGCTTATTGCAAAGATCAAGACAGATTTTGAAGTTGAGGTTTCTCATGGTGATAAAAGGTACCTGAAGCTGAATAAGCTTAAAGGCGAACTGATGAGCTTATCCGGACAAACAACAATGTTCGAGCTCACGAAGCAGGAAAAGGCCGAATGGAACAAGAAGGTTGGCAGACTCACAACAGATATTAAGAAGATTGAGGACGAGCTAAATGAAATAAAGAGCAATAAGATCTATGAAAATGCTTTTGAATGGAGGTTTGAGTTCCCGGAAGTATTAAATAATCAGGGTGATTTTAATGGGTTTGATGTGGTAATTGGGAATCCCCCGTATATAAGGCAAGAAGCCATTAAAGAATACAAGGGATATTTAGGGGAATTCTATAGGACGTTTTCGAGTGCATCCGACATATATGTTTTTTTTGTTGAGAAAAGTTTTGAGATATTAAATAAAGGAGGAGTTTTTAGTTTCATATTTCCCAATAAATGGATGCAGGCTGAATATGGCATTCCATTGAGGAATTTATTTCTTACCAAACATATACAGTCAATAATAGATTTTGGCGATTTACAAATTTTTGAAGAAGCTACAACTTATCCTTGCATTCTAGTCTGTACTCAAGACGAATCACAAACAGATTCATTGACTCTAAAAATCTCCTCACTGAATCAGGCAGAAAATTTATATAATCAATTAAGGGAGAATGGAGTTTATATTAACCTTAAAGGTGTAGGTAATAAAACATGGATGATTCAAGCATCAAACGAGACAGAGATCATTACAAAATTAAGAAATACATGTCAACCCCTTTCTGCGTTCATAAATGGATATTCTTACAGGGGCATTTTAACAGGCTTGACGGAAGCATTTGTCATAAATGAAGATACAAGAGAAAAACTAATGAAAGAAGATGTCAGATCCTCTGAACTTCTGAAACCATTTTTACTAGGCCGTAACATCAAACCGTACAATTCTGGTGAAGTAAACAATTGGCTCATTTTTATTCCAAAAGGTTTTACTAAAAACTTGGTTTATAAAGTGAATGAATCAGAGGATATTAATTCAGCATGGAAAACTTTTTCAGGTAATTTTCCTGCAATAGCAACTCATTTAGCTGTTTATTCTGATAGAGCAAAAGCTAGGGCAGATCAAGGAGATTATTGGTGGGAATTAAGGGCTTGTGATTACTACTCGATTTTTACAAGATCAAAAATAATGTATCAGGTATTGCAAGTGAAACCTTGCTTCATATTTGATAATCTAGGACTTTATT
>DATALD010000019.1:0-103681 GCA_036261255.1 Bacteroidales bacterium
TGCAATTTGCATGTGCAAAATATTCTTATTTTTAAAAATTGCTAACTTTGTTTGATCCTACAAAATCTTTTTTAAACTAAAATATAAATCAAATGGGAAAAGGTGATAAGAAATCTAAAAGAGGGAAGATTGTACTTGGAACATACGGTGTAAGACGACTAAGAAAGAAAACAGGTTTGGCTGCAGAACCATCAAAAAATAGTAAAGTTGTTGCAAATAAGGTTGCTGTAAAAGAAAAAGCGCCTGTAAAAGAAAAAGCGCCTGCAAAAGAGCAAAAGCCTGTTAAGGAAAAAGCGCCTGAAAAAGCTGAAAAAGTTGAGAAAGCTGTAAAGGCAGCTAAAGAAGCAAAGCCAAAAAAAGAAAAGAAAGCTGAATAAATGATCATCGATTATGAGGGAGTCATCCTAAAACCCTGGTCTTATTCTGATGCCCCTGCTCTTGCCCTTGTGGCAAATAACAAAAGAGTAACTGATAACCTGAGGGATGGCCTCCCAAATCCTTATTATGAGAAGGATGCTCTCGACTGGCTTGGGATTGTCATTCCGGGGAATGATCCGACAAGATTCTTTTCGATCACAGTTGAAAACAGGATTGTTGGAAGCATAGGCATAGTTGAAAAGGATAACATCTACCGGAAAAACTGCGAGATCGGCTATTTTCTTGCTGAAGACCAATGGGGAAAAGGGATAATGACAAAAGCAATCAAGGCAGCTACACGGCATGCTTTCAATACATTTGATATTGTCAGGCTTTATGCTGAACCCTTTGCTGATAATGCAGGATCAAGGCGTGCTCTTGAGAAAGCAGGTTTTATACATGAGGCAACTCTTAAGAATTACGTTATCAAAAACGGCATCATAAAAGATAGCTGTATCTACAGGATGCTTAAAGAGGAATTCAGGAATTGATTATCTCTTTACAATGAGCCAATTGTAATCATCCGGATCAATTATTGCATTGATTATTACCGGTTCATTGAGCGAAAGAGCAACGTTAATTGCGGAAGTCATTGTGGCAGTGGAGTCTGCTTTAATAACCCTGACACCCAGGAAACTATCTGAATTAAAAAGATCACCCTGGTAAAGAAGTGTTCCATAAGGCGACAGGTTGCTCCATGATTGCTTTACCTTGATAAGATTAAGTTCTCCATCGGAAAAAACAATCACAATCACAGGGAGATTGTATCTCCTGGCAGTAATAATCTCTCCGGCCATCATTAAAAAACCTCCATCGCCTGTTATGCAAACAACAGTCGAAGATGGTTTATTCATCTGTATTGCCAGAGCTGCAGGCAGACCGAACCCCATACCTGACCATCCGTTAGTCATTATTAGCCTTGCCTGGCCGTTTGTTTTCCATAATTGCCCCAGCAAATGTAAATGAGAGCCTACATCTGTTGTTATTATTGCATCTACAGGTAACTCATTTTGAATAATGGTGACAGCCGATACCGGTCCGAAATGTGCGGAAAACCCGTTGAACACTGATTTCATCTCATCACGAAGATCATTAATGACACTGCTTTCAAAAATCAGGGAGCTTGAATTCAGGTTTCCTAGAACCTGGAACCATTCTTCAAACGGACCAATATATTGAAGAATCCGATCACCAGCTGGCAGGTCAGATTCAATAATATCAAAGTGAAGAAGCGGGACATCAGGAATCCATGATTCATAGTTGAATTCAACAGGATCATAGCCTAACCCGATGACAAGATCTGTTTTTTCGATTATGTCTTCAAGATAATCACTTAATGAATGGAACAACACACCGGCATAGTGTTGGTGATTTTCAGGAAGGAGACCCTTAGCCATAGGTGTAAGGAGAACAGGCATATTGAATCTCTCAAGGAAGTTTAAGAGTTCATTCCTGATGTTTAATCTTGCAGCCGTTAATCCAATTGCCAATATTGGCATCCGGGCATTTTCAATTAAATGCAGTACCTGTTTAATGTTGTTTTTGTATGACTTTCTCTCCGGAACTATTTGCTGATGGCCAGTTACTATTTCCTTAGATGCAATATCTGAAGGCAGCCCTATATGCACGGGTCCGGGGTATTCAGATCTGCAAATGTTGATTGCTGATTCAAGTACCTCAACGGCATTGTCGGGATTTAACCTGAATGTTGCTTTTGTTATCGGCTTAAAAAGTTGCTGGTGGTCAATATTCATCTGGGCGGTCCTGTTAAGCCAGGCATCTGGCATTTCTGTTGTAAAAACAATAACAGCGGACCTGTCGAGCAGAGCTCCTCCTACACCAGTTGATATATTTGTTGCTCCCGGCCCGAAGGTGCCATGACAAATTCCAGGAACCCCGGTAATCCTGTATGTAACATCTGCCATTATACCTGCTGATGCTTCATTTGATGTTAGTATAAACTCGATTCCGGCATTCCTGAACGCTTCCATATAAGGAATAGACGGACCTCCCGGTATTCCAAAAACCTTTCTTACACCAAGGCTGAAGAGACGATCTGCAAGATATTCTGCAACTTTCATAACGCCTGTACAGGATTAATCATTTAATAAAATTAATCATAATTATGACGAAATTTACAAGTGATTTTCTCTGTTAACAGTCTTTGATCAATATCAGGCACTTATATGTAAAAAATTATCATATTTGCCAACCATGCTTTTTATATGAGTAAAAAAGGTAATACAGCCTTTCTGGCAATCATTTCATGTCTTCTCTGGGCCACTGCTTACGCAACAATTAAAATCGGCCTGCAATATGATACACCTTTTCACTTTGCTGGTTTAAGGTTTATTATTTCCGGCATTCTGATCCTTCCTTTTGCAGGTAATCTGAAGGAATATTTCTGTGAGATAAACAAACACAGGAGGCTTGTCGCAGAGATTACCTTCTTTCAGATAGTTGTTAACTATTCGTTATTTTATCATGGATTAAATATGGTCCCTGGAGCCCTGGGCGCAATTATTGTTGGCTCCCAACCTCTTATTACAGCAATCATTGCTGCAATAATGCACCAGGATGACAAAATAACAAAGAGAAAGATGATCACAATATTTTCCGGGATTGCTGGAGTTGTTTTGATAAGCGCAGGAAGACAAGCTTTAAAACTTGGATCTGCTTTGGAACTTCTTGGGGTTTTGATGATCATCCTGGCAAATGCTGGTGTCTCCATCAGTAATGTCATCGTGTCGGTAAGGGGTAGAGGGATGAATCCTTTCGTTCTTAGTTCATCAACACTCTTCCTGGGAGGGTTGATTTTATATCTGGTATCTTTTCCTGTTGAAGGTATACACAGAGAATCTCTTCCATCAGAATACTGGCTTACTCTCGCCTGGCTTAGCTTCATGGCTGCGGCTGCGTTTTCTGTCTGGTTTATGTTACTTCAGCGCCCTGGCGTAAAAGTTTCCGAACTTAACCTGTGGAAATTTATCATTCCCGGAACAGGAGCTATATTGAGCTGGTGGCTTGTCCCGGGAGAAAACCCAGACTGGTTTACGGTCTTTGGTATGCTTGTAATATCATTTTCACTAATATTGTTTTTCAGTAACTCACCAGGAAAAAAGCAGGAAATAATAAAATGAGAAAGAGATTCTATTCACTTTTGCTTTATGCAGTCTACTGGCTGATCCTCTTTGTGTTTGCAAGGGTCTTTTTCCTGTTTTTTCACTACCAAAGCTCTTTCCAGGAAACAGTTGGCGGTCTGCTGGGAACATTCATTAATGGTGTCAAGCTTGATATCTCAACAACCGGATACTATCTTCTTCTACCATCATTGGTTATTATTCTTACTGTTTTTTTTGAAGGAAAGTGGTATGCTTTCATCATGAGGTTTTATACACTTCTTCTTACTTTTTTTACTTCAATTATTGTTGTTGGAGATGCAAATTTATACTCCTACTGGGGATTCAGAATGGATTATACTCCTTTGTTTTACCTTAAGACTCCGGGTGAGGCAATTGCATCAGTAAGCATCTTTACCGTAATATTATCTTTCGGTGGAATTTTGCTTATCACATGGGCTTTTTTCAAATTCTACAGAAAGATTGTTGATAACAGGTTTTTAACGCTTGGAAGTTCGGACAATCGATTAATATCAAGCCTTCTGTTCCTGCTTCTGACTGCTGCATTGATAATCCCGATAAGAGGTGGTTTTGGTGTTGCCCCCATCAATGCAGGAAGTGTTTACTTCAGCGAAAGGATGTTCCTCAATCATGCTGCAATAAACCCGGTATGGAATGTGGGGACAACAGCATTCTCTCAAAAACCTGTCGAAAACCCTTATGTTTTTACTGAAAAAGCTAAAGCTGAAGAAACTTATAAATCATTTGCCGATTCGAAGGATGGCGAAACAATAAACCTTTTGAATATTGACAATCCGAATGTTTTAATGATTATCCTCGAGAGTTTCAGTTCATACCTCGTAGGTCCCTCAGGAGGTGATTCACTCGTAACACCAGAACTGAACAGGTACTCCAGGGAAGGTGTACTCTTCAGGAATATTTATGCAAGTGGCACAAGAACAGATAAGGCCCTTCCTGCAATACTAAATGGTTACCCTGCCCAGCCGGCGCAATCAATAATCAAAGAACCAAGAAAAACACAATCACTTTCAGGAATTGTAAGACTTCTTGAAGCGAATGGTTATTCCAGTTCATTCTGGTATGGAGGAGATATTAATTTTGCCAATTTCAATTCGTATGTTGTTGCATCAGGATTTGAGGAAATTGTGACAATGGATGATTTTAATGGAGCAGACATGAATTCAAAATGGGGTGTTCATGATCATATTATGTTCGAAGCGTTAAAAAAATCATTTACTGGAATTAAGAAACCGTTCCTTAAAGTCGTCCTTACATTATCAAGTCATGAACCATTTGATGTCCCGATGGAGCAGGTTTTTTCGGGCAATGATAATTTGACAAAGTATAAGAACTCCGTTTATTACACTGATAAGAATCTTGGGTCTTTCCTTGATTGGTCGAAAGAACAGGAGTGGTGGGACAGCACTTTAGTTATTCTTGTTGCTGATCATGGATGCAGGATAAGTGCGGATATGGAACCATGGGCGACAGATCTTTTCAAAATTCCTATGGTATGGACTGGAGGGGCTGTATCTGGCAGAGGAATTATTATTGATAAGGTTGGATCACAGACTGACATACCGGTTACTCTGCTCAATCAACTGAAAATTAATGGCTCATTCCCTTTCAGTAAGGATCTTCTCAGTTCAGGTTCGGGATCATACGCTTTTTATTCCTTTAACGAGGGCTTCGGTTTTGTAACTGACAGCTCGGCAGTTGCATACGATCAAAAACCAAAGACAGTTGTATGGCAGTCAGGCAAAAGTACAGGTACTGAAGGAAAGGGGAAAGCTTATCTCCAGGTCTTGTTTGATGATTACCTAAGCAGGTAATCATCAAAACAAAAATTAATTTTTAAGCCTGGCTTTTTTCTTTTTCAAGCGACTGAATAGCATCTTTCAGAACATTTGCGGACTTTGTAAGAAGAGATGACTCTTCTTTAGTTAACGGATTTTCAATAATCCTTGATATTCCCCTGTCAGTTACAATGCATGGCACACTAAGGCATACATCATTTATGCCGTACTCTCCGTTAAGAAAAGTAGAAACTGTAAGCACACTATGTTGATTTCTTAGTAAAGCGCCTGTTATCTTAACCATTGCGAGACCAACAGCATACTGTGTTGACCCTTTATAATTGATTATATGGTATGCTGATTCCCTTACCTGTTTTTCAATTTGATCTTTTTGGATAGGCCAATCGCTACATCCATGGCAGAAAGGGCAATAGTCTTCAATTTTCATGCCAGCAACATGTGTCATTGACCAGGCTGCGAATTCACTGTCACCATGTTCGCCAAGTATGTACGCGTGCACATTATGCACATCAACTCTGCAATGCTGGCTCAGGAGGTGTCTGAATCTCGAACTGTCGAGAACTGTACCTGATCCTATTACCCTGCTGCGGTCCCAGCCTGATCTTTTCAACGCAACATAAGTAAGAACATCAACAGGGTTACTTACAACAAGCATTACTCCATTGCAGCCCTTTGCTGCTACTTCGCTGGCTATCCCTCCTGTAATTTCTGCATTCTTTTTAAGAAGTTGTAGTCTTGTTTCACCAGGTTTTTGAGCCGATCCGGCGGCAATTACAACAAGCTGTGCATCTATATAATCTTCGGATGATCCTGACCTGATTATTACTGTTGGAAAGAATGGTTGTCCATGCACGAGGTCGAGTACCTGTCCATGCATAAGATCTTCATTCCTGTCATACAGAACTATTTCATTAGCCAGTCCGCTTTGAGCAAGAGCATAACAGTAAGTGGCGCCGACTGAGCCTGCACCTACAACAACAACTTTGCGCCTGTGTTCAGTTTTTTCCTTCATGGTATAGTTTTGTCAGTAATCAAATTTGGAGATGTTTGGATGATATAACAAATATCAAAGGCTCGTTGTTTGCTCGGCTGGATTTATATCAATTCCATTTCCTCATCAATTGAGACTTCGGTGAGCTTTCCATCCTGGCATTTAAATGTTCTTGCAGGAAACTTTTTAAGCAATGTATGGTTATGCGTGGCAAAAATGACGGCCCTGCCTGTCTTGCTAATATCTATAAGCAGTCTGATAATACCCTCAGATGTTTCAGGGTCAAGGTTACCAGTCGGTTCATCTGCAAGAATAATGTCCGGATCATTGAGCAGAGCCCTACCTATCACAACTCTCTGCTGTTCGCCGCCTGAAAGCTGATGAGGCATTTTATACCCTTTCAGGCTTAATCCTACTTTTTCAAGAACTTCACCTATCCTGGCATCAATCTCATTCTTATTCTTCCAGCCTGTGGCTCTTAAAACAAATTCAAGATTTTCATTAACTGACCTGTCGATAAGGAGTTGAAAATCCTGGAAAACAATACCTATCTTTCTTCGTAGATATGGGATATCGCGTGTTCTTAATTTTGCCAGATTATAATCTGCAACAAGTCCACTTCCTGATTTGAGCGGTATTTGGGCATTTAATGTTTTTATCAGACTCGTTTTACCACTGCCAACTCTTCCAACAAGGTAAATGAACTCACCTTTTTCAACCCGGAAATTAACATTTGAGAGAACAAGATGGTCTTGCTGCCATATCGTACAGTCAACCAGTTCTATAATAACATCAAGGGGGAGATTTTCCAGCATTTTAGAGTCTTTTGATAATGCAAAATAAGGAAAGAATTCATAATTAACATTTAACTGTTAATAAAATCAGTAATAAAGGACTTATGACGGCGTTTAATAGTAGTAATTTTACAAGTAAACTTAAATTGAGAATTAAAAGGTGATTAAAATAATCACTTACATCCTGATATTCAATATAAGACAGCCATATATTAAGAAAGAATAAACATCAGTTATGAGCAAAGTTTCAAAGATAATACAGAGAAAAACCTTAGTCTTTCTTGTTTTTAGTTTTTCAACCTTCTTAAATGCCCAGGTGCCATTTTCAGATATTTCGTCTGATGCCGAATATGAGAGGGCACTAGAACTGTTTAATAAGGAAAAGTATCCTGCCGCTATACGACTGTTTGACGAGTACCTTGAAAAAACTGGCAATGAGGCGGTTACGGACAGACAGAAACTTGCTGAAGCTGAATATTATGCCGCACTTTCAGCAATTCGGGTTTTTAATGCTGATGCAGAATACAGGATTGTTTCATACATTTCAAAATATCCTGAAAGTCCCTGGATCAATAATGCCTACCTTGAACTTGCAGATTATTTTTACCAGAACAGGAACTTCCGTAAAGCAGGAGTTTATTACAAATTAACTAACAGGCAGGAACTTAATGGAGATAAACTTGCCGAGTACTTTTTCAGATACGGGTATTCACTTTATACAAACGGTGATAAGGAGACTGCACTTCTTATGTTCTCCGAGATAAAAGATATTGATACCGAATATACTCCTCCCGCTGTCTATTATTTTTCACATATAGCGTACGAACAAAAAATGTATGAAACTGCGCTTGATGGTTTTGTCAAGCTTAAAGATGATGAGACATTCGGGAATGTTGTACCCTTTTATATTGTGCAGATTCTTTACATCAAAAAAGATTACGATGCCATTTTGACTATGGCCCCAGACCTTATTGAATCAGCAGGGAAGACAAGAGCAGTTGAGCTTTACAGGTTTATTGGAGATGCCCACTACAATAAAGGGAATTATACTGAAGCTCTGCCTTACCTTGAAAAATATACCGATGGTGCAAAAGCAAGCGACCGGGAAGATAAATTCCAACTCGGTTATTGTTATTACAAAACAGGTGCAATCGATAAGGCTATAAAAGTTTTTCTTGAAATAAATGCCAGGAATGATGTGCTCAGCCAGAATATATGGAATATACTTGGTGATTGTTATTTGCAGAAAGGTGATAAGAATAAGGCAAGATTTGCATTTGGCGAGGCTTCGGAGCTTGATTTTGACAAGACCATTAAGGAAGAGTCTTTATTCAACTATGCAAAACTTACTTATGAAACTTCAAATTCACCATTCGGGGAAGCAATTGAAGCTTTTCAAAAGTATATTGACCAATTTCCAGGCTCGGAAAGAATACAGGAAGCTTATGACTATCTTGTTGGTACATACACGCAACTGAAAAACTATAGGGCTGCTTTAGCTTCGCTCGACAGGATCAGGAACAAGGATTCAAGACTTGAAGCAGCTTACCAGAGAGTTGCTTTCTTCAGGGGACTTGAACTCTTCAGGAACCTTCAGTTTGATAATTCTATTGAGATGTTTGAAAAATCGCTTAAGTATGGGAAATATAACAGCAGCATTCGTGCAAGATCAGTATACTGGAGAGGAGAAGCTTCTTACAGGCTTGGCAGGTATAATGAGGCAAAGAACGATTATGAACTTTTCTTAGGCTTGCCTGGATCGGGCTTGCTTAGTGAATCTTCTCTTGTGAGGTATAACCTTGGTTCAGCATATTTTAACCTCCAGGATTATAATAATGCTTTAACCAATCTGAAAACATTTGATCAGAGCGCTGTTAGCTCAAAACCCGAGGTAAGAGCTGATGCCAAGAACAGGATTGCCGACTGTTACTATATTGCAACTGACTATAAAACAGCTATTTCATATTACGACCAGGTTATCAGCTTCGATTTCCAGGATGCTGATTATGCAATGTTCCAGAAAGGCTTTTCACTTGGCCTTATGAATGATGAAAGAGCTAAAATAGCTACACTTAGCTCCCTTGTTCAGAAATATCCCTCTTCATCATATATTCCAAATGCAATATTTGAAAGAGGAAGATCTTATGTTGTTCTTGAAGATTTTAAGAATGGAGAAAATGACTTTAATAATGTCATTAAAACATATACTAATAGTCCTTATGTCCCAAGAGCAATGGTTCAACTGGGATTATTGTACTATAATCTTGATGAAAATGACAAAGCCATTGCACAATTTAAAAAAGTAATTGAGAATTATAAATCGACCCCTGAGGCAAGGTATGCGATGACCGGATTGAAAAATACTTATGTTGAGAAGAATGATGTGGAATCATATTTTGCTTATGTCAGAACTGTTGAGGGATATGGTGATCTTGATGTCGCAACCAAAGATTCACTTCTCTATTCTTCAGGCGAAAACCTGTATATGACGGCAAAATATGACCGGGCAACCGATGTGTTCAGGAACTATCTTAAAGAATATCCGTCTGGTATATTTAAACTTAACACACAGTTCTACCTTGCAGAGATCTTACGGTCAGAAGGAAAAACTGATGAGGCGCTTGAATTATATCTTGAAGTTTGTTCTCAGCCAAACAACCAGTTTATGGAACAATCGTTTATTGCTGCTTCAGAGTTGCTTTTTGAAAAGGAAGAATACGAAAAGGCATATAGTTACTATGAAAAACTCGAATCTTCAGCCTCTAAGGATGAGAACAGGATGATTGCATTGAAAGGCCAGCTCAGGTCAGCATCTGAAGCAGGCGATGCAAACAAAACAATTTCAGCAGCTGAGAAGGTGGCTGCTTCCAAAAATATCCCCGAAGAATTGCAGAAAGAGGCAATCTATTTGAAGGCAAAAGCAAACTATAGCCTTAATAACTTCGATCAGGCCCTGTCCGACTTCAGGAAGGTGGCAACAGAAGTAACAAGTGTTGAAGGCGCCGAATCAAAATACATGGTAGCTGAACTTCTGAATAGGAAAGGATCGGTGGATGAGGCAGAAAAAGTTATCCAGGAATTCATCGGACAGAACACTCCCCACCAGTACTGGATGGCAAGGATGTTCCTCCTCTTGTCTGATATAAGTATCAAGAAAGGAGACACATTACAGGCAAAAGCAACATTACAAAGCTTAAGAGATTATTACTCTGTTGAAGACGATGGCATACTCGATGAGGTGCGACAGAAACTCGATTCACTTGCAACTGACAAATAATTTGAATACTAAATGAAGATTATGATACGGAAAATCACTTTGGCAGCGTTTTTTGCCTTTTTCCTGCTACAATTGAATGCACAGCAGAAACCTCTGGAAAGGGAAGTTACCCTTTATAATCCATATAAACCATCGCTTAACGAAGCAAGAAAGAAAAGCTATCTTCCCGATATTGCTGATACGGCAAAATTCAGACCGGAGTTTGGCTATGAGGTTACTGCCACGCCATTTATGCCTGTTTACACTGTAAACCCGATAAAAGCAGCAACTCTACAACCTGATCCTCTTAATAAACTCTACAGGAGCTATGTTAACCTTGGAATTGGTAGTAACACCTCAACTTTGGCTGAAGTCAGCATTACAAATGAACGATCAAAGAAAGGAGCCATTGGTTTTTACGGAAGACACTTCTCAAATAACGGAAGCTTTACAAATGATCTTAAGCAAAAGATAAATTCCGGCTACATGGATAATGACCTTTCCTTCTTTGGAAAAAAATTCTATAAGGGAGGAGTGATAGCCGGTTCTGTTGATTATAAGCAAAGATCACGACATGCTTATGGTTTTGTTCCTGAAGAGATATATGTACTTGGACGTAAAGATACCAAACTTAGGTATAACGATTTTGGTGCAGAGATATCTGTTGCCTCTGCTAAACTCGATTCTTCATCTTATGCTTATGATTTTAATGTAAGGTATGATTACTTCAATAATAAATCAGGTCTCCCCGACAATCTTTTCACTTCTAATGAGAAATATAATCATTACCTGGGTATTAAAGGTGAGATGTCGAAATCATTTAATGGTTTTTATGTAGGTTCAGGACTTGAAATTGAGAATTACAAACTTCCGGTTACATTACTCCCTCATTCAAAGTATATAGCAGCTTTGAATCCTTTCATATCAAAGAGCAGCTCTCAATGGAACTTCCGCCTTGGAATGCAGGCATTAATTGAAAGGAATTTGAAAGAATCGGCTAAACTCCATATCTATCCTGACGTACATTTTGGTTTCAATATGGTTCCTTCATATATTAATTTCTTCGCTGCTCTTGAAGGTAATCTTGAAAAGAACGATCCTTTAAACGTAATTGAAGAGAATCCTTTCCTCTTACCTGATGGTTCTTTGTTTGTACTGCCCTTCTCAGACAATAAACTCATTGTTTCGACAGGCTTTAGAGGTAATTCAGGAATCGAAGGAACTTACGAACTTTCGGCTTCTTATTCCCTTGCAAGCGACATGCTGTTTTTCTATGGATTCATGAGTGGAGATAGTCTTTCCGGAAGGGGTAATTACTTTAAATCTGTTGTTGATGATGTAGATGTGTTGAGATTACATGGAGCAATGAACGGGAAATTAACTGATAAGCTTTCTTTCAGTACAGGTATTAATTTCTATCGCTATACATTGACTTTGCTTGAACATCCATGGAATAAGCCAAACTGGGATGCTTCATTAAGCTTCAAATATAATCTCCGGGATAAAATTATTGCGGGGGTTGATGTCAAAGGAATTGGTGAGAGAAAGCAGATTATTGAAGATTCTTTAACAGGTCCAGTAGTTACTTTGAATCAAAAAACAATGCCTGTTCATTTTAGTATGAATATAATGGCGGAATACAGATATTCAAACATACTCTCATTCTGGGCCAGGGTTAATGAAATGTCGTATAAAAGATATTATGAATGGACAAACTATCCTTCGCACATGTTCCAATTCATGGTAGGCTTTACATATAGCCTTTAGAAACATTCACTTAGTATTAAATATTGGTCGTAAAGTGTTAATTTCTTAACCCTGATTGTGCATTATTATTTGTGAAAAAAATAGAGAAAAATGATTATTAATTATAAATTTGCCATGTGATTAAAAATCTTTGTATCAACATATTAATTATTAAATACATTGTTGATGCAATACATCCTGTGGGGTTTGCAGGGTGCCAGATTAAAAACAATAATATACCGGAATAACTGGTCCCGGAAACATCCGGGAGCAACTGGTGAATTCCGAATAGAATATTAAAAACTTGATAGATGACTGAAAAAGAAAGAAAATTGCAGGAAGCGGAATACTCGGCAGATAATATCCAGGTGCTTGAAGGTCTTGAGGCTGTAAGGAGAAGGCCTGCAATGTATATTGGTGATATTGGCATTAAGGGATTGCATCACCTTGTGTATGAGGTTGTTGACAACTCTATTGACGAGGCGCTGGCCGGATTTTGTTCAAGGATTGATGTAATAATTCACGAAGATGGTTCTGTATCTGTTGACGATGATGGAAGGGGAATACCTACTGGCATAATGGAGAAGGAACAGAAATCAGCTCTTGAAGTTGTAATGACAGTTCTGCATGCCGGTGGTAAATTTGACAAAGACTCATATAAAGTGTCAGGAGGCCTTCATGGGGTAGGTGTATCATGTGTGAATGCTCTTTCTGATCAACTTACTGTTATCATTAAAAGAGAAGGAAAAATATTCAGGCAGAAATATGCCAAAGGCAAACCAACAAGCGAAGTTGAAATTATCGGGGATGCTGAGACAACAGGCACATCAGTTACATTCAAGCCCGATGGAACTATCTTTCAAACAACAGAATACAATTTCGAGATACTGGCTGCCCGCCTTCGTGAACTTGCTTTTCTTAATAAAGGGATCATCCTTACTATTAAAGACATGAGGGAATATGTCGAGAATGGTAACGGAGGAAAACCAAGGTATGAGGAATTTCACTCTGAGCAGGGATTAAAAGAGTTCGTTGAGTATCTTGATTCGAATCGCGAAAGACTTATTGAAAAGGTTATACATATCACTTACGACAAGGCTGAAATTCCGGTTGAGATAGCGCTACAATATAACAGCTCATTCTCTGAGAATGTACATTCTTATGTAAACAATATAAATACAATTGAAGGAGGAACTCACCTTGCTGGTTTCAGGAGAGGACTTACTCGTACTCTGAAAAAATATGCCGAAGATTCAGGTGCAACATCTAAACTTAAATTTGATATAAATGGCGATGATTTCAGGGAAGGATTAACTGCCATCATATCTGTAAAGGTACAGGAACCGCAGTTTGAGGGACAGACAAAAACAAAGCTGGGAAACTCAGATGTTATGGGGGCTGTTGATCAGGCTGTTAGTACAATGCTTACTAACTATCTTGAGGAAAACCCTAAAGATGCCAGGATCATTGTTCAGAAAGTTATACTTGCAGCTACTGCAAGGCATGCTGCCAGGAAAGCCCGCGAGATGGTTCAACGTAAGAATGAGTTCTCAGGATCAGGTTTACCTGGTAAGCTGGCCGATTGTGCAGACAGAGATCCTTCAAAATGTGAGATTTACCTTGTTGAGGGTGATTCAGCAGGAGGAACAGCAAAACAAGGCAGGGATAGGAAATTCCAGGCCATCCTTCCACTCAGAGGAAAGATCCTCAATGTTGAAAAAGCAATGCAACACAGGATTTATGAAAGTGAAGAGATAAAGAATATTTTTACTGCTCTTGGAGTCCAGATTGGAACGGATGAAGATAGTAAAGCCCTTAATACTAACGGACTACGCTATCACAAGATTATTATTATGACTGATGCCGATGTCGATGGTTCACATATCACAACGCTCATCATGACTTTCTTCTTCAGGTATATGGTTGACCTTATAAAGAATGGCATGATCTACATCGCTACACCTCCTCTTTATCTTGTTAAGAAGGCAAAACAGGAACGCTATTGCTGGACAGAAGAAGAACGTGAGGCTGCAATCGCAGAAATGGGACAGGGAAAAGAGTCATCCGTTTCAGTACAGAGATACAAAGGTCTTGGTGAGATGAACGCCGAAC
The DNA here is from genome assembly GCA_036261255.1 of Bacteroidales bacterium. Lineage (GTDB taxonomy): Bacteria > Bacteroidota > Bacteroidia > Bacteroidales > VadinHA17 > LD21. The sequence goes on from DATALD010000019.1 coordinate 14,274, forward strand.
AATTATGGTCAACGACAATGAACCCGGAGTCAAGGACACTCAGACAGGTAACAGTTGAGAGCGCAGCTGAAGCAGACCATATATTTTCTATGCTTATGGGAGATGAGGTTCCTCCAAGAAGGGAATTCATTGAGACCCATGCAAAATATGCTAAGATAGACGCGTAGTTCAGTAGCTTATTATCAGATCTTTCAGAAAAGTTTCGAAGAGTGGTATAACACTCCCTGATGACCCTGAGAAATTATTAGCCATTATACAGAAAACAAGGTCACGACCTGAATTTGTCGTGACGTATCCTGCATAGCATCTTACCCTCGTCATGGAACCGCTTTTTGTTTTCAGATGTGTTTTAAAGACTTCATCTGTGAACCTGTTCTTAAGAGTACCCTCATTTCCTGCTTCTGGAAAGGAATTCAGGAATATGTCAAAGAATTTTCCTGAAGTCTTCATGTAAAGCAGAAGACTTGCCATGTTTTTAGAGTTTAATGCATTTACAGGTGATAATCCGGAGCCATCTTCAATATACATCCCTTTTGTATCAATTCCCCGGGTAGTGAGAAATTCACGAACAACATTCAGACCCGCCTCGGTTGAACCTTCACCTCCGAATTTTTTCCCTATCTCCTTAACAAGGGTCTCTGCATATAGATTTACACTTTCGTGATTCAGCATCTCAATAATTTCAGAAAGGGGAGGAGATTTGATTTTACTTATCTCAATAATGTTTTCAAAGGAACGATCGAGCAGCCTGTAAGTAGATGGTAGTGAGGTTATCTCAATACCGGCAGCTCTAAGCTCTCTATCAACTATTTTGGCCATAATCAGCGGGGGATCAGGTATAGAAGCTCTTAGCACAAAATCTTCCCTCTTTCCGGGTATTGTGCCGGCAATCCATCCTCCGACGCTGTAAGGAATGGAATATACATATCCCTCATCTTTAACGCCTGATGTTTTCAGGTTATTTACTAAATTGTAGTTACACTCAACAGGATCAATGAAGGTGATAACAGGTGTATCACCTGACATTGTGTTAAAATGAATCCTGTATGTGTTGTCATATATGGCAGCCCCATAAACACCTGCGCCATAATAATTGCCTGCATCTTCCCAAAGCCAGCCTGATGGAATTGGGTGATAGTCAAAATAGGAATCATCAGTAATTATTCTTCCATTTATCTTCTTTATTCCAAGTTTCTTTACTTCATCTATCCATCCTGATGGGAATTGCCTGTAATATTCAGGGAAGTTTTCAGATGCAAAAGCCGGGTCACCACCTCCCTTAATAATTATGTCACCTTCAAGCTTCCCCGATTTTTTAATTACACCAGAATAGCTAATTGTTGTGGAAAAGGTATATCCGCTGCCTAATAGTTCCAATGCACTTGCAGAAGTTATCAGCTTCATAATTGAGGCAGGCTTAAGGCTTCTCCCGGAATCGTACTCAAAAACAGGCCCGCCTGTAACAGCATCGAGAATGCATACTGAAACCGAGGCATTGGTCATAGCTGTATCACATGTGAATACATCAATGTTCTGGGCATTTGAAATTCCAGGTAACAATAACAGAAGAAATGCTTTCAGAAATTTATTCATTTAAGACTTCCTGTTTTGTTCGAGAGTCGAGAGCAATCCGCAGGCTGCCCTTATATCTTCACCCCTTGATGCTCTTATTGTAGTCAGTATCCCTTTTTTATTCAGCGCTTCTTTAAACTGAATTGTCTTTTCCATGTTGGGACTGCGGAACTCTGAACCTGGTATTGCGTGAAACCTGATTATGTTAATCCTGCATTTTATCCCATTAAGCATTGCTGTAAGTTCTTTAATATGCTTTGGAGTATCATTTAATCCTTCGAAGAGTATATACTCGAAAGAGATGCGTCTTTGATTATTAATTTCAAACTTCCTGAGAATTTCAAGTATCTCGCCTATAGAATTTGTTTTCTGAATGGGCATAAGCTTTCTTCGTTCATCATCGAATGGTGAATGAAGACTTATTGCAAGATGACACCTGCTTTTTTCAAGGAACTCTCGAATGCCTGAAACAAGTCCAACTGTACTGACTGTGATTCTTGTCGGGCTCCAGGCATAACCCCATTCTGAAGTTAGGACATCTAAACTTTTGAGAACTTCAGGAAGGTTGTCAAGAGGTTCTCCCATGCCCATATAAACAATGTTTGTGAGACTTTTGAATTCCGGAAGGCTCCTGAATTGATTTAGAATCTCGTTAGCTGAAAGATTCCCCTGGTAACCCTGCCTCCCGGTCATGCAGAAAACGCACCCCATCTTACATCCGGCTTGTGAAGAAACACAAATCGTTGCCCTATCTGTCTCAGGGATATAGGCTGTCTCAATAAACTTGTTCTCAAGAACTCTGTAAACATATTTTTTTGTTCCATCCTTGCTTGTTGCTCCATTTACTGGTTCCGAAAGGCCTAATTCATAGTTTTCTTCAAGGACTTCTCTTGTTTTTTTCGAAAGATTCGACATCTGTCCGATTGAGCTTATTTCCTTCTTATATAACCAGTCAGCAATCTGTCTGGCTGTAAAACCAGGAAGGTTAAGGAGTTTTGTTACCCCAATAAGCTCATTTATATCTTTTCCGTATAATTTTATCTTTTGCATTAAAGAAAGAATATGGCTTAAGCTGTCAAATTGTCATAATAATTTATTAGAATCAGGATTAAACCTGAAAACCTATAATGTTTTGTTAAAGAGTATTTTCATTCTTGTTAAAATCTAGTTAAATGATGTTTTATGCCAAAAACGCTACAGAATTTTGTATGATCTTTGTAAGACATTATAGAAAACAAATAATGTATAAAGATATCAACTTTTGTGAAGACAGAATTGATAAAAACAATAGTTCACAAGAGATGTTAATGTAAAAAGGAAAAGATATGAAAGGAAAGTATTTATTCGCAGGTTTCTTTATGGCTGTTCTTGGTGCAGCTATTGCCTTGTTTGCATACACAAGAATAATTGAGAAAACACCTGCCGAAACAGGCGATTCATCAAGGATAGATCTTGAGAATGCTCAGGCTTATCTGACATCATTACAGGATCGTCCGGGCCAGGTTGATTTTACGTATGCTGCAGAACAGACAGTTCATGCAGTTGTACATGTTACAACAAGGACAATGAGAGGCGCACAGGCGCCAAATCCAATCATGGAGTTCTTCTATGGAAGGCAATATCAACAACAACCTCAGGAAGTAAGGGGATATGGCTCGGGAGTTATTATCTCTGCCGATGGTTATATAATAACGAATAACCATGTTATTGATGAGGCCGAGAATGTGGAAGTGGCTCTAAATGACAAGAGAACCTTTACTGCTGATGTTGTGGGCCGCGACCCGGCAAGCGATATTGCTCTCCTGAAGGTAAAAGCTGAAAATCTTCCTTTTATCAAATATGGAGACTCTGAAAAGCTAAGACTTGGAGAATGGGTTCTTGCTGTTGGAAACCCATTCAATCTAACATCAACAGTAACTGCAGGTATTGTAAGTGCGAAAGGAAGAAGCCTGGGAATGCTTTCAAGCGATATTTCAATTGACTCCTTTATTCAAACAGATGCTGCGCTTAATATGGGTAATTCAGGTGGTGCCCTTGTTGATGCAAATGGTACACTCGTTGGAATAACATCTGCAATTTATTCACCAAACGGAGCTTATGCAGGAAACTCTTTTGCAATTCCTGTTACTATTGTAAAGAAGGTTGTTAATGATCTGAAAGAATTTGGGACTGTTCAAAGAGCTCTAATAGGTGTTAATATAACCGATGTGGATTATAAGATTGCAGAAGAACAAAAACTTAAGGATGTACGTGGTATTCTTGTCACAAACGTTATCGAAAATGGAGCAGCAGAGTCGGCTGGACTTAAAGAGAACGATGTAATTGTCGAGTTTGACGGGCAACAGGTCAACTCAGTTGGTGAACTCCAGGAGCAGGTTGCAAAACATCGCCCGGGTGATAAGACTATAGTTTCATATATACGTAATGGCAAGGAGAATAGTGTCTCTCTGGTGTTGAAGAATGACAGGGGCAATACAGAAATACTCAAGAAGGGTGCAGATGACAATATAGTTTTCGGCGCTACTCTTGAACCAATATCTTCTCAGGACAAAAGAAAATATAATGTAGAATATGGCGTTAAGGTAGTAGATCCGGGAAGAGGAAGATTTGATGATATTGGAATGCGTGAAGGATTCATCATTCTTTCGATTAACGGGAAAAGAGTTTCAACCCCTGATGATGTCAGAAGAAGCAGTAACAACGAAACAACCCTGAGATCAATAGGTGGGATACAACCAGATGGGAGCATCTTGAATTACCAATTTGGAGATTGATGTTATTTGATATACGTTATTAAAAAACAGGGGATTAGGTATACTAATCCCCTGTTTTACAACAATACTAAATTATATTTGTTATTAACTAATAAAAGAAATATCTTTGCGGAAATTTTTTCGGAGGCATAATGAGACAATTAAAAATTACCAAATCCATAACCAATAGGGAAAGTGCTTCGTTAGACAAGTATTTACAGGAGATTGGTAAGGAAGAGTTGATATCTGTAGAGGAAGAAGTTGAATTAGCTCAAAGAATAAAAAAAGGCGACAGAGCCGCACTTGAAAAACTGACTAAAGCGAATCTGAGGTTCGTAGTTTCAGTGGCTAAACAGTATCAAAATCAGGGATTAAGTCTTCCAGACCTTATCAATGAGGGTAATCTTGGTTTGATAAAGGCTGCTGAGAAATTCGATGAGACCAGAGGATTCAAATTCATTTCCTATGCTGTATGGTGGATCAGACAATCAATTCTCCAGGCTCTTGCAGAGCAGTCAAGGATTGTCAGGTTACCATTGAACCAGGTTGGTTCACTGAACAAGATTAATAAGGCCTTTTCGAAATTTGAGCAGGAGAATGAACGCACCCCTTCACCCGAAGAGCTGGCTGACGTTCTGGAACTGCCTAAAGAGAAAGTCACAGATACGCTGAAGGTATCGGGAAGACATGTATCAGTAGATGCTCCCTTTATTGAAGGTGAAGATAATAGCTTACTTGACGTTCTTACTAATTCTGACTCTCCAGTGGCTGATAAGCTGCTTATGGATGAATCACTCTCAAGGGAAATATACAGGGCTTTAGCCACACTTACTGAAAGAGAAAGAGATATCATAAGGTATTTCTTTGGAATCGGCTGCCAGGAGATGACTCTTGAGGAGATTGGCGAAAAGTTTGGTTTGACTCGTGAAAGAGTTCGCCAGATTAAAGAGAAAGCTATAAGAAGACTTCGTCACACTTCACGCAGCAGACTATTGAAAGGTTATCTGGGTTAGATTACACCGGTGAATAAGCCGGAGGTAAAGGCGCTTCTTTGAGGCGCCTTTTCTTTCTTTATGGTTTTTCAATTAAGTTTTTTTTATTACTATATAATGGACTTTAAACTTGTATCTGATTTTCAGCCTACAGGCGATCAGCCGGATGCCATTAAGCAACTCGTTGAAGGTTTGGATAAAGGCGTGCCCTTCCAGACTTTACTCGGAGTTACAGGTTCAGGAAAGACATTTACTATAGCAAACGTTGTTGAAAAAGTAAACCGCCCTGTACTTGTACTAAGTCATAACAAAACACTTGCCGCCCAGCTTTATGGCGAGTTTAAGCAATTCTTCCCTGAGAATAAAGTTGAATATTTCGTTTCTTATTATGACTACTACCAGCCTGAAGCCTACCTGCCGGTCTCAGATACATATATTGAGAAAGATCTTTCGATAAATGAGGAAATAGAAAAGCTAAGACTAAGCGCCACATCCTCTTTATTGTCAGGAAGGCGCGATGTTATTGTTGTATCTTCAGTTTCATGTATTTATGGTATTGGCAATCCCGATGATTTTCATTCCAATACAATTCATATTAGGAAAGATCAGAATATTGCGAGGAATGCGCTTCTGAGAAAATTTGTTGACAGCTTATACTCAAGAAATGAAATCGAGTTTAAGCATGGAACATTCAGGGTCAGGGGAGATGTTGTAGATATTTTCCCGGCTTATGCTGATATCGCGCTCAGGATTTCATTCTTTGGGAATGCTATTGATGAGCTAAATACTTTTGATCCTGTGAGTGGCCACACAATTGATAATTTGCAGGAATATGTACTCTACCCTGCAAATATTTTTGTAACAACACGTGAAAGGATCAATATGGCAATTAAGGAAATCCAGGATGATCTTGTGAAGCAGGTGTTGCATTTTAATGAGATTGGGAAACGCGAAGAAGCCAAACGGCTTGAACAAAGGGTTCTTTATGATCTTGAAATGATAAAGGAGCTAGGATACTGCAGCGGAATAGAAAACTACTCAAGGTATTTTGATGGACGCAGACAGGGATCAAGACCATTCTGTCTTTTAGATTATTTTCCTGAAAAGTTTATAACGATTATTGATGAGAGTCATGTTAGTGTGCCGCAGATACGTGCAATGTTTGGCGGCGATCATTCAAGAAAACAGACACTTGTGGAGTATGGATTCAGGCTGCCTGCAGCTCTTGATAACAGACCTATGAGGATGGAAGAGTTTGAGTCATTGACAGGCCAGACTATTTATGTTAGTGCAACCCCGGCTGATTATGAGCTTGAGAAAAGTGAAGGAATAATTGTCGACCAGATCATAAGGCCTACAGGATTACTTGATCCGCCGGTAGAGATCAGGCCAAGCAAGAACCAGATTGATGATCTTATGGCCGAGATCAAGTCGCGGTCTGCTGCCGGTGAAAGGGTGCTGGTTACAACAATAACCAAACGTATGGCTGAAGAATTATCATCGTATCTTATAAGGTACGGGATTAAATGCAGCTATATTCATTCTGATATAGATACTCTTGAAAGGATTGACATTATGGACAATCTGAGAAATGGCGCCATTGACGTGCTTGTAGGGGTCAATCTCTTACGTGAGGGTCTGGATCTTCCTGAAGTATCACTTGTTGCAATCCTAGATGCTGATAAGGAGGGCTTTCTTCGTTCTGCCAGGTCGCTGACACAAACTGCAGGCCGGGCTGCAAGAAACCTGAATGGGAAAGTTATTATGTATGCAGATTCAATAACTAAAAGCATGCAGGAGACAATAGATGAAACAAACAGAAGAAGAACCAAACAGCTTAAGTATAATGAGGAGATGGGTATTACTCCTACACAAATAAAGAGGAAATCAGGTTCTGTACTTAGCGGCCTAAGCCAGAAAGCGAAAAACATGAAACCTTATGTTGAATCAGAGAAACCTGACATTGCAGCTGATCCGGTAGTAAAATATATGAATACAGAAGCATTGGGAAAAGCTATTGATAAAGCAAGAAAAAGCATGGAAAAGGCTGCCGCTGAGCTCGATTTTATTGAGGCTGCCCGTTTTCGGGATGAAATGAATGAATTACAAAAAATCCTCAGATCAAAGATCTGAGGATTTCATCCAGATTTTACAATAGAAAGCTATTTAGTTTTCGTTGCAGTCCAGTCAGCTTTAACCGATCCATCCTGGTAAGTTCCGGTTATTTTATCATTTGAGACCTTCCCGGTGTAAACTGTATTCCCAACTTTGAATGTAATATTACTTCCATTTATTTTGCCATCAGAAACTGATGTCGATTTATTTTCATTTTTAAGTGTTCCCCAGAATTTCTGAAATTCCTGGTTCAGGATAAGCTCACTTTTTCCCATTTTCCAGGTACCGTCTATTTTCGCCGGCACTATCCATAGGAGAGCTGTATTCCAGCTGCTGCTTTCATCAATAACAGCCTCAAGATCAGGTTCCCATTCACCCATTGTAAAGGTATTTGATACTATCCTTGTCCCTGGTTTTAGTTCAAGTAGTTTTGGTCTTAGTTTCAAATTTATCTCCGGCAGAAGGAACATTGTTATTACAGTCGCATTTGAAAGGTCATATTCAAAAAGGTCAGCCTTTAGAAAATTAGCTTTATCACTAACCCCAGCTTCCTTTGCTCTGTGGGTGGATAGTTCCACCATATCAGGATTATACTCAATGCCTGTCGCTTTGGCTTTAAGCTTTGCTGCTGCAATTACAGTACGGCCATCGCCAGAGCCAAGGTCAACAACATAATCCTGTGGAGTCACCTTTGCAATCTCAAGCATTTTATCAACGAGGCTTTCAGGCGTCGGAACCCAGATAACATCTTTTCCTGCCTGTCCAACATGAGGAACGTAGTCTTTGCTTTCCTGACCAATAATTACTATTGATGCCAGAAATAATATAAAAGATAGAACTGATCTGTAAACAAAATCATTTGATCTCATAGCAACCTCCTTATAAGTAGGGGAATCAGTTAATACAAAATTAAACTACTAAAGTTACAAAATTATGCATTATTACCTATCAATGACTTCACATATTTTGCAATTGCAATACATGATGTTAGTCCGGGAGATTCCATGCCAACAAGGTTGATAAATCCTTTTAATCCTCTTGAGGATTCCTCTTTTATATAAAAATCCTTCTGGGGCTCGCCGGGCTTCTGTATTTTAGGCCTTATTCCAGCCATATCTGGTGAAATATCATCAAATCTTAAGGATGGAAGGAACTTTTTTGCAGACTGAAAGAATGCCTCTTTTTTATTCCCTGAAAGTCTGTAGTCATAAATATTTGTTTTCAGATATTCAACATCCGGACCAAGTCTGACTCCACCGGCCATATCTATTGTAAGATGAACTCCAATTCCTTCCATATTAGGATGGGGTACCGGATAGATTAGCCTTTTTATCTTTTTGTTTATTGTTGATCTAACCTTGTAATAATCGCCTTTACAAAATACAATCCTGAGTTTTTCATCTTTAATTCCTACCATTTCAGAAATCTTGTCGGCCTCAAGACCTGCACAATTAATAAGAAAATTTGTGGTGAATGAAAAAGTAGTGTTATCTGCATTTTTTACATGAACTTCATAGCCGTCATTGATCTTTTTGACAGCTATCACTTCGCATTTATACACAACATTTCCGCCATTATTAATTGTGTTTGTCTCAAACCTCTTCATAAGACTGTGTGAGTCAACAATACCGGTAGTGGGAGAGAGCAGAGCTTTTATGGCAGATACTTCAGGTTCCATTATTGACAATCTCTCCCTTTCAATTACTTCAAGATTGACACCGTTTTTCAGGGCAGATCTTTTAATGTTTTCAAGTATGGCAACCTCCCCTTGTGTGGATGCAATAATAAGCTTCCCGCATTTACTATGAGGGATGTCGAATTTTCTGCAATATTCATACAATAATATATTTCCCTCAACACAAAATCTGGCCTTCAGGCTTCCTTCAGGATAATAAATGCCTGCATGTATAACCTCACTGTTCCTGCTGCTGGTTTCCTGTCCGAATGACGAATGTCTTTCAAGCAGGAATAACTCTGGGAAATGAAGTGATAATTCTTCGGCAATAGCAAGTCCAATGACTCCTCCACCTATAATTGTTAAAGTAGTATCCATATTTTTTAGGAAGACTAAAAATATAAATTAATGAATAAACCTGATGATTAAGTTTAAATAAGAGTGAATTTGTTTAAATATTTTAGGTGTATTATCGATTAAATTATTATTTTTAACCTTCTAGTCATTGAAAAAGCCTTAATTGTTTAGCTAATATGAAAAAAACATTAGCATTTGTCTGGGTCATAATATGCATTTGCCAGGCATACGGGCAGGAAATACCGGGTGATAACAGTTATTTTGTAACAAACACCAGGGAAGAAGTTATCAGGAAACTTGTAGACCTGCCTCTTGGAATAAAGGAGAATGATCCGATAAATGTAATGTTCCAGAAAATAAAGCTTTATCTTGATAATTTTCAGCCTACTGATGAGTATTCCGATGATATCTATGCTAAAGCTGCAAATCAACAGGCATTAATCAGTGTTATTGAAGGTGGATATGGCATTGGTTCGGTCCTTTTAAACAAGGAAGGTGATATTATTGCAGCAGCACACAACAGCCAGATTCAGGATCACAGGTCTGATCTTCATGCCGAAATGACACTTCTTACGAAGTTTGAAGAAAGCAGGCGATCAAAGAAATATATGAATCTTTATGTATATAAACCAGGGCTCGTAGTGTTTTCATCAGCAGAACCATGCCCTATGTGTTTCATAAGGATTAACACAACGGGATGTGATACTAAATACTGTACCCCCGGACCGGATGACGGGATGGTGAGTCGTACAGAATATCTTCCTCCAGCCTGGAAAGAAATGGCTCTTCAGAGAAAAGTTACAATTGGTGATTGTTCACCAATAATGCAGAAGATAGCGCATCTCCTTTTTTATTCATACCTACTCGACAACAGGGGGCCACACTAGTCTCAGGAGTTCTTAAAATCAGAAAGATAACGTTCAGCATCTATTGCTGCGATACATCCTGATCCTGCGGCTGTCACAGCTTGCCTGTAATGAGGATCCTGTACATCTCCGGCAGCAAATACACCCGGAATTTTTGTTTTTGTTGTACCAGGAACTGTTTTGATGTATCCTACAGAGTCTGTGTCAATATAATCTCTGAAAATTGCTGAGTTAGGGGTATGCCCGATAGCCAGGAAAAACCCATCTATCTTTATGGTGACCTTCTGTTCTTCAGGTGTTCCTTTCTTTCTTAAAAGCACTGCGCCTTCAACGCCATTCTCACCAAAAAGATCTATTGCTTCATGTTCCCATAAGATTTCAATATTCGAAGTGTTGTGTACTTTTTCCTGCATAGCTTTTGAAGCCCTGAGAACATCCCTCCTGACAATCATGTAAACCTTCCTGCATAAACCAGCAAGGTATGTAGCTTCTTCCGCTGCTGTATCTCCCCCTCCGATAACAGCAACATCTTTTCCCCTGTAAAAAAAGCCATCACATGTGGCGCAGGCAGAGACACCCATACCTGCATATTTTGTTTCAGCTTCGAGTCCAAGGTACTTAGCTGTTGCCCCGGTTGCAATTATTACAGAATCTGCCTCCACAATTTTGCCATCATCAAAAGTCACTTTATGAGTTTTTCCGGAAAAATCAACAGCAATGGCAATACCAAATCTCACATCAGTGCCAAATCTCTCAGCCTGCATCTTAAAATCTTCCATCATTTTTGGTCCCTGAACCCCTTCAGGATAGCCGGGGAAATTGTCAACTTCTGTTGTAGTAGTCAATTGACCTCCCATTTGCAAACCTGTATAGAGTACAGGATTGAGATTTGCCCGGGCTGCATAGATGGCAGCAGTATAACCGGCTGGGCCTGATCCAATAATAAGGCATCTGATCTTCTCAATATTACCTGATTGAACAGGATTTTGGATTTCTTTCTGTACTTGTAGAGGTTTAAATATGTCCATGATAAGAATAATTGATTTACAAATTTAGCAAAAAGTAGCTCAGCCGGTTACCGTCACTTGAAGTATAAGCATTTTTGCATTTTATAAAAAAAGGGAATAGCTTCTCACTATTCCCTTTACTATAAGATGTTTATAATTATTTCTTCCAGATTTTTTCAATTTCTTCGAGGGTCTTTCCTTTTGTTTCAGGGACAAACTTCCATACAAAGAAGGCTGCGAGAATTCCCATTACTCCATAAATCCAATATGCGAAGCCATGGTTAAAAATCTGTGTCAGCCATTGATTATCGTTCATTATTGGGAATGAGAAAGAAACAAGCCAGTTAGCAATCCATTGTGCAGCGACAGCTATTGACATTGCACCGCGGATACTGTTTGGGAAAATCTCTGATAAAAGAACCCAGGTAACAGGACCCCAGCTCATTGCGAATGCTGCCGTATATGTGAGCATGAATATTAAAGCAAGAACTCCTTCATTGTGGGTATAGAATGAGAATCCGAGGAGTATCATACTTACTGCCATGCCCAATGCGCCGATTATCATAAGAGGCTTTCTTCCAAATTTATCAACTGTCATAATCGCAACAACAGTGAAAATAAGGTTAACTGTACCAACAATTATAGTTTGTAATAAAGAGCTGTCGGTTGAAGCTCCCATGTTTCTGAAAATGTTACCTGCATAATATAACACCACATTTATCCCAACAAACTGCTGGAATACTGAAAGCATGATCCCTACAAAGATTACCCAGAAACCAAATGACAACCATGGAGCGCTTGTCTCATGAACAGTTCCTTTGATTTCTTTTAGTATTGTGCCGGCATTATCTGATCCGGATATTTTATTAAGGACCTTCAATGCTTTATCATCCTGGCCTTTAATGACAAGATATCGGGGAGTTTCAGGAACAAAGAACAGGAGGATCAGGAATAAAGCAGCAGGTATTGCACCTGAGAAAAACATCCAACGCCATCCTTCTTCGATAAGCCATACATCATTTCCGGCTCTTGCAATGAAATAATTCACGAAATAGATCACCTGCATACCAAAAATTATCGCAAACTGGTTCCATGAAACCAACCTACCGCGACTTTCAGCAGGAGCTATTTCAGCTATATACATAGGAGAGATCATTGAAGCAATACCAACCCCGATGCCACCAATAATTCTGTAAAAGAAAAATGAGAATACGGGAAGTGTACCGAAAATATTGAGTTGTTCAGGTCTCCATGCGCCAACTGCAGAAAGGAAAAAAGCTATAGCGGCAATTATAAGTCCGTTTTTACGACCAACTGATTTTGATATAAAACCAGAGAGTGCACCACCAATTATGCAACCAATAAGTGCACTTGCTATGACGAAGCCCTTGATTACGTCAGCGGTATCCTGCAGAGCTGTTCCTTCAGTAGCTATTGTTTTGCTAAGGAAGCTGAATGCCCATATTGTTACACCAGCAATTATAATACCACTGATGATGCCACCTTTCTTTATTCCAAGCAGCCTGACAATCTGGGCTGAGATAATAAAGAAAACAAGGTAAATTGTAAATGTCATCAATGTTTTGTACTGGCTTATTAGCTGCATTGCGTAATCATGATTTGCCGGATCAAGGATCTTTGTAATGTACAGCTCAACAATTGATTTTTCTGCTCCGTTAACAACAGCAGTATCGTATCCGAATAACAACCCACCTAATGTGGCAACAAGTGTAAGTGCCATAATATATACGGGGTTGCCTTTTTGAAATGATGTTCCTGCGGAACCTGGTGATGTCGGGTTTATGTTCATAGGTAGTATATATTTAAAATAATGTCTAAAAGTATAAAAATCTGCATTCCATAAAAAGAATATGGTAAAATTCTTTGTAAATGATATAAATGACGTGTTATGGAAATATCTATTTAAATCACAAAGGCACGTGATTTTTTAAACATGCCTTGAGTTTTTTATGGATGTTTAGTAAGATAATTCAAAAACTGGGTAACAAAATTTTGTTTTCATCAGAAGATTTTAATTTTAACATAGCCATTATCAAATAACGAACTTTTTATAAGTTTTGAATAATTAAGGAAATAGTGGGGAAACAAAAAACCTATCTTATTGATTATTCAATAGATAGGTTTCTCTTTTGTCGGGGTGATCTGACTCGAACAGACGACCCCTTGCACCCCATGCAAGTACGCTAGCCAACTGCGCCACACCCCGAAAAACGTTGGCAAATGTAATATAAAAAATCGTTTTTCCCATGACAAGAGGATCACATATTTAATGAATGCCATTTGCCATTAGTGTCTGGTGTGCTTCAATATCTCAATTTGTTTTATTAACTGTTCAATTGTCTCCCGTTGTTGATCAATGAGTTTCGATTGTTGCTTAATAAGCAAATCCTGAGGTAGGGCAGAATCTTTCTTAAGATAATCAAACTGATCCTCTGCAACTTTAATATGAGATTCCTGATTTATAGATTGCTCCCCCATCAGAAGCCACTCTTCAACTATATCAGGAAAACTCCTTTTAATATGAGCGAAAAGATTTTTGGAAATTAATTTGTACCCCCAGATTACTTCATTGATGCTTGATGAAGATACACCGATTGCTTTGGCAAAAGCATTCCTCGATTTAAAATCCTTTGAAATAAAAAACTCCTGCAATCTTTCACCTTGTCCTGTTTGTAAAATCTCAGGTTGAGAAGTCCTGTGTTTTTTCTTCGCCATATTCGCTAAATTAAACTTGAAATATTATGTATATCTCAAATAAAATATCTATATTCGCTATATTCGCTGATATTGTAATTCATTACTACAAATTAAGAAAAATAATGATTCAACATAACCTCTGCAAAAAAGAAAAGTCAATCCGATCTGGGTTTGATGAGGCTTTCAGGAGTATTCCAAAGAACAAGATACTGCAAGTTCGAAAAGAGATTATGACAAGGCTGAATTGGTCAATATCACTTTTTTATTATAAGAAAAGAGGTGATACTCCAATATGGAAACATGAAACAGTCATTCTGGAAGAGATTTTTTCAATGTATGGTCTAAAACCGTGGTGAGTATTAATAAAAATTGAAATATGGATAAAGAACTAATGATTAAAAAGTTAGAAGATGAGGTATTTGTTTTGCAAACAAGGAACAGAATATTGAAAGCTTATCTTCATATTCTGGTATCATCACCCATGAGCATCCCTGCGGAAAGGATACGGTTTGTTAAAGGAGATTGCGGCCTGAATTTCTTATATAACCTTAACTGAAAATAAGTTCAGTGAATTACTCAGTTGCAACGGCACAAGTCAGAATTTGTTATCTTCGTAATAAATATTTATTAATGAAGACATTCAGCAAAACATTCAGGATCAATACTGAACCATCAGATGTTTATTCTGCTCTCACAAACCCTTTTACAATAGAATTGTGGTCGGGTTATCCTGCTATAATGAGCACTGAACCTGGAAGCGATTTTTCATTGTGGGAAGGTGACATAACAGGTAAGAACATTGAATTTGTTCAGGATAAAAAGATTGTCCAGGAATGGTATTTTGGTGAGCAGGAAGAAAAATCGATTGTAACAATTACAATTCTTCCTGAAAACGGGAATTCTTTGGTGAAAGTGGAACAGACAAATATTCCTGATGATGACTTTAACGATATTGCCGATGGCTGGAGGGAGTTTTATTTTGGAGCAATACTGAATTTCTTTAATCCTAATTTTTAAAATCTTTCCTTGCTGGTTCTTCGTGTTCTGAACTTATAAGTGAAAGAATGTCTTCACAACATGCCACAATCAACGAACCTACTCCTTTGAAGCTTAATGTTTCAGCATGTGCCTGAACATCCTTGTTCCATTCGGGAATCCATGATATTATATGCTTGTTAATGAACCTTTTAATTTCATTTTTCATTTCCCTCCTACAGGCTTCATCGTCAAGTTCGGTATATTTATCAACCATTAATGTGAGAAAGAGCAATTCAATACCAAGATGATCGTCGCTTATCTTGTTTTTGAATTTTGATTCCCATCCATAATCCCTGTAAAAATCTGTTGCTGTGTCAGAATTATGTTTGCCGGAAGGATTAGGATTTCTATATAATGATTCATAAGCCGGCGCTAGCGCTGTCCCGTTCTTTGAGAAAAGCTTCAAATAATCGTTATGCATTGCAGCTCCTGAAAAATTGGCATCAATACACGAATTTCTTAGTTGGGAGGCTGCTTTAAGAAAAGTAGGATTGCTGCTAGATACCGGAAGACTTTTAACTATCCCTTTTGTCCAGAAATCCGTAATACATTCTTCATTAGGTTCAAACATTATCATGCTTCCTGCAAAATACAGCAGCATGTTATAACCTTTAAGAACGTTGTTATGGCTATTAATATCCATTTTAGTGATGAAAATTCAGTTCAGGATTAGATCTGAAAAAACATAATTCAATTGATGAATATAACCAGAGCAACAGCTTTTTGTTCGATTTATGAAAAAAGAGCCGCAACTATTGGTGCAGCTCTTCTTTTTATAAATGAATAATATTATTTGGGGAATTCGGCAATTCTGTCGGGATAGACATTGTTGTCGATTTTCCTTTTAATCTCTTTAAATGTTTTTACAGTATATTCTACATCAGCCAAAGTATGGTCTGCTGTGGGAATGATTCTTAACATAACAACATCCCTTGGAACTACAGGATACACCACAACTGAGCAGAAGATACCATGATTTTCCCTTAGATCGAAGATCATTTGCGTTGCCTGGTTAACACCGCTCTTAATAAATACCGGGGTAACAGGAGATTCAGTTTTACCAATGTCAAGGCCATCTTCCCTGAAACCTTTTTGGAGAGCTCTTACTATTGTCCAGAGTTTCTCTTTTTGTTCAGGATGTGCTTTAATATATTCCAGTCTCTTGATGGCACCAAGGGTCATTGCCATTGGAAGTGATTTTGCAAAGATCTGCGACCGAAGATTGTACTTCAGGTAACTGATAACATCTTTTGTACTTGCAATAAAACCCCCGATTCCTGCCATCGACTTGGCAAATGTCGCAAAATAGAGATCGATTTCATTCTGAACACCAAAATGTTCGCCGGTTCCTGCGCCTGTAGTGCCCATTGTCCCGAAACCATGAGCATCATCAACGAGGAATCTGAATTTATATTTCTTTTTCAATGCAGCTATCTTGTCGAGTTTTCCAAGATCACCTGCCATTCCGAAGACACCTTCAGTTATAACAAGAATACCTCCACCTGTCTCTTCAACAAGCTTTGTTGCCCTTTGGAGCTGTTTTTCACAACTCTCAATATCATTATGCGGATAAACAAAACGTTTTCCTATATGAAGTCTCAGTCCATCCATTATACAGGCGTGAGCTTCAGAATCATATACAATAACATCATGCCTGTCAACGAGAGCATCAATTATTGAGACCATTCCCTGGTACCCAAAATTAAGAAGGTAGGCATCCTCTTTACCAGTGAATGCGGCAGCCATCGCTTCAAATTGCTCATGTATAGTCGTATGTCCAGACATCATCCTGGCTCCCATTGGGTAGGCCAGACCGTACTTGGCAGTATATTCTGCATCAGCCTTTCGGATTTCAGGATTGTTTGCAAGGCCCAGGTAATTATTAAGACTCCATGTAAGAACTTCTTTACCCCTGAATCTCATACGGGGACCGATCTCTCCTTCCAGTTTTGGGAACATGAAGTAACCTTGTGCCTGTAACTGATATTGTCCTAATGAACCTCTGTTCCTGCTGATCTTTTCAAAAATATCCATAGCTGATTTTATTAAATTTGGCTCAAAAGTAAAGATAAACCAGCTTGCGATAATACCTATTTATACTTATTTGTAATTAAGGTAAATAGCCATCCGGTAACATTGCCTCCAATTATGTAATATATCCATATTTATAGCGTTTTTATATTCTGATTATAAATTTTTTATGTACTTTTGCGCAACATTTTATGAAACAATTACTACGTATATTAATCCTGTCGGTCTTGGTCCTGAGCTCTTGTGGTGAGTATGATAAATTACTGAAAAGTACTGACTATGAGTTGAAAATGACCAGGGCAAAAGAATATTTCAATAAGGGTCAGTATGTAAAATCATCGGAGTTATTGAGCCAGGTTATCCCGATGTACAGGGGAAGCTCCGATGCTGAAGAACTGGCATACATGTTTGCGATGTGCTTCTACCGTATGAATGACTATTTTACTGCCGGCTCATATTTTAAGGAGTTTATCGAGCAATTTCCTTTTGGCGTTCATGCAGAAGAAGGTTTTTATCTTGCTGCATATTGCGACTATAAACAATCGCCCAGACCAGAACTTGACCAGGCAACAACATTAAGCGCCATTGACGGGCTGAATCTTTTTATCGATCATTTCCCTTCTTCAGAAAAAGTGCCAGAAGCTAAAATTCTTATTAAAGAACTTGAGGAAAAGCTTGTTGAGAAGTCTTATACAAGCGCAAGGCTTTATTATGATATGCAGAAATACAAAGCTTCAATAACTGCACTTGAGAATGGTCTTAAAACACATGCAAATACAAAATACAGGGAAGAAATGTTATTCCTCAAACTAAATTCTTTATTTAAATATGCGGAACTTAGTTTACCGTCGAAGCAAACAGAAAGATACCAGGATACTCTTGATGAATATTATTCTTTCATGGAGGAATACCCAAAAAGCAGTTTTTCTAAGCAGGTGAGTGATATTTTTGAGAAAACAAATAACTACCTGAAGGGCAAAAATATTGCCGACGGAAATAAGGAAAGTAAATAAAAACAATACAATATTATGGATTACAGGAAATCAAATGCACCGGTAACAACAGTTACAAGAAACCTTGATCTTATGACAAAGGACACTGGTAATATCTATGAAACAGTAATTGTCGTTTCACGCAGGGCTAATCAGATTTCTGTTGAAATGAAGCAGGAATTGAATAAAAAGCTTGAAGAGTTTGCATCTTATAACGATAATCTCGAGGAAGTTTTTGAAAACCGTGAGCAGATTGAGATCTCAAAATTTTACGAAAGGCTTCCTAAGCCTACACTCATCTCACTTCAGGAACTTGAAGAAGGAAAAATTTTCTTCAGGAATCCTGATTCAGTTGCGAAGCAGAAGTAATTTTGTTTTTTCATGCTGAAAGGCAGAAATATACTTATTGGTGTAACCGGAGGTATTGCAGCTTATAAAACTGCAACTATCATCCGGTTGCTTGTTAAAGAAGGGGCTGATGTGAAAGTAATTATGACTGAAAGCGCCAAAGAGTTCATTACTCCCCTTACTCTGGCTACACTTTCAAGGAATTGTGTGCTTTCCGATTTCTTTGAACGTTCAAAAGGAGAATGGAATAGTCATGTAGACCTGGGCATCTGGGCCGAAGGTTTCCTTATTGCACCGGCAACTGCAAATACAATAGCCAAGATGGCTAATGGTATAGCCGATAATCTCCTTCTTACAACATACCTTTCTGCAAGATGTCCTGTCTTTGTTGCTCCATCAATGGATATGGATATGCTTAAACATCCGGCAACAACAATCAATATTGAAACTTTGAGGGCATTTGGAAATATAATTCTTGAGCCAGCAGAAGGAGAACTTGCAAGTGGTCTCTCAGGAAAAGGCAGGATGGCCGAACCTGAAGAAATAGTAAAAGAACTCTCAGGTTTCTTTTCAAAAAAAAAAGCACATACCCCACTAACAGGAAAGAAAATCCTTATTAACGCCGGGCCAACCCGCGAACTTATTGACCCTGTACGTTTTATAAGCAACTATTCATCAGGAAAAATGGGAATAGCCCTGGCTGATGCTGCCGCTAATTATGGAGCTCATGTGGAATTGGTTCTTGGGCCTGTTGATATAGAACCCGAAAACAAATCGGTGATAATTACAAAGGTTATAAGTGCAGAGGAAATGACGGCTGCATGTATTGATAAATTCCCCGATTGCGAGATAGCTGTTTTATCAGCTGCTGTTGCAGACTTTACTCCGGTTACAAAAAACAAGGGTAAAATCAAGAAAAACGGCGAGGGCCTGACACTTAATCTGAAATCAACAACCGATATCGCGTTCGAATTGGGGAAGGCTAAGAAGAAATCCCAGTTTATAGCAGGTTTTGCCTTAGAAACAAGTGAAGGCCTTAAAGAAGCAAAGCAAAAACTTAAAAAGAAAAACATGGACATTATTGTCCTTAACAGTCTTCAGCAGGATGGAGCAGGTTTTGGACACGATACCAATAAGGTTACAATAATTGACAGAAACAATAATATTGATAAATTTGAGTTGAAATCAAAAGCAGAAGTTGCCAGGGATATTCTGGAAAAAATTATTTCAATGCTACCAGGTTTATCAAAATGAGATCAATAAAACCTATCAGATATTACCTTTTCCTCATATTGGTAATAGTGCCTGTAACATTATTATCGCAGGAGCTAAACTGCAATGTCCAGGTTTCATCCCAGCGTATACAGGGCTCCAACAGGCAGGTATTTGAGTCAATGCAACGTGATATTTATGAATTCATGAATAACACAGTATGGACAAATCATGTTTTTAGCTACGCCGAGAGGATAGACTGCAATATTCTTATTAATCTTAGCGAACAGGCCTCTGATGAGTTCAAAGGTACAATTCAGGTTCAACTGAGACGTCCTGTGTATAATACAACATACAACTCAACAATGCTGAACTTTATTGATAATAACTTTCAATTCAGGTATGTTGAGTTTCAGCCTCTCGAATTTGATCCTGGCACGCACAGGTCGAATCTCGTTTCTGTTCTTGCTTATTATGCTTATATAATAATAGGTTTTGATTATGATTCTTTTTCACCGCTTGGTGGAACAGAATTCTTCAGGGTAGCAGAAAAAATTGTAAGTAATGCCCAAAATGCACCGGAACCAGGATGGAAACCTTATGGCGATTCGAGAAACAGGAACAGGTACTGGCTCGTGAAGAATGCGCTTGACAAGGAATATGAGCCGGTAAGAATGTTTGTGTATGACTATGACCTGAACGGACTCGACAGAATGGAATCACGGATAGGGGAAGCAAGGCTGAGTATTGTCGAAAGTCTTAAGATGTTACAGGAGGTTTATAGGCGAAAACCTGATCCATTCATGTATTTTTTGCAGCTCGTAATTGAAGCAAAAACTGATGAATTCATTAATGTTTTTGCCGGAGCCTACCCTGAAGAGAAAAGCCGGGTTATTGAAATACTAACTGAGATCGATCCGGCAAACAAGGCAAAATATGAATCAATAAGTTCATCCAATTAATTCAATCCGGCAATGCTTTTAAAACTATCAGTTCAAAATTACGCCCTGATAAAAGAGTTGGATGTTGAGTTTGAAAAAAACGGCCTTACAATTATCACCGGTGAAACAGGCGCCGGCAAGTCTATTTTGCTGGGAGCATTATCTCTCATTCTTGGTTCAAGAGCAGATACCGGTGTTCTTCTCGATAAAGAACAAAAATGCATTGTTGAAGGAACATTCAATGTTGAAGAATACGATCTTGATGCATTTTTTGAAGGAAATAGTCTTGACTATGATAGCATTGCAACTCTGCGCAGGGAGATCAATCCCGCAGGTAAATCAAGAGCTTTCATTAACGATACTCCTGTTAACCTGAATCTACTTAAAGAACTTGGAGAAAAACTTATTGATATCCATTCACAGCATCAGACACTAATGCTGAACAATAATTCTTTCCAGCTTAATATGATCGATTCGTTTGCGGGCCTTTCAACAGAAAGGAAGGATTATTATTCGAAATACAACCGGTATAATAATTTTAGAAAGGAATATATCGAAGCAAAGGCCTCTCTTGAGAAAAGCAAAGCTGATCTGGAGTATTATAGTTTTCAACTTGAACAGATTGAAAAAGCTTCACTGAAGAAGGGAGAGCAACACGATCTTGAGGCTGAGCAAGAGATACTATCACATGCTGAAGAGATAAAGCAATCGCTTACCGAAGCTTCCGCACTGTTTTCCCAGGAAGGCTCTTCTGTGCTCTCTATGGTGAGAGCAATTAAGGCATGCATCATAAAAATCAAATCTCATCATCCTTCAGGTGAAAGCTTACTTTCAAGGATAGAATCTTCACTTATTGAGTTGGATGATCTTGCATCGGAAATAGAAAAAATATCATCAACAATTGAAGCTGATCCTGACAGGCTCTCTTTTGTTAATGAAAGGCTTAACACTATATATACACTTATCCAGAAGCATAAGGTTAAGGATTGTGATGAGCTTTTAATTACAAGGGATGAATTAAGATCAATTGTAAATTCAATAGTTACTGCCGATGAAAAGATAGCATTGATTGAAGCACGGATGAACGATGAGTTGGAAGGTCTTAAAAAAGCAGCTTTTGGTATTTCAGGAAGAAGAAAATCAGTGTTGGAGGGAATCGAGAATAAGATAACCGACATGCTAAAACAACTAGGGATGCCAAATGCAAAATTCAGGATAGAACTTACTCAGGTCCGGGACTTTACACCGACTGGCATTGATCAAGCCGATTTTATGTTCTCTGCAAACAGGCAGATTGCTCCTGAGAATCTTGCCAGGATTGCCTCAGGTGGTGAGCTCTCAAGGGTGATGTTAAGTCTGAAATCACTTCTTACAAAATATAATAACCTGCCAACAATTATCTTCGATGAAATTGATTCAGGCGTATCCGGTGAAGTTGCTGACAGGGTAGGGCAAATATTATCAAAGATGGGGCAATACATGCAGGTTATAAATATAACCCATCTGCCACAGGTAGCTTCACGAGGCAGCCGTCATTATCATGTTTATAAGGATGATGTTAAAGATTCAACATTTACACGCGTCAAATTGTTAAGCAGAGACGAAAGGATTATTGAGGTTGCACGCCTTCTTAGCGGTAGTAAAGTGACAGAAGCCGCAATCGAGAATGCAAGAGAACTGCTTGGCTCTGCTTTTTATAATAACTGAACGCGGTTTATTCATAACTGATCATTTAATCTTTTGGAAAAAATGGAAAACACTCTTTTGAAAGGGAAAAAAGGAATAATATTCGGTGCCCTGAATGATAAGTCTATAGCATGGCAGGTAGCTGTTCAGGCACATCAGCACGGTGCCGAGCTGGTTCTTACTAATTCTCCGGTTGCAATGAGGCTTGGAACTATTGATGAACTCGGGAAAATGACAGGAAGCAGCATTATCCCGGCAGATGCAACGAAGATGGAGGATATTGAGAATCTTATTATTGAAAGCATGAAGATCTTTGGGGGGCAGTTCGATTTTATTCTCCATTCTATAGGTATGTCTCCAAACGTAAGGAAGGATATCCCTTACGAACAAACTAACTATGACAACATGCTGAAGACTTTTGATATTTCAGCTTTAAGTTTTCACCGTGTTTTACAGGTTGCTTACAAGTATGATGCTATCAGAGAATGGGGATCAGTTGTTGCATTATCATACGTTGCTGCCCAGAGGACATTATCAGGTTATAACGACATGGGTGATGCAAAGGCTCTTCTTGAATCTATAGCAAGGAGCTTTGGTTATATTTATGGGCGCGATCGAAAGGTAAGGATAAACACTGTATCGCAATCACCAACGGCAACAACCGCAGGCAGCGGCATTCATGGATTCGATTCACTTATTGATTTCTCAGAGAGAATGTCACCGCTAGGCAATGCCACAGCCGAGGACTGTGCCGATTATTGCATTACCCTTTTCAGCGATCTGACACGGAAAGTAACAATGCAGAACCTGTTTCACGATGGAGGCTTTTCAAGTATGGGAATGAGCCTCAAAGCTATTGAACAGTACAAGAAGAGTTTTGAGGAGGGAGATTGATTTTTTCTCCAGAATAAGTATAAAAACCTATTTTCAGTTTTGTTTATTTATTGATAGGAGCTCTTTATTTATCTTTGATCGTTTTAATTAAACAGAAATGGTCACTGTTGTAATTCTTGTTCTTTTTTATCTGCTTTTCCCGGTTGCGATAATCTGGATATGCAAAAAATGGACACTTCTCCAGAAAATCGGAACCATTGGTGTGGCATACCTTATAGGTCTGTTTTTAGGCAGCATTGGCATTTTTCCAGAGGGGAGTCCTCAGTATAAGCTTGCCCTGGCTGGCAGAACATCGATGCCTTCAACTGAAATTGCAACACTTATTGATAAGGGAGAATTATCAACCGATGATGAATATGTAAACCAGATAGCAACAGTACAGGAAGTAATACCAAGCATTGCCGTTATAATAGCATTCCCATTACTGTTGTTTTCTCTTAATATCAGGCACTGGATAAAGTTCGCTTCGAAAGGTTTTTTCTCTATCCTACTGGGTCTTGCAGCAGGATTAGTGATGGTCGTAGTTGGCTTCTTTATTTGGAAGGATTCATTCCCCGAAAGCTGGAAACTTGCAGGTATGTTTGAAGGAATGTATACAGGAGGAACACCAAATTTTGTTGCCATCCAGGTAGCATTGAAGGTTGATCCAACTCTTTTTGTAATCGCAACTACTTATGATATTGTTGTTGGAGCAGTACTTGTGCTCTTCTTTATCTCAATTGCTCCAAAGATATTCAGTCTTATTCTTCCATTTGAAGCTAAAGCCACCAGCACAGCCATGAAGGCTGATATTGATAAAGAAACAACAAACCCGGAGGACTTTAGCGGTATGCTTGAGAAGAAGAAGTTGTTCCCTCTTTTAAAAGCATTGGGCTTATCAGCGGTTATAGTTGGCCTTTCTGCAGGCATTGCGTATGGTTTGCAACTGGTTTTCCCTGGAATTCCCTTTAATGCTGTTATTATTCTATCAGTTACGTTGCTGGGAATTGCATCGTCAATGGTAAAAAGAATCAATGGCATCGCGAAGTCTTTTCAGCTTGGGATGTACCTTATAATTGTTTTTGCCCTCACAGTTTCTTCGATGGCTGACCTTGAAACAATGATGAGAATTGAAATGCTCGACCTGATCCTTTTTATTTCCTGGTGCTATTTTGGTTCCCTGATATTGCACCTTATCCTTGCAAGGATTTTCAGAATAGATTCAGATAATTTCCTCATTACTTCGACTGCACTTATATTTTCTCCTCCATTTGTGCCTCTTGTAGCTAAATCGCTAAAGAACAAAGATGTTATGGTTACAGGAATAACAGGAGGTATAATTGGGCTGATGCTGGGAAACCTGATAGGGATACCACTTGCTTATTTCCTTCAGCAATTTTGAGGCTTTGAGATTAAAACAAGTAATTCAGGCCTATTGATACACCAAGATTGCCATCCTGCTTGGTGAAAGCTTTCCCGATGTCAACTGCAATGACAAAATTCTCATTCATTACGGGCATTATGCTTATCCCTGCGCTTGAATGCAGTTTTTCTTTCCCTGGATCAAAGTAATTTGAAAAACTCTCAGTAGGATACAAGCTCATAAAATCAGAATTAATGGTAGCAGGAACATTAATTTTATCTGTCACTATTCCAAAGTCATAGAACGCATTAAGACCGATATAAATATCCTGGTTGAAAAGGTCAAACCTGAGAGGTTTCCATCTTAACTCCATATTCCCGAAGAAGAAGCCATCACCAAGAACCCTGTTCCGCAATATTCCTCTCAATGTGCTGGCTCCTCCAAGACCTTCATTAGTTGCACCTGTAAGCATCGATGTTATAACCTGCGACTGATAGAAAAATGGTGTATGACCTGAGAGAGTTGTCTGGTATCCAAGCCTGTAGACAAAGGCAAGATCCTTTTCAATGATTGTGAAATACTGCCTGTGTGTGAGGTATAATTTTGAAAAGCCCCAATCGTTACCAAGGAATTTGGGAGCGATTTCAATTCCGGCCTCTGTCCATAAACCTTTCATGGGATTTGGCCTGTTATCGCGGCTATCCCATGCAACACCCAGTTTGATCGTATTTATCCATCCTCCGTTTGACTCGTCCGAAGGTATAAGGTTCAGAGCCTGGTATCGCTCAAATAGTCCTGGCATACTTCTTACAGAAGGTACCTTCTCATTATCATCTTTGCCCTTATTCAGTTTACTTGTATTAACTGAGTCAATGTCAAAATTCTGAAAAGCGAAGCCAGCACTCCATTTAACGTGATCACCTGAAAGCTTTCCCTGGAAATCATTCTTAAACCTGAACTGGTTCCTCTCAAAACGGTAGAACATCCTTGACCTGTAATCCGATTCCTCATCGTCCATCCATGCTTTATTGAAAACAGACTCATAACCGTTGAATCCATAAAAATGGCTGGCCTGGTCAGGAAGATAGCTAAGATCGCTTGTCCAGTGAACATTGGGTATAATATGGTTTGACTCATACATGAACCTGTAAATGCCGCTTCCCTTTGTAAATCTTGAAACTTCGGTATAAGTATGATCAAAATAATCAGGATACCGGCTTCCGTCGCCATAATTAAAGAACTCCACAAGCGCTCCATATTGAAAACCGAGGTCAGTGTCGAATGATATTGCAGGAAGCGCCCCACCGAATTTCCATCCGGTTTTTATCTTTTTGTCCTGGGCTGTGATAGTTAATGTAACTATCGAGAATGCTAAGAACAAGAGAATCTTCTTCATTGTTTCATGTTTTAATTCAATGACTTAAAGATAAAGAAAAAAGGAAACTGGAAAATTCATTTTTGAATTATTGCTACCTTAGAGTAGAATTACTTCTAAATGCCTATGAGCCTGCTTATAAAGAATATCAAGACAATTATCCAGGTTGAAACTGAACCTCTTCCCCGGGTCTGCGGAAAGGCAATGTCGTATTTAAACACTATAGATGATGGGTATATAATCAGTTCTGGCGATCGTTTTTACTCCTTTGGGAAGATGAAGGACCTTAATTCCGAAACCATACCATTGGATGCAACAGTAATTGATGCCACTGATCGCCTTGTATTTCCCTCGTTTTGTGATCCACATACTCACATAGTATATGCAGGAAATCGTGAACAGGAATTCACTGACAAGCTAAAGGGGATGACCTACACTGAAATAGCTGCAAGGGGAGGTGGAATACTAAGTTCAGCCAGGTTGTTGCACAAAACTTCAGAAGATGAGCTATATAGGCAATCGATGACCAGAATCCACGAAATAATCAATATGGGGACCGGAGCTGTTGAGATCAAGAGCGGGTATGGTCTCAACCTTGAAGATGAACTCAAAATGTTACGTGTTATTAAGCGTATCAGGGAGACAAGCCCTATTGAGGTGAGATCAACATTCCTGGGCGCTCATGCAGTTCCTGATGAATACAGGGGGAACAGACAGGCATTCGTTGATACTATAATTAACGAGATGATACCCAATGTGGCTTATGAAGAACTTGCCGATTTTATTGATGTTTTTTGTGATGAAGGTTTCTTCTCTGTTGCAGACACTGAAAGAATATTGATGGCTGGCATAAAATATGGTCTGAGACCAAAAATACATGCAAACGAACTTGCTTTTTCTGGGGGTGTACAGGCAGGGGTTAAATACAATGCTTTGTCCGTTGATCACCTTGAGTGTTCGGGTGAGGAGGAAATAAAAGCTCTCCATGAAACTGAAACGATTGCCACATTGCTGCCGGGATCAGCTTTTTTCCTTGGTTTGCCCGATCCTCCGGTTAGAAAAATGATCACAGCAGGCTTGCCTGTTGCCCTTGCTTCAGATTATAATCCAGGTTCCTCACCTTCAGGAAACATGAAGCTTGTTATGTCACTTGCATGTATTAAATGGAAGATGTTTCCTGAAGAATCTATCAATGCTGCCACTATCAATGCAGCTTATGCAATGGGTATTTCAGACACACACGGCTCAATAGCAAAGGGTAAAATTGCGAATCTTTTTATTACAGAAAAGATCCCTTCTTATTTTTTTATCCCTTATGCATTTGGCAGTAATCTTGTTGAAAAAGTAATTTTGAAAGGACAAGTAATCAGATAGAATCAATCTATGGAAAAAAGGATCGTTGAATGTGTACCGAACTTCAGTGAAGGAAGGGATATGGTTATCATAAAGCATATTACTGATGTAATAGAGTCTGTTGACGGAGTGAGTTTGCTTAATATCGATCCCGGGAAAGATACAAACAGGACTGTTGTCACATTTGTCGGTGATCCTGAAGCAGTATCGCTCGCAGCATTTCTTGCTGTTAAAAAAGCATCAGAGCTTATAGATATGTCGAAGCATCGTGGTAAACACCCTCGAATGGGAGCAACAGATGTTTTACCATTTATTCCTGTTTCAGGGATTACAATGGAGGAGACTGTAACAATAGCAAGGAAGGTCGCAGAAAGTATTGGTAATGAGCTTGGAATACCGGTATATTGTTACGAAAATGCAGCTTTCAGTGAAGGCAGAAGGAATCTTGCAAATTGCAGGTCAGGTGAATATGAGGGATTATTGAAGAAGTTTGCAGATCCGGAATGGAAGCCTGATTTCGGACCTGTAACTCACAATGCAAGGTCGGGCGCCACTGCTGTTGGAGCAAGAGATTTCCTGATTGCTTATAATGTTAACTTGAACACCACTTCTGTAAGAAGAGCAAACGCCGTTGCTTTTGATGTAAGGGAGAAAGGGCGGACTATACTAAATGAAAATGGTGAAAACATTGTTGTTCCTGGCTCATTAAAATCTGTTAAAGCAATTGGCTGGTTCATAAAGGAGTATGGCATTGCACAGATATCGATGAACCTGACAAATATCTCAATTACCCCCTTACACATTGCCTTTGATGAGGTTTGCAAGCGGGCCGACGCAAGGGGGATCAGGGTTACAGGATCGGAGATTGTCGGATTAATTCCATTGAAGTCACTGCTTGAGGCAGGTCGTTTTTTTCTTGAAAAACAAGGACGGTCGACAGGAGTATCAGATGATGAACTGATAACAATAGCAATAAGATCATTAGGCCTTAACGATATAAAGTCCTTTAATCCCAACGAGAAGGTAATTGAATATGTAATGAAGAAGAACGAAAACATGGAGCAATTAATTGACTTGAATCTCAGGCAATACATTAATCTGACAGCTTCAGAAGCTCCTGTCCCCGGAGGAGGCTCGGCTTCAGCATATATGGGAGCGCTTGGCGTTGCACTTGGCACAATGGTTGCCAATCTGTCTTCACATAAGAAAGGATGGGACGAAAGATGGAAGGAATTCTCAGAATGGGCTGAAAAAGGGAAAAAAATACAGAACGAACTTCTCCAACTTGTTGATGAAGATACAAATGCATACAAGGAAATTCTTACTGCTTATTCGTTGCCAAAAGCGACGGAAGAGGAGAAGGAGGTTAGAAAAACTGCAATTACAAAGGCTACAAAACTAGCTACATTGGTTCCCTTCAAAGTCATGCAGACTGCCTTTAGCGGATACGAAGTAATAAGTGAAATGATAGAGAAAGGCAATCCTAACTCGGTAACAGACGCAGGTGTAGGCGCCCTGGCAATAAGATCATGCATCAAAGGCGCCTTCCTAAATGTAAAGGTTAACCTGGCAGGATTGACAGATAAGGAATTCGTTGAGAAAATATTAATTGACGGCGAAGCGATTGATAAAAGATCTGAATTAATTGAATCAGAGATGCTTATGAGATTAAAAGTACGATTAACACAAAAAGGATAATAACAAAAGCTATTATTTGATTCTCCTTATTAGTCTGAGCTTGTGTGAGTATCCTTTAATCTCTGGTTTATAGATTCCCTGGTGATCGATCCTGTCAATTCTTACCCTGCCTGAAGCATGAATAACAAGTCCTTCGGAGAAGATCATTCCAACATGAGTTATGCAGCCTCTCTCATTATCAAAAAAAACAAGGTCGCCAGGTTTTGTTTCATTAATGAAATCTATATTGATACCTGATTCAGCTTGTTTTGAGCTATCACGTGGAATTGCAATGCCATGAATCTTATAAACCAGCTGAGTCAGACCAGAACAATCTATGCCGCATGGCACTCTGCCGCCCCACATATAAGGACTATTTATGAATCTAAGTGCTGTATCTGAATATGATTCATTATTTGACTGTTCAGTGAATTCACCAGGCACATGATATATACCTGTTCCTCCTGAAAAAAATCTATTCTTATAATCAGGATTGAAAATCTCACAACCTGCCTCCAGCACCAGTTTAGTATCGTCATTTCTTCTGCATAAAAGCGGTTTGTTGAGAACTATACTTTTTGAAGAACCGTCATATTGTGAATGTTGAAGATGGTCTGAGTCTATCCATCCCTTGTAACAATCAAACAGTGTTTCTATTCTTAGCCAGCTGCCTGATCTGTCCAATACCCGGTAACGCTCACCAAATAGTACCTGACTCTGCATCTCTGATCTATGAGATGGGCCTGAACGAAGGGGAACAAATACATTTTCACATACGAAAACTTCCATAATGTGATATTTTGAGCAAAATTAGCAATTTTTTACCTATGAACCTGACTATAATTAGCAGGTTAGCTAATTAGAATTTTTTTTTATTTTTGCGACTCCCTGATCCTAATATGGCTGAGGGGATAAAATGCCGTTAAATAGCAAGACAAAACGGGTTAATAAATCTTATTTCTTTGCATCTGCGATAATTATCTCGGCGGTATGGCAATTTAATACAACAATCAGCATACCTGAATTAGCCGGAAGCCTTTTGATCTCATGTATTTTCATGATCGTGCTGTATCTCTTTCTGTTGCATTTCTCTCCTGATGTGCTGAAATCTGATCTAAAGACATTGTTCCTGCTTGTATTGATTGTATTATTTACAATACTTGTAAAACTGACCTTTTATTTCCCGGGCATTATCATTCAAATGATCCCATTTACTTTGGCTGCCATACTTGTCAGGACATTTTACGATGCAAGGCTATCATTTTTTGTACTTGTGAGTATTCTTCTCATCTGTGGCTTCATTGGCGCTGAATCATTCGAGTTTATTGTGATAAACTTTCTTGCAGCAACTGTAGCCATATTGACATTAAGAGCACACAGGAAGGGGAAGCTGGTATTTGCTGCATTTTTTGTTTTTTTGACGTTTGTGATAATATACACCGGGCTAAGTATTATTAAGCCCGGAGGCTTTCATAACATCGATGCCATGGTATACGCGTCGTTGTTTATTAACAGTATTCTGGTACTTCTAAGTTATCCTGTAATATTCGTTTTTGAGAACAGGTTCATGTACCTTTCTGATTCAACCCTGCTAGAATATGCCGATACAAGTCAACCACTGTTAAGGAAACTTGCTGATGAAGCGCCTGGCTCATTTCAGCATTCTTTGCAGGTTGCCAATCTTGCTGAAGAAGCAGCCAGGATTACAGGGGCAAATCCGTTGCTGGCCAGGGTAGGAGCCCTGTATCATGATATAGGCAAAATTGCTTCACCCGACTATTATACTGAGAATCAAAAAAATGCGATAAGCCCCCATACCGATCTTGATCCGGGATCAAGTGCAAAACTTATCATCAACCATGTGAACAGTGGAATTATCCTGGCAAAGAACTATAAGTTACCCCAGCAGATAATTGATTTCATCAGGACACATCATGGTACCTCTGTTGCATACTATTTTTATAAAAAGCATGCTGAACGACGTTCCATAGAAGGTAGTGATTTGAGTGAATTTATGTACCCGGGACCAAAACCATTCACTAAAGAGACTGCAATAATAATGATGGCCGATGCAGTTGAAGCTTCATCGCGAAGCATGGAGAAACAAACTGAGGATAGTATTGGTGAGCTTGTTGAGCGTATTGTTCTTTTACAAGAGCAGGACGGACAATACTCTGATGCACCCTTTACCTACAGGGAAATATCAGATATAAAAGAATCATTCAAAAGACGGTTATCGATGATCTATCATAAAAGAGTCGCCTATCCTGCCAAATCCTGAGACTCTGAAACCCTGAAACTTTGAAACCTGAAACATCAAATTTTCAAACTAAACTACCTCATATCAATAACCTCAACACCGGGGTATTTAGCTTCCTGGAAAACGAAACTATCAGGTTTAGGTTGTTGTTTCAGATCGTATGATATGATATTCAATGTAATAACGATTCCATCTTTTCTCTTATATTCGAAATTAACCGGTTCCATCTGCACTTTTGATATTGTTGTCCTGATTCGAATAATTTCAGTTTTAAGTTCTTCGGGATAAAGATCAATGACATACAAATCAGGAGTTTCATCAATCAATCTGCATTTATATCCTTTTTTGTACAAAGTGAAGATTGTTGAAGGCTTGCTCATGAAAGAATCATCACCTTTTTCAGCTTTTGTAATAGTGACTTCTTTTTCAGCAGGCAGGTAGCTCCATGTTGATTCCCCATTGAAGAATGTAACATTATCAGGGAGCTCAAGCTTATACTTATCCTTGCTGATGAGTACGCTGCCTTCCATTGAATCAGTTGTTCCCTCTGCCTGGTTAATTGTCACAAGGTTGAACTCCATAAAGACAGATGGCGCTTTTGTTGCCTTAGCCGAAAATTGGTCAAGTATCTTAAGTGCCTGGACATCTGTCTGTGCCATCAGAGCAAATGAGAATGATAAAAAAAGCAGTGATAAAAATGTTCTACGCATTATGTTTTTATTCGAGTTGCTTCAAAATCTGTTCCAAAGCGATAATATCAGTACATAAAACATCCCTTGCCTTGCTACCCTCGAATGCGCCGACAATTCCGGCAGCTTCAAGCTGATCGATAATTCTTCCAGCCCTGTTGTAGCCAATGCTTAGCTTGCGTTGTATCAATGATGTAGATCCCTGTTGATGTTGTACAACAAGCCTGGCGGCATCTTCAAACATTGGGTCTTTCTTTTTTAAATCGACATCAATCGCACCAGATTCATTATCATCTATATATTCAGGTAGATGCATTGCATCTGAATAACCTTTCTGTGAACCTATGAAATCGGTTAATTCTTCAATTTCGGGAGTATCAATGAATGCACACTGAACCCTTACAGGCTCATTTCCTGAAGAGATGAGCATGTCACCACGTCCGACTAGCCTGTCAGCGCCGGTAGCATCGAGGATTGTGCGTGAGTCAATAGAAGAGAATACCCTGAAGGCAATCCTCGTCGGGAAATTTGCTTTAATAAACCCGGTTATAATATTTGCAGAAGGGCGCTGGGTTGAAATAATGAGATGGATACCAATAGCCCTTGCCAATTGTGCAAGCCTTCCGATGGGCCCTTCAATTTCCCTTCCAGCAGTCATAATGAGATCCGCAAATTCATCAATTATCAATACAATATATGGCAGGTACTTGTGTCCTTTCTCAGGGTTAAGCTTCCTTGAAACAAACTTGTCATTGTACTCTTTTATGTTTCTTGACTGGGCTGCCTTAAGAAGCTCCAACCTGTTATCCATCTCAATACAAAGTGAGTTCAGTGTCTTAATAACCTTTTGGGTATCAGTAATAATAGCATCTTCTTCGTCTGGCAATTTTGCAAGAAAATGTCTTTCGATCTTCATATACAGCGGGAGTTCAACCCTTTTTGGATCGATAAGTACGAATTTTACTTCTGCAGGATGTTTTTTATAGAGTATCGAAGTTATAATAGCATTTATACCAACTGATTTACCTTGTCCTGTAGCTCCTGCTACAAGGAGGTGAGGCATCTTTGTGAGATCAACAATATAGGGGTCGTTAGTGATTGTTCTGCCCAGGGCCAGGGCAATATCAAATTTTGTTTCCTGAAAAGCCTTTGATGTTATCAGCGATCTCATTGAAACCATCTCGGCATTCTTATTCGGTACTTCAATCCCAACTGTGCCTCTTCCGGGTATTGGTGCAATGATCCTTATGCCAAGAGCAGAAAGATTGAGGGCTATATCATCTTCAAGAGATTTGATTCTTGCAAGTCTTACACCTCGTTCCGGCACAATTTCATATAGAGTAACAGTTGGACCTATTGTAGCTGATATGCTTTTAATAGCAATTTTGTGATCGCCCAGGGTCTTAATTATATTCTCCTTGTTTTCAAATACTTCATTATTGTCAAAGGCACTGGCTGATTTATGCTCTTTTAATATTGAAACAGGTGGAAATTTATATCGTGAAAGATCGAGCCGGGGATCATAATTCTCCATTATCCTTGCAACTTCATTTTCGGAGAGATTTTTGCCTGCTTCGGGCCTTGTTAAACTCATGGTTTCATCTCCTGCTTCAGCTGTAAGCAAATCACCAGGCTGAGGAAGTATTACAGGTGCAACAACAGGTTTTGGATTGTCAATGTCATTAATAATTGATCCTCTGAAAGGGTGTATGTCATCATTATAATCTTCTTCCTCCTTATCGTCTGCTTCTTCCTCCCCAATATTCTTGGTGGTGTCCCTTACAATAAACTGTATCCCACTATTCTTATCAAGCTGGTTTATTATTTCTTCATGGTTGTTGTCGACATTATCCTCCCTATCCTCTGCTGTATCTTCTGCAGAATTATCTGTATCAAATGCAATATTTTCAGTGTCTTTCTTTGGCTCCTTCCTGAACTTCATATCAGGTATTTTAACATAAAATGAAGAAGGTTTGACTCTAAGTGCAAAAACGAGATAAGCAAGAGTCATTGAAAACAGGACTGCTCCGGAGCCTATCTTTCCCATGAACGCGTTAGTCCATTTAACTATCCTATAACCATGAGCGCCTCCAGGACCACTTGTCAGATATGTTTGTGACTGTCCGAAAATGAAACCAAGGATTAGGGACAGAAGTATCGCTGCAAAAGCAAATTTAGCTGTAAGCCTGACAGGCTTAATGCCAGGGAAGTTTAAAAGATAGAGACCTAATGTTCCTATAATCAGTGGAATGAAAAAAGCGCCGAAACCAAATCCATTGCTTATTATAGTTTTTGCAAGGAAATGGCCACTTTTGCCAGACCAGTTTTTTACTATAATCTCAGAATCTGAAACAATCTGTGAATCGGGAAGACTCTGATCAGTTTTCCACCAGAATAAATATGAGACGCATGCTAGAAGAAGATAAAACGCAAAACCAGTAACAAGAATTCCAAAGATGAATTTTATCCTTTCGTCGGTAAAAAAAGACGGGAATTTCCCTGGAGTTTTGTCAGTTTTTAAATTTTTCTTCCCTGCATCATCCTTTACCTTGCTCATCGTTGATTTGAAAATTGGTCAACCTCAAAGGTAATAATTTTGCTATTTTACGGAAGAAGGTTATTCACAATGTGAATATTTTATGAACCAATGGTTTTAATCATCTTGTTCATAAACCTTACTATGTCGTCCTTTGTAACCAGATCGTAGTGAGGCCTACGTTTAAATACTTCATCGGGGATGTCCATGCTGTATACATTTTCACAATTGAAATGTAGTTCCGAACCTCCAAGTTTAAAAAAGAATGAAAGTAAAACTCCGTCAATATCTTCAAAAGGTGTTGCAACATTAGGATTTTTGACATTTATCTCACGGGTGTACCAGATGTTGTAGGTTCCGTCTGTACCGGGAAAACTTACAATTGCATTTTTGCAGTTATAACCGCATATTACAGCTTCTTTTGATGTCTTCTTGATTTCCATCTTATCCATGGCGTTAAAGCCCGGGAAACTTTCTCCAGGTTCTGCAGCATAATATTTCTTAAGAGTCATGAAGCTATAGTAAGTATCGTATATTTCAAGTTCAGGATTAGCCAGGTTGATAATTCCTGATTTTCCCAGGCCAGTCATTTCGAACAGTATCTTATCTTCTTTGAAAGAGACCACCAGACTTTTTGGTAACAGATCGACAGAAACGGCAAATTCACCAACATAACTTATATCGTAATGAATTTCTCCCTGGTTTATATGCTTTCCACCTTTAGATCTGCAGGAGGAGAAAGTCACTGCAATGAGTAAGGTAATTAGCAAAAATTTGAATCTCACTTATAAGTTAGTTAGTTAATGACGAATGTAAATGTAACATATTTTTTTATTTACAATCTCTCTGATAGCGATTTCTGTCTCATGTTTAATATTTTAATGATACCTTTATGTTGAAAATACTTCTTCGGATAAACAAACCAACTCATTATTCTGTCTGAATACTTGATGTAAAGAAGCCATCAATTATGCAATAATGAAGAAGAAACTTGCAGTGGTTGCCCTTGGGGGTAATGCCCTTCTCAGGGGTGACCAAATAGGAACAATTGAAGAGCAGGAGCAGAATACCACCGATACTCTTGAAAACCTTATTTTTCTTATTAATGAAGGCTATGATCTCATAGTTACTCATGGCAACGGGCCACAGGTAGGTAATATTTTAATGAGGAACGATGCAGGTGAGCAGATGTACGGGATTGCACAGATGCCAATAGATGTCTGTGTGGCCGATACACAGGGTGGTATTGGTTATATGATTGAGAGAATGTTCAGAAATGTTCTGAACAGACATAATATTAAGCGAAACGTAATTTGTATAGTAACGGAAGTACTTGTAGATGTTAATGATCCTGCCTTTAGCGATCCTCAGAAAAGAGTCGGGAAAGTTTACACAAAAGAAGAGGCTAATGAACTTGCAGCAAAGAAGTGCTGGGTTTTCAGGGAAGAGGTCAAAGCAAAGGACGGGTTCAGAAGGGTTGTGGCTTCTCCAGCTCCAACAGGTATAATAAATGATACAGTAATATGTGAACTGGCAAGGCGTGGTAATATAGTCATTGCTGCAGGAGGAGGAGGAGTTCCTGTATATATTGACAATAATTTTGATTTCAGGGCTGTGGAAGCAGTAATTGATAAGGATATGGCTTCGTCTCTTCTTGCAACGCGCGTTGGCGCTGATGAATTTTACATTCTTACTGACGTACCTTATATCTATACTAATTATAATAAACCAAACCAGGAAGTAAAAGAATTCCTTGACTACAAAGACGCTCAAAGATACCTTGATGAAGGCCATTTTGCCAAAGGAAGCATGGAGCCGAAAATAAAAGCATGTTTGAGTTTTATAAAAAATGGCGGGAATATGGCTGTTATAACAGAAGCATTCAAACTGGCTGATAAAAAATATGGTTCGAAGATAACCATGGAATATGAAAACGAATAAATTTGCCTGTTACTTATATTTATTCCTATGTCAGTTAATCTCCAAAATCGTAATTTCCTGAAACTGCTTGATTTCACACCGGCTGAAATCACTTACCTTCTTGATCTTGCCGCCGAACTTAAAAAAGCAAAGAAGAAAGGTAATGAAGTACAATACCTGAAAGGTAAAAACATTGCCTTAATATTCGAAAAATCATCGACTCGCACAAGGTGTGCTTTTGAAGTTGCAGCTTTCGACCAGGGTGCTCATGTTACGTATCTTGGGCCGTCAGGTTCCCAAATCGGACAGAAAGAATCAATGCGCGATACTGCAAGGGTTTTAGGTGGAATGTTCGACGGTATTGAATACCGTGGATACGGACAGGAGATTGTTGAAGAGCTTGCAAAATATGCAGGTGTTCCGGTTTGGAATGGTTTAACAAATGAATTCCATCCTACACAGATACTTGCTGACTTTCTTACAATGACGGAGCACTCTTCAAAGCCTTTGAATAAAATGTCGCTCTGCTATATGGGAGATGCAAGGTATAATATGGGCAACTCTCTCATGGTTGGCTCGGCCAAGATGGGAATAGATTTCAGGATTGCAGCTCCAACAGAATATCAGCCGGCAAAGGAACTTATCGAGATATGCAGGGAAATTGCTGCCGAAACAGGAGCCAGTATTACAATAACAGATAATGTTGATCTTGCAGTTAAAGGAGCCGACTTCCTTTATACAGATGTCTGGGTATCAATGGGAGAGCCTGAGTCAGTATGGGCAGAAAGAATAAAACTACTAAGACCTTACCAGATTAACGGTGAAGTAATTAAAAAGACCGGCAATAAAGATGTTAAGTTCCTGCACTGCCTTCCTGCATTTCACAACCGTGAAACAAAGACAGGGGAGGAGATATATCAAAAATTCGGACTTGACGGTGTGGAAGTCACTGAAGAAGTATTTGAATCAGCAAATTCAATCGTGTTCAGTGAAGCAGAAAACAGGCTTCATACAATAAAAGCCGTTATGGTTGCCACTTTAGGAACAAAATGGGTTAAGGTTAAGGGCTTCTCACCAGGTGTATAGGTCACCGACGGAGCCGGGGTGAACCAGCAATATGGCATAATGCTCATTTCGGCTCCGCTCAATGAGCTCTAATCCGATTTGATCTCTCATCTGATCCACTCCCGAAGGAAGTAGAACGTCATAATAAATGATGCGGTAAGTTTGAGGCCAACTCCTGCAAGGAAACCTATGAGACTACCAATGCCTGCTTTGATAGCATAATTGAAATCGTCCTTGTAAATCATCTCGCCGACAAAAGCGCCAATAAGCGATCCCAGGATTATGCCTGCAGGACCAAGAAACAATCCGACTATCAGCCCGACTGTGGCTCCTCTAGTGCCATATTTTGATCCGCCGAATTTCCTGGTTCCCCAAATGGGAACTACATAATCAAGCACAGTCACAATTACTGCAATACAGCCAAGAATGATAAGTGTTGTTGTCGAAAAATTGCCAAATCTCGAAAGGTGGAGAAGAATTAACCCGATAAAACTGAAAGGAGGCCCAGGCAAAACAGGCACAAGGCAGCCGATTATACCGAGTACCATTAGCAATAATCCTGATATCAGGAGCAGATAATCAGGCATGACACGATGAATTTCTTAAATATGGCACTTATTGTTTCCCGAGATCTTCAAATTCAACATTTGTAAATTCTTCGGTTACAACGGCTGCTTTTTCAGAACCCATGATATTTTCCTTATTGACAGTCGATGGCTCAATCTCAATGTGTTCTGTATCTATGTAAGTTACAGCATCTTTAAGGCCTTCAATGAACTTATCAAAATCTTCCTTGTAAAGGAAAATCTTGTGCTTTTCATAAAAAATTTTACCTTCTTTTCCTAAGCGTTTCTTGCTCTCTGTAATGGTAAGATAATAATCATCCTTCCTGGTCGCCTTGACATCAAAAAAGTATGTTCTCTTTCCGGCACGGACAATCTTGGTGAATAATTCATCCTTCCCATTCCTATCCTCCTGTCCATTCATGACTTCCTTTGTTCCAGCTTCTTCTTCCATTGATATGTCAGTTTTTGTTAGGGTATTCTTTTATATTGTCAAATGTAATACTTTTTTTAACAAATCAAAATGGACCTGTGCAAATGAGGCTAAAAAACACATTATAAATATATTACACCTATATTTGTAGCGAATTTGATAATCTTTTTTTTTTACAAATATTTACATTCTTTAACTTCTTTCAGATTCAAAATTACTGATGTTCTTTTGAAGGAGCGGGAAAAAGAGTATTTTTGCAGCTTTGATATTGAGGTTCTTTATTGAATGATTAGCAGAAGACTATTACGAATCAAGGCACTGATGGCTTTTTATGCCTTCAACAGGAGAAATGATGATAATCTCTCACAGGCAGAAAAAGAGCTTATGTTCAGCATCGAGAAGACTTATGATCTATATCATTACCTTCTTCTGCTTGTCCTGGAGATTGCTGATATTGCTGCCGAAAAGATCGATATGGCATTACACAAAAGGATCCCAACTACCGAAGATCTTAACCCAAATACACGGTTTGTCGATAATCTTATTCTTAACCAACTGCGAAACAGCGAGGATTTCACAAGCTACATATCGAAAAAAAAACTATCATGGGTTAATTCTCACGTTCCCAGGCTGCTCTACACCAAAATGCTAACATGGGAACCCTATAAAGAATATCTGAGTACTACTACAGGCTTCAGCGCTGATAAGAAATTCTTTATCAGTATAATAAATGAACTATTCCTTACATCAGAAGATCTGCAGGCTTATCTTGAGGAACAAAGTATTTACTGGAACGACGACATAGAGTATGTTTCGGCAATGGCTGAGAAAACTATAAGAAAATTCCGCCAGGGTAATTTGCAAAACACCCTCATGCCATTATTTAAGAATGAGGAAGACAAAGAATTTGTTAAGGTTCTTCTTCGAAAGGCAATAATGAACGACAAGAAAACATCAGAGCTTATTGATAAAAATACTACAAACTGGGAGGTTGAAAGGATAGCTCTAATGGATATTCTTGTAATGAAACTTGCAATTACTGAAATCCTGGAATTCCAGGAAATACCTGTAAGGGTAACTCTTAATGAGTACATTGAATTAGCCAAGTATTATTGTACATCAAAAAGCAGTACCTTTGTGAACGGGATACTCGATAAGATCGTAAAAGAAATGCGTGATGAAGGCTTTCTTAAAAAAACGGGCCG
Organism: Bacteroidales bacterium; assembly: GCA_036261255.1. GTDB lineage: Bacteria > Bacteroidota > Bacteroidia > Bacteroidales > VadinHA17 > LD21. Next base: position 53,889 of record DATALD010000019.1, read on the forward strand.
CGGTCTGATGGGTGAAGCTTTAACTGATTGATTTAATATTAAATAGCTAATGAGAAAATTTATTGTTTTAATATTGATATCTTCATTTTTTCTTGTACAATGTACTGGCAACAGAGGCGGATCACAAGCCAAAAGTGAATCAACAGGAACTGCTGATATTGCTTTTAACGAATACGAATATGATTTCGGCAAGATAACAGAAGGTGAAAAAGTATCTCATCAGTTTGTCTTCGAGAACAAGGGACCAGGTGACCTCGTACTTAAATCAGTATCGACAACATGTGGATGTACTGCATCGAAATATACTTCAAAACCTGTAAAGCCAGGTGAAACAGGTAGTATTGAGGTACTCTTTGATGCTTCAGACAGAAATGGAATGCAAACAAAGACAATAACAGTAAATTCAAATGCAAAGGTGCCTGTCGTTTTACTCAGGATCACTGCAGAGGTAATGCAGCAATAAACAATTAACTATAATATTTTCGAAAATGACAAATCTTGCTTATTTATTATTATTGGCTAAGCCCGCAGGTACAGCCGGTCAGCCAAATCCACTTGTATCATTACTTCCGTTTATTCTTGTTTTTGTTATATTCTATTTCTTTATGATTCGTCCTCAGACGAAGAAACAGAAAGAGCTTGCCAATTACAGGAACTCTCTAAAAAGAGGTGATAAAGTTATAACAACCGGAGGCATTTATGGGAGAGTATATGAGGTGAAGGATACTTATGTTTTGGTTGATGTTGGTGGAGACATCAAGCTGAAGATTGATAAGAGCGCTCTCATGAAAGATCCTTCAGTTGATGAATAAAAATCAATTTACCTTATTGTGAAGGGTATTTTTGAGACAAGAAAAAAGAGGACAGGAAACAGGGATTTATTCGTATTTGCCTTTTTTTTGCTCCTCTCTTTTGTTTTCTGGTACCTGAACTCTCTCGATAAAGAAGTTGAGGCAGTGATAAGGTTCCCGGTGAAATATTCTAATATTCCTAAGGGAAGAATTATTGAGGAAAGTCAGCCGGCCAGGATAAATCTTTACCTGAAAGGTAGCGGATCATCTGTTCTCCGTCAAAAACTATCAGGAAAAAAAACACCACTTACAATTGATATTTCAAAGGTAAATTACAAACGTGTTTCAGGCAGCAAAGAGCCAGATTATTATCTTGTCACATCGGGTCTGTCACGCAGTCTTGCTATGCAACTACGATCCGAGTTTGAGATAGTCTCAATCAAACCCGATACCCTGTTTTTTTCTCTGGAGAAATCAACAGTGTCAACAGAAAAGTCTTTTTCAGGATCAATCTTCAGGAAGAAAAAACAGAAAGGTTGAAATGCTTAACAATAAAATTCCATTCAAGCTTGGCGTAACAGGAGGAATAGGCAGCGGAAAAACCTCTGTTTGTCGTGTATTTCATGTTCTTGGAGTTCCTGTGTTCTCTGCCGATACAGAAGCAAGCATTCTTATGGAATGCAATGAAACAATAAGAAAAGAGTTGAATAAAATTGCCGGGAGAGATATGTTTGCTACGGGCAAACTCGACAGGAAAGAACTTGCATCGCTAATATTCAATGACAGTATTATGCTTGAGAAGGTCAACAAACTTGTTCATCCAGCCGTTTTTGAACAGTTTGAAAAGTGGACAATGCAACAGGAAGGACCTTATGTGATAATGGAAGCTGCAATCCTTTTCGAGAGCGGAGCCTTCCGGTTTGTTGATAAGGTTGTTACAGTGACAGCTCCCGTTGAAGAGCGAATCGACAGGGTTATTCATCGTAACAAGCTTACCCGCGTCCAGGTCCTCGACAGGATAAAAATGCAAATGAATGACGAAGAAAAAATAGAGAAGTCGGATTATGTAATCAGGAACTCTGAAAATGAAATGATAATACCAGCAGTTCTACTGATTCATGAAGATATTTTAAAACTCATAAAAAGCTAAAAGATGTTCGGAAAGTGGCTGGGAGGAGGTTTGGGGTTCGTACTTGGCGGTCCTATTGGTGGATTGCTTGGATTCCTAATGGGTACAGTAGTAGATGAATCTGCTGACAGGTACTCCGGTAATGTTTCGAGCTCTGAGGTAACTGCACAGGGCGATTTCGGGATGAGCCTTCTTGTGCTTATTGCTGCAGTTATGAAGGTCGATGGTAAGGTTGTGCAGTCAGAACTTAACTATGTCAAAAAGTTCTTTGTCACCCAGTTTGGAACTGAATCATCAAAGCAAGCATTGCTCGTACTTAAGGATCTGTTAAAGAAAGATATCCCCGTGAGAGATATATGTATCCAGATTAAAAGCAATATGGATTATTCATCACGGCTTCAGTTAATGCACCTTCTGTTTAATCTTTCTGCTGCTGATACAGTTATTCATCCTCTTGAACTTGACCTTCTTGGCAAAATTTCAGGAGCAATGGGTATCAACCAGAACGACTACGCGTCGATCAAAAACATGTTTGTTCCCGAAACCGACTCTTTATATAAGATTCTTGAAGTTGAAAGATCGGCAACTGATGAAGAAATTAAAAAGGCATATCGTAAAATGGCTATGAAATATCATCCCGATCGGGTGAGCCACCTGGGGGATGAATTTCGAAAAACAGCTGATGAAAAATTCAGAACTGTAAATGAGGCGTATGAAAAAATTAAGAAGGAGAGGAATATGAATTAGAAAATATTCAATCTTCTTATTCATTAATAAAATTCAAGGATTAAATTTGTAATCAAAACAAATAAAAATGGTTTTAAAAGATATTCTATCGATTTCCGGAGAACCTGGTCTCTTTAGGTTCCTTGCACAAGGTAAAAACGCCATTATTATTGAGCACCTTGAAACAAAAAAACGTGGAACTGCTTATGGTACTGCTAAAGTGAGCTCTCTTGAAGATATTGCAATCTTCACTGAGAAAGAGGATGTTTCCCTGAGCAAGGTTTTTGACCTTATATTTGAGAAAGAGAATGGGGGACCTGCAATAGATCCAAAATCTGATAATGCAAAACTTACAAAGTGGTTTGAGAATGTACTTCCGGATTATTCAAGGAATAAAGTGTACGTGAGCGACATAAAGAAGGTTGCTCAATGGTACAACATACTGCATAAGCTTGATCTTCTTGTAAAAGAAGAGCCTGAGAAGGCAGAAGAAGACAAACCTGTTGAACAGGTCGTTGCATCAGAAGAAAATGAAAAACAAGAGAAAAAAGCTCCCGCAAAGAAGAAGAAAAAACAATCACCTGAAGCTTAAAATTCTATGAATTTCGGAGGGAATGAGGTTGTTTATGAATACAAAGACTCCCGAATCATTATTCTTCCTGTGCCTTATGATGAGACAAGCACATGGATGAAGGGATCGGATAAAGGTCCTGATGCAATCCTTAATGCCTCAGTAAACCTTGAGTTTTATGATGTTGAAACAGCCAGCGAGGCACATACTCATGGAATTCATACAATTGACCCCATTACCGTGAAAAGTTCTCCGGAAAAGCTTACCGACGAAGTTTACAGGAAGATAATGTCGTTGCTGGCAGAAGGCAAATTTCCTGTAATTATTGGAGGAAATCACACTGTTCCTATTGGCGCTTTTAAGGCTTTTTCAGAGTTCTATGGAAACATTACGATCCTTCAACTTGATGCTCATTCAGATCTACGGCAGGAATATGAAGGATCATCTCTGAACCACGCATGTGCCATGGCCAGGGCAAGAGAATATGCTCCAATTGTGCAAGTCGGCATCAGGAGCATGTCGAAGGACGAAGTTCCATTCGCTGATAACAACCGTATCTTTTACTCTCACAATCTATACTCTGACAAGGCTCTTTATGAAGAAGCTTTAAATCTCCTTACTGAAAATGTCTATCTGACAATTGATCTTGACGTCTTTGATCCCTCATTAATGCCTTCCACTGGAACTCCCGAACCTGGCGGTCCTGATTATTCAGAGTTAATGAATTTTTTAAGAAATGTTATAGCAAAGCGAAATCTTGTTGGTTTTGATGTTGTTGAGCTTTGTCCGTCTGAAACAAACAAAGCCCCTGATTTCGTGGCGGCAAAGATAATTTACCAGTTACTGAGTTACAGGTTCAGTAAATAAAATCAATCTTCTTTTTTAGCCTGTTCCCAAATAACATTCATCTCATCGAGTGTCATGTCTTTAAGCGATTTCCCCTTTCTTATTGTCTCATTTTCAAGATAATTGAACCGTTTGATAAACTTCCGGTTTGTTTTCTCGAGAGCTGATTCAGGGTCAATTCCATATAGCCTTGATGCATTGATTATTGAAAACAACACATCACCTAATTCCGACTCAATAGATTCCTTGTCGTGCCTGTCAATTTCAACCTTGAGTTCACCTAGCTCTTCTGCAACCTTATCCCATATCTGTTCCGGTTTTTCCCAATCGAATCCAACTCCGCGTACTTTCTCCTGTATCCGGTTGGCTTTAACTATGGCAGGCAATGACGAAGGAACGCCTGATAATACAGGTTTATAATCTTCCTTCTCATGCATTTTGAGTTTCTCCCAGTTCTCTTCAACCTCGGTTGAACTGTTAACCTTAACATCTCCAAAAACATGAGGATGCCTGTAAATCAATTTTTTATTAATTGATTCCAGTACATCATTCATCTCAAAGACCCCTCTTTCAGAACCGATTTTGGCATAAAATACTATATGGAGCATAAGATCCCCGAGTTCTGTCTTTATGGAATCATCATTTGCTGATGAAATCGCATCTGCCAGTTCATAGGTTTCTTCAATAGTGAGCTTGCGAAGACTTTCATTTGTCTGTTTCATGTCCCATGGACATTTAATTCTTAGCTCATCAATAATATCTAGCAGCCTGTTGAATTCCTGCAGGCATTTTTCTCTTTTATTCATAATGTGTTTTTAAAGCAAACGGATTGCAGGAGCTGATTTGTTCAGTGCGTCAACTCTGATTACTGAACCGGTTGTTATGCTGAACAGTTCGGATACATTAGCCCCATTGACTGCTATCTCCAGCAGATCAAGCTGGTTGAAGCGGGCAAGAAGTTCACCAACCGGAACGTCACTGTATCGATTTGAAATTTTGCTTGTATAATTCCTGTTGCTCTGTATCAGTATCCTGTAATCGCGGTTCTCAAAAATTCTGTAAAAGATCTCCCTGGTAATGTTCGAAATTGCATTCCCATAAGAATCAATGAATATAATGCTTCCGGTAACAACATCCTTATCTATTGTTGCCCTAAGTGGGAGCTTTTCACTTATGGAGCTTATTCCTTCGCCAAGCTCGGCTGTCTTTTTACCTGAACAGATGGCGGCAGCTGCCCTTGCAAAAATCTCAAGTTCATCGGTAATCCCTTCGTCTTTGATTTTTATTATTTCATCAGGTTCGGAGTTAAGTATCAGGTTGAAAATACCATTGTCGGCCCCAATGAAGTAATGATCTTTAGCGCTGACAATGAGGTGTTGCTTCCCTTTTTTCTCTTCAGACTGAATGCAGATTATATGAATAGATCCTTTGGGATAATTAGGATAGGTGTTCCTTATTACGAATGATGCCTGTGCAATATTGAATGGCAGAATATTCCCGGCATTCACAATTATTGTTGCATTCTCGCAAAGCGAACAAAGTTTCCCTTTTATAATCCCATAGTAAAAATCATCAGGCTTCCACTCGGTTGTCAGCGTTATAACGGGCATAAGAAAAAACTTACAGCAAAGATAATCTTCTAAGCAAAAAATAACCTTACTTTGTAATGATCAATTACTATATTTTAAACAAAACGCTTGTTCCAGGGGTTAAACCGCAATAATATCAGGAGAATTAATTTTAAGAATTCATGACAGAGATAGTGATATTTCTCGAAGATATAGATCCTGTAGTTTTTTTTGGTACTAATAATTCAGTGCTTGACAAGATCAGGAGTTTCTTTCCTAAAATTAAGATCATTGCAAGAGGCAACGAGATAAAATGTCTTGGAGAAGAAGCAGAGATAACAGTATTTGCTGAGAAATTTAATGAAATTATAGAGTATTATAAGAAGTATAACAGGCTCGATGAAAGAGATATTGAAAAGTATTTCTTTGATGCTGAACACATGAAAAGCGCTTCGAAAGGCGAATTCGAGCAGGTTATAGTATTTGGAACCAGCGGTAAACCAATAAGGGCACGTACTGTAAACCAGCTTCTCCTGATTAATGATTATAAAACAAATGACCTTGTAATAGCTGAAGGTCCTGCCGGGACAGGAAAAACATATACTTCTATTGCTTTGGCAGTGAGAGCTTTAAAAGAGCGTGAAGTAAAGAAGATCATTCTGACACGTCCTGCTGTAGAAGCGGGCGAAAGACTGGGATTCCTGCCAGGCGATATGAAAGAAAAGCTTGATCCATATCTTCAACCTCTCTATGATGCATTGCACGATATGCTGCCATTCAAGAAACTTGAGACATGGATAGAAGATGGTACAGTTCAGATTGCCCCGCTTGCTTTTATGAGAGGGAGAACACTCGAAAATGCTTTTGTTATTCTCGATGAAGCACAAAATGCCACAATGAGCCAGCTCAAAATGTTCCTTACAAGAATGGGCGTCAATTCTAAGTTTATCATGACAGGTGACAGCACCCAAATCGACCTTCCTCGCAAAAGCGAGTCAGGTTTGATGCAGGCAATGAGGATACTTGTTAATATTGAAGGAATATCAATAATAAAATTTGATGAACGTGATATTGTTAGACATAAGCTCGTTAAAAATATTGTCAGGGCTTATGAAAACGATGAAACCGACTCAGTGAAAACAGGAAAAACTAAATAGAACCAGATTATGCAACAGACAATTGTAACCTCCGATTTTAAATTTCCGGGACAAAAAAATATTTACAGAGGAAAAGTAAGAGATGTCTATAACATAGATGACAAATATCTTCTTATGATTGTATCTGACAGGATTTCGGCATTTGATGTTGTTCTTCCCAAAGGAATTCCTTACAAAGGACAGGTTTTGAATCAGATAGCAAGTCTTTTTCTTGACGCTACCAAAGATATCGTTCCGAATTGGAAAATAGCTACCCCTGATCCGAACGTCACAATTGGGCATATTTGCAAACCATATCCTGTTGAGATGATTGTAAGAGCTTATTTAACAGGAAGTTCATGGCGCGCCTACAAATCAGGCGCAAGAGAAATCTGTGGAATAAAGTTGCCGGAAGGTATGAAGGAACATCAGAAATTTGAGAAACCTATAATTACACCAACAACAAAAGCTGAACAGGGTTTCCACGATGAAGATATTTCGAGAGAAGAAATCATAAAAAAGAAACTTATACCTGAAGATGAGTATAACATTATCGAAAAGTATACTATGGATGTGTTTATGAAAGGCACTGAAATTGCTGCAAAACAGGGCCTTATCCTTGTAGATACAAAATATGAATTTGGGAAGAAGGATGGTAAAATCTACCTTATCGATGAGATAAATACCCCTGATTCATCAAGATATTTTTATTCTGATGAATACTCCGACAGGTTTAATAAAGGACTTCCACAAAAACAACTCTCAAAGGAATTTGTTAGGGAATGGCTGATGGCAAATGGGTTCCAGGGGAAAGAAGGTCAGAAGGTACCTGAAATGACCGACTCTTATGTTAATGAAGTGTCTGAAAGATACATTGAGCTGTTTGAGAAGATAACAGGACGGAAATTCCAGCGCGAAAATATAAATGATATTCATAACAGGATAGAAAAGAATTGTTCAGCATTTCTGAAAACACTTTAATTAGAAAAGATCTGATACCAGTATCGACAATTCCGGTTTATTTACGACCAAACGTAAATGTTCTTATTTTTGTAGCTGATTCATACAGAATCTAGTTAAATAAATCTCTTATACTCATACTGGTTAAAACCAACATTGTAAATGAAAATAATTAAAGGTTGCGGACTATTAGTTATGACAGTTTTCCTCTTGAATCCTGTTGTTGTTTATTCGCAGGTACCTGTAGAGATTTCTTCTGAAAAGGTTATAATATCCGGATACCAATACTATATTCATACAGTAAAGAAGGGGCAGACACGCTATTCAATAACAAGGGCTTATGGCATTACTCTTGATGAACTGTACGCAGATAATCCTTCAGCAGAAGAAGGTCTTAATGAGGGACAAACACTCAAAATACCCGTGAAGGCACAAATAAAGGTTGCCACTCTGACGCAGGTTAAAGCGCCTGTGAAAGATGAAAGCCGGTACATATATCATAGACTTAAGCCTGGTGAAACAATATATTCACTCTCCCGGCTTTATGGTGTTTCTGAATCAGAAATAGTACAGAGTAATTCCGGGATTGAAATTAACAAGCTGCCTGTAGGGTCAGAAATTGCAGTACCAAAAAGGGATTTTATGAATCCCAAGGAGCGCTTTGTTATTCAGGACCAGAAATACTTCTACCATAAAGTTGAAAAAGGAGAGACGCTTTCTTCTATTGCGCGTAAATACGGTTTAACTTTAAGGGAAATAAGGAAAGAGAATAAAAATGTAAGATTTCCGCAGGTAGGAGACACAGTAAGAATACCTGCCTCTAATGCTCCTTCAATACCCCAGGCAGACCAACAAGTTGTAACAAACACATTACCCCCTGTAATTGAAGATACAGTCCCTAAACTTTTGAGACCTGAAGGATTTACACCGATAGGCAAACTTGAAGGTTCAATTGATATTGCAGTTTTGCTGCCATTATATCTTGAGGAAAACATGAAGAGGCCTGAAGATGTACCTGAAGAATGGATATATCCTCTAAGTACTGATTTCCTGGAGATGTACAATGGCATACTTCTCGCTACTGATACCCTTCGTTCACTTGGGCTTGATATAAGGATCAATACTTTTGACATAAAGAGCGATACATTAGAAGTTAAACGACTGATAAACAGTCGAAAATTAGATGAGATGGATCTTATTATAGGTCCGGTGTTTTCACCTGATCTTCGTATTGTATCTCGGTATGCATCTGAACGTGGTATACCGGTAGTATCTCCAGTTTCGCTGATCAATAATTCGGTACTTGAAGGTAATCAAACAACTTTCATGGCTAATGCCTCTCTTGAAGTAGCTCAGAAAGCTCTTTCTTCAGAAATTTCAAGGTATTATGCAAGTAATCTTGTTTTTATTCATACTGATTCCTTAAAATCAGATGTTGATGTAAAGAACTACCGCAATCTGATATTCAGTGAATTAAATAAAAAAACCAATTATGAAGAGATCCAGTTCAAGGAATTGATCTTCTATCCTCGTACTGCATTTAGAAATGATTCTATTAACAGGATAAGCCATTCCCTTTCAGAAAACCGGGAGAATATAATCATAATTGCATCGGAAGACCCCGTTGTTGTTAGTAGAGTATTAAGTTTAATCCTGGATCTTTCAAAAAGATATAATGTAAAAGTGTTTGGCTACCCTTCGATGAAATATCTTGATGATCTCGACACAAAACTGTTTTTTGAGTTGAACCAGCTCATTTTGTCGCCATACAGGATTAATTATTCTGAACCGGACGTACGGCAATTTAACCTTGATTATCTTAAGAAGTTCCTTACAATGCCGGTCGAAACGAGTTATGCCTGGATAGGATATGATATATGCTATTACTTTATTAGCGGAATAGCAACACATGGTAAAACATTTATTGATCATCCGGAAATACATAATCCTAAACTTCTCCAGAATGAGTTTGTTTTTGAGAGAGAGAGCGCACAGGATGGATTTGAAAATAAAAAATTGTTCCGTTTAAGATATACTAAAACCTACGATGTCGTCGAGGAGAAATGATGTATATGAATTTTTTTTGAAATCTTTGTTAATAAAAATTAACAAAGGGGAATATAATGCAATTATTAATTGTCTATAAGGCGTAGCATGATCAATGAATCGAATATTGCAACCGATGAGGTCAGGCTCGTAAAAGAAGCTCTCGCAGGCAATCAGAGAGCTTTTGGAGAGATCATTGAGCGTTACCGCAAAATGGTTGCAAGGACGGTTAAAGGAATGTTGGGTGACAATTCATACGCTGAAGATATTGGACAGGAAGTTTTCATAAAATTGTACCACTCATTGTCTGACTTCAGAGGCGATTCAAAATTGTCAACTTATATCCAGCGGATTGCAGTAAACCTGACATTGAACGAAATTAAAAGAAGAAAAAGGTTCTTTTCAATGTTTTCACAATCGGGTAATAATGAAATGCACGAATATGAAGTTCCTGATTATGATACAAGTGAAAAAAGGGATGCTGCCGAAATAGTTGAGAAAGCTTTGCAGACTCTTGATCCTAAATTCAGGGTCATTGTTACTATGAGAATGCTACAGGGATATTCGACAAAAGAGACTGCAGAGATTTTGAAGTTACCTATTGGAACAGTGTTGTCGAGGTTGTCAAGAGCTCAGGAACAATTGAAGGAAGTTTTGGATAAATTATAAAGTATGGAAGCTTTAGAAATTAAAAAATTAATGATTGACTCACTCTCTGAAGATCAGAGTGTAGAACCAGGGAAAATCGGTTCTGAGGTTTCTTATGATTTCAGTTTTGGTTTCAAAGAAAGAGTACTGAAAACAATCTATCCTGAAAATGAGAGCATTACAAAAGAAGTGGAGTTTTCAAGATTCCTTAGTATTGCTTTTTCAAGGATCGCACTGACTGGAGTTGCAGCTATTGTCTTGTTGCTGATCTCACTATTTCTCACAGAAGGTAGTATTTCATTCGATACACTTCTTGGAATAACAGATGCAAGCAATGAGGATATTGTATTGCTTTTAACAGGAAATTAAGGGGTTTTTAAAGTCTTCAGATTAATTTTAATTTATAACGGATGAGATTAAGATCTGTCATTCTAATAGTTTTGACTCTTATTATCGGGTTTGTTTTAGGCATGCTTACATCAGCACAGATAAGATATCAAAAACTCAAACCCATGCGTGTTTACTTCTCAGAGGAACGATTCAGAGAGGGCTTTTATAACATAATTCAACCTGATGAGCAGCAAAAAGCTACTATCGAGGAAGTACTTGATAAGTATGCGAAAATCAATCATGACCTTCAGAATACATTCAGGAAAGAGCTCGATGCTAATATGAAGGCATTCAGTAAAGAGCTCGATTCTAAGCTTACAAATGAACAGCTGACAAGACTGAGAGAGTGGGATGAGAAACGGCAGGAGATGATAGAGCAAGGCCGCAAAGCTTTCGAAAACGATTCAACAGGCAGAATGCGCAGAGGACACAACCCAAGACTTCAGGGACGGCCAGGTTATGAACATCAACGTCTTGATTCTGTGGGCGCCCCCCCTGATAGCATCATATTTTAATTCAAATAAAAAGAAGATAATCAAGAATTATAGGAAGATCCTCCGGATCGACTCCAAGTGATATAAGCATGGGGCTGTCTGTATTGAAAATCTCAATAAACTGATCCTTTGTAAGTTCACCGCCGGAAATTGCCTGGCGATAGAAATTAATCGCTCCTCTTTTATTCCCCCTGCACAATGAAAGATGACCCCTGTTTATCTGGTCATGAGCATTGATCATCTTTTCAGATATCCTGTCAAAATATTTTTCTGATTCGTCGAATTTTCCAAGAGCAAAGTAACAATATGCAATAGGCCTGAGAATCTTGTGATTATTAGGCTCACTATATTCTATCTTAAAGTAATATTTCAGAGCTCCCTCATAGTTTTTCAAATCTAGATGACAATGGCCGGCCATCATTACTGAATGAAGGTTCTCAGGTTCCATTTCAAGCGCCTCGAGATAATACTTTAAAGCCTCTTCTGTTTTTCCTGATCTTCTGAGACATAACCCGATCTTTTTGATTGTCCAGAGTTTACGTTCAATGAGCTCCGCAAGCTTGTAGTAATTTAAGGCATTTTCATAATCACCTGTTTCCTGGTAACAGTAACCAATCTTTTCATATAGTTGTGAATCAGTAGTTTCTTTTGTCGTTCTACGCAGATATAATAGCAATGCATCATCATAAAAATCTCTGCTAAAGAAGTAATCTGCAATGCCCGTTTCAATGTCAGAATCCCTGTATACAAGCCTGAAAAACCCGGAGTTGTAAATATCAAGCCTGCCTGAGAAAATATCCTCAAATTCTTTCCTGTATGGCGATAACTTGAAGAACCTGTATACATCCTGAATGTACTGGGTAACATTAATCCTGAAATTTCTGTATGGGTCTGCAAGAGCCTCACTGTCGTTTAATTGCTGTAGCCCTTCAAGCTCAAGCCTGAAAACTTTTAGCATCATTGTTTTTTGCGATGCGGGCAGATATTTTAAATTGAGAATCAATGAGTATTTATCGCTATTGCATATAAACGGTGTCATATAGAGCGCTTCAGCTAATTCATCTGTTCCGGGTCCTAAAATCTCATCATGAAAAATCTCATCTATTGTCTCATGCCCCGGAAAAAAGGGAACAAACCAGTTCTGGAAATCCTTGAAAAAATCAAAATGCTTCATGTTGGCAAATGCTGACATGTATACATCTGCGCCTTCCATCTGAAGTTTTGTCAACTCTTCCATTGATTTAAACACATCTTCAGAGCCTTTGAACATTTCAGCCCAGTCAGGGTTTTTCTCGTTATTCGTATAATTTGGCAGAATATTTTCAAGGTCGAGTTTCTCTTCAATCATTGGCTTAAGCTTCTCAACTTTTGGAAGAATTTCATCGTGAAGCCTTTTCCCAAGTTTTTCTGTCTCCCTCGAGCGGATCATCTGAAGAACAATAATCCTGCAGTGCTCCCTGAATTTTTCTATAAAGCTCATTTGCAGGATCTTCTCAGTAAGCTCAGGGTAAAGATAAATTCTGTCGTTATAGTAATGAAGGTTTAGTATAAAACCAGAAAGCCCACGTTCCGAAACTTTTTCCTCACCAACTTCGTAAATTTCAGCAAGGTAAAAAAGTTTAACCTGCTGCCATGTTCTTAGAGAACTAAGAGTAATTGCAGTTGTGAATATGCATTTCTCATGCCATCTGAAGGTTCCTGATTTTTTGATTATTGTAATAAGGCTGTTTTCAGCTTCACCATAGTAATCAGTAAGCCAGAGATGATTAAATATGTTCCTGATAAGTCTATTGTGTCTTTGTGAATTATCTGAATGAGGATTTTGGATGGCTTCTTTGCTTATTTTAAGCCATTCGTCAAGCTCCGACTTAAAATTAAGATCATCAACTGTATCAATAATTGTTTTACCACTAAGCCGGATTTCTTTCTCCAGCTGTTGCTTTACCCAGTAGGTATGCCAGCCGGAATTTCGTGACAATATGTCTTGTTTTGCCCTGTCGGTAAGTGATAGAATTGACTGGATTAACTTTATATAGATCTTATGGCGTTCTGGATCTGCAACACCATCAATAGTATAAGTAAGCATGTTTTTATACGTCATTACAAGATCATCATACTCGTCGCGGAAGTTGCCAGATATAGCTCCTTTGACCATATCTTCCAATATATCAAGAGCTTGCTTGAGTTTTTTTTCGGAAACAAGTTTGCTTATACGCTTATGTTGTGTTATCACTTTTGAAATTTCCATCTTTTAATATCAATTGAACATTTACCAGGTTGATTCACAATTGAAATGCTCAGTTAATATATTGCAACAATCAGGCCAAGTAATAATCAACCTGTTTTTTAACAAAACTGTCATTGGTTCTTTGTAAAGTCATTCAAACACTTGATTATCTTTGCTTCGTGAAAGAAGACTTTGCTTTTAATAATAAATGGCTCCCGACAACAAGGAAAGAAATGGACTTCCTTGAATGGGATGAAGCCGATGTTATTCTTTTCAGCGGTGATGCTTATATCGATCATCCATCATTCGGTGCAGCTGTAATTGGAAGGGTTATTGAAGCCGAAGGTCTAAAAGTGGCAATTGTCCCTCAACCTAACTGGAAAGATGATAAAAGGGACTTCAGGAAGCTTGGGAAACCAAAATACTTCTTCGGTATAACAGCAGGTAATATGGATTCGATGGTTAACCATTATACCGCAGCAAAAAGGTTAAGATCAGATGATGCTTATACTCCTGGAGGTAAAGCCGGGTTCAGACCCGATTACCCGACAATTACATACACTAAGATATTAAAGGAGATCTTTCCTGATGTGCCGGTTGTTCTTGGAGGTATTGAAGCTTCGATGAGGAGACTGACTCATTATGATTACTGGAAGAATGAGGTTGTACCGTCAGTTCTTGTTAGTAGCGGAGCCGATATGATTATTTACGGAATGGGAGAGGAGCCTGTCCGCCAACTTGTTAGGCTGCTTAAGAAAGGGATCCCATTATTTTCTCTTAAAACAATTCCTCAAACAGTAATATCGACACCTGCAAATGAAAAAATACCTGTCCAGCATAATTGGGAGGATATTAAATTAAACTCTTTTGAAAAATGCCGGACAGACAAGAAGTCTTTTTCTGAGAACTTTATTGCTTTTGAAAAGGAATCTAACAAACTTTCCCCTTTAAGACTTATTGAGCCTGTCGGCGACAGGAATGTACTTGTGAATCCGCCATTTCCTGTTCCAACCGAATCAGAAGCTGACAGTATTTATAAACTACCGTTCATGTACCAGCCTCATCCCCGATACAGGAATAAGGAGGCAATTCCTGCTTACGATATGATCAAGTTTTCTGTTAACATTCACAGGGGATGTTTTGGAGGATGCAGCTTCTGTGCCATTGCTGCACACCAGGGAAAGCAAATTGTAAGCAGGTCGTTACAATCAATAATAGATGAAGTAATAAAAATAACAAGCCTGCCTGATTTCAAAGGTGTCCTAACCGACCTTGGCGGCCCTTCGGCGAATATGTACGGCATGAAGGGAGAAAATCCCGAAATATGTCTCAAATGTTCAAGACCTTCATGTATCTGGCCTTCAATCTGCAAAAATCTTGATACTTCCCATGAGCTTCTGAATGTTCTTTATAAAAAAGTCAATTCAATTGAAGGTGTCAGGAAGGTTTTTATTGGTAGTGGGATAAGATATGACCTTCTTTTCAGGGAATGGAATAAAAAAGCAGGCAAAGAAGAAGCTGAATACCTTGAAAGAATCATTTCAGAGCATGTGTCGGGCAGGCTCAAGGTAGCGCCGGAGCATACTGATACCGATGTTCTGACCCTGATGCGTAAACCGCCATTCAGCCTTTTTAAAAGGCTAAAAGCCTCATTCGATTCAATTACAGGGAGGAGAGGGCTCAAATATGAAATTATCCCATATTTCATCTCATCCCACCCTGGTTGCCATGAGAGCAATATGAAATCATTGAGGGATGAACTAAAGGATATGAATATCAGGCCTGAACAGGTTCAGGATTTCACCCCTACACCTATGACTCTCTCCACTCTTATTTATTATACCGGATTTGATCCTCATACAGGAAAGAAAGTCTTCGTTGCCAGGAATGTTGACGAAAAAAAGCGTCAGAAAGAATATTTTTTCTGGTATAAAAAAAGGTCTCCAAATCAGTATAACCACAAAATGCATCAGGGCTGAAGAGTTTGAACCAATCAAACATCAGATTGTTTAACAATTGAAAGCTATCTGCGATAAATCTTATTTGGTAGTGTTTGGGAAGGTTAAACTAAAACTGAGATAAAATGAAAACAGTTTTTGCAAAATTGATGTTTATTGTTGTGCTGGTATTCAGCTTAATCATTCTTTCCTGTAATACAAATCAGCAAAGAGAAGGTATGAGGGGTGGTCAGGATGAAAATGAACAGGTCAGAGGACAAAGAAGTATGGATAGGGATACCACCTCGGTTAACAGAGAAAGAAATACTCGTGACAATGACAACGGGTATGGGGATACCAGAAACAATAACGGCTCCGACGTAGATCTTGAAAGAGATCGGGACTAAGAGAAGATAAAAAGAAACCGGTTCATTTTAAACCGGTTTTCTTTTTAAAACTACCCATTCAATCATTCGTATTCTTTCAGGATGTTCTTAACCTCATCGGGAGAAACCCTGCCATAGGTTTTATCACCAACAAGCACAACAGGGGCAAGACCGCATGCGCCAACACACCTTAGGCTCGAGAGTGAGAACTTATTATCTTTTGTACACTGGCCTACTTCAATACCAAGCTGTTTCTTAAATTCATCAAGTACTTTTTCCGCTCCTCTTACATAACAGGCAGTACCAAGGCAAATGCTTATTGGATGCTTTCCCTTTGGCAACATTGTAAAGAATGAATAGAATGTCACTACTCCGTAAACTTTTGCAACAGGAATGTTAAGACCCTCAGCTACAGCTTCCTGTATTTCAGCAGGAAGGTATCCGAAATGTTCCTGGCATGTATGTAAAACATTAATGAGTTCCTGCGGATCCTTGTTAAAGGACTTACATACTCCGTTAATGAAATCCACATCCTCTTTTCGTAATTCAATTTTTATATGAGACATGACTCAAAATTTTTTAGTTGAAAATCTATTTCTTGATAATAACCTTCTTCTGTTTGTCAAAATAATGAGTATGAAGAAGATGATGTGCTTTCTCGCTGTTTGGTTTCCCGAGGAACTCATCATAAAGCTTTATTATGAATGGATTCTCATGTGATTTTCTCAAAGGTTTCTTACGATCTTCAGTATAGAGCGCTGTAGCTCTTGCTTTAATAACTTCAGAGTTGCCATGATGGATTGGCTGGCCGCCGCCACCAATACATCCACCCGGGCATGCCATTACCTCGATAGCATGGAAAGCTGATTTTCCATCTCTTACATCTTCAAGAAGCTTCCGTGCATTACCCAGGCCATGAGCTATTCCTATATTCAGTGGAAGACCGTCAAAATCAATTGTTGCGGATCTGACGCCATCCATTCCCCTTAATTCTGTGAAATCAATTCTTTCAAGTTTCTTGCCTGTATAGATCTCATAAGCTGTTCTGCAGGCAGCTTCAATAACACCACCTGTGGCCCCGAATATTACTCCTGCACCTGTAGATTCTCCAAGAGGAGTATCGAATTCTTCATCCTCAAGGTTGTTAAGGTCAATATTAGCCTGTTTGATAAATGCTGCAAGCTCTCTTGTGGAGATTGAGTAGTCTACATCAGGGTTATTATCAACAGCAAATTCATCTCTCTGGCATTCATACTTCTTGGCGAGACATGGCATTATTGAAACAACAACAAGATCTTTCCTGTTTACCTTTATTTTATCGGCAAAGTATGTCTTTGCAATTGCGCCGAACATCTGCTGTGGTGATTTTGCTGTTGAGGGAACATCCTTCATGTCAGGAAAATAGTATTCGAAAAAGTTAACCCATCCTGGGCAGCATGAAGTGAGAATAGGAATTTTTGCTGTCTTATCGCCACTCAGATGTCTCTTCAACCTGTCGAGCAGTTCGGTACCTTCTTCCATTATTGTGAGGTCGGCGGCGAAATCGGTGTCAAAAACATAATCAAATCCCAGGGCTCTAAGGGCTGCTGTCATTTTGCCAGTTACAAGTGTTCCTGGCTCCATTCCGAATTCTTCTCCCAATGCAGCACGTACAGCAGGAGCTGTCTGAACAACTACTGTTTTTGTTGGATCTGCAAGAGCCCTAAGTATTTGGGGAACATGATTAACTTCTGTAAGAGCGCCTGTCGGGCATACTGCCACACACTGACCGCAGTAGGTACATGGTGAATGCTCAAGGTTCTGCTCGAAAGCAGGTGCAACTGTTGCCATGAATCCCCTGTTTACAGCGCTTAGTGCACCAACAGTCTGAACTTCATTACACATCATCTCACATCTCCTGCAATGAATACATTTGTCGAGATTCCTGATTATTGATGGAGATGTATCCTGCCTGTATGTCGACATTGCAGCATATTCCTGGCCTGGTATTTCCCTTATACCAAGACGATGAGCAACATCCTGGAGATCGCAGTTCCCTGATTTTGAACAAACAAGACAATCTTTTGGATGGTCGGAGAGTATAAATTCCATCACAGTACGGCGGGCATTAAGCACCCTTGTAGTATGTGTTTTAACAATCATACCTTCCTCACATCTTGTTGCACAAGTAGGAGCCAGGTTTTTTCTTCCCTGGACTTCAGCCACACAGATGCGGCATCCTGCAGGTTTGTTTTCGATATTGAGATCGTGAAGGTTCATGTAGCAAAGAGTAGGTATGTCTATACCTGCTTCTTTAGCTGCATTGTATATTGTCGTACCTTTTGGCACGCTGACTTCTTTATTGTCAATGGTAAGCTTTACTGTTTCCATTATTCTTCAATTAACTGATATAAATTGCATCAAACTTACATTTCTCCATGCAGGAACCGCATTTAATACAGATGGAAGTGTCGATAGTATGAACTTCTTTCCTCTCACCTGAAATTGCATTGACAGGGCAAATTCTTGCGCATGCTGTACAACCAACGCAGTTTTCAGGGTTGATTATGTATTCCATGAGACTCTTACATTGACCAGCCGGACATTTTTTATGGTCGATGTGTGCAAAATATTCCTCACGGTAGTTTTCCATCATCGAAAGCACGGGGTTTGGAGATGTTTGTCCAAGTCCGCATAGCGAGGTGTCCTTAATAACATTGCTCATATTTCTTAACCTGTCATAATCGCCAGGTTTTGCTTTGCCCTCACAAATCTGTCCGAGTAGTTCATGCAGACGTTTATTACCAATACGGCATGGCGCACATTTTCCGCATGATTCTTCTACAGTGAATTCGAGGAAGAATTTAGCCATTGCAACCATACAATCATCTTCATCAAGTACGATCATTGCACCTGATCCCATAATTGAACCTGCTGCTGTTAAGTTTTCGAAATCAATTGGTGTGTCAAGATGTTTTTCAGAGAGACAACCTCCTGAGGGACCACCGGTCTGAACACCTTTGAATTTTTTACCATTTCTGATGCCACCGCCGATCTCAAAGATAACTTCCCTGAGTGTTGTTCCCATTGGCACTTCAATGAGACCAACATTATTTATTTTTCCTGCAAGGGCAAATACTTTTGTACCTTTTGACTTCTCGGTTCCGATGCTGCTGTACCATTTTGCACCTTTAAGAATGATTGCAGGAATGGCTGCATAGGTCTCAACGTTGTTAACATTTGTTGGTTTATTCCTGAATCCTGATTCAGCAGGAAATGGAGGTTTAAATGTAGGTTCACCTCTTAATCCTTCCATTGAGTGGATCAGAGCTGTTTCTTCACCGCAGACAAATGCACCTGCACCATATCTCAGTTCGATATCGAAACAGAAATCAGTTCCGAAAATATTCTTTCCAAGAAGTCCATATTCGCGAGCTTGTTTAATAGCAGTTTTAAGCCTGTGGATAGCAAGTGGATACTCTGCCCTGACATATATTAGTCCGTTTGAAGCGCCAATGCTGTATCCGCATATTGCCATTGCCTCGAGCACTGAATGGGGGTCGCCTTCAAGAACAGAACGGTCCATAAACGCACCTGGATCGCCCTCGTCAGCATTACACACAACATATTTTTCATCAGATTTGTTTTTTCTTGCAAGTTCCCATTTGAGACCTGTTGAAAAACCTGCTCCACCACGGCCCCTTTGGCCTGAGTCTTTCACCTCTTTAATAGTTTCTTCAGGTGTCATTTCGGTAAGAACCTTACCAAGGGCCTGGTAACCATCGCGAGCAATATACTCATCAATGTTCTCAGGATTGATAAAACCGCAGTTTCTCAGGACAATTCTCATTTGTTTCTTGAAAAAGTCCATGTGTTTTGAATCTGAAACAGACTCTTTCCTGACCGGATCTTTATACAAGAGACGGTCTATTTTTCTTCCTTTGATAACATGTTCCTGAACGATGAGCTGAGCATCTTCAGGTTTTACCTGAGTGTAAAAAGTGTTATCGGGCATAACTTTTACAATCGGGCCCTTTTCACAGAAACCAAAGCATCCGGTTTTTATAACCTGGACCGAGCCAAGCAGGCTTTTTGCCTCAAGCTCATCTTTTAAATTGCATACAATGGCATCGCTCTCAGAAGCGTGGCAACCTGTGCCCCCGCAAACCAAAAGATGCATGCTGTACTTTGACATAATCTGTTCTCCTTATTCTTTTAAGTCAATACTGCGATAATTAACAGGTATGATACCATCTACTAGCTCTCCTGTTCTGATATACTTTTCAATGATCAGATCAGCCCTTTTCAGGTCGACATAACCATAAACTACAGGTTCCTGGCCGGGAAGCTTAACTTCGATGGTAGGTTCTGCATAGCAATAGCCCATGCAACCTGTCTGAGTAACTACTGCGGCTATGCTTCTTTTTTCAAGCTGGTCGAGAAAAAATTCCATAACCGTTTTTGCGCCTGATGCAATCCCGCAAGTGGCCATGGCAACCTTTACCTGAACAACACTGTCAGGATCGTTAGCCTTGACCCGGAGATCCAGACCTGACTTCATTTCTTCGCGTTTCTTTTTCAGATCCGCAAGTGATGTGATTTTTGACATGCCTTTTTTATTTTAAGTACCTATGATTTTATATAAACTTTTTTATGTTGTTTTTTATGATGATACACCTATATCTTCGAGGTTCTCCCTTATCATTTGCTTAATGTCTTCCAGCAATGAATAATCGTCAAACCTTTCAATTCCAAGCGCCTCTTTTGTTTCAATAGTTGAGAAACTGTATAACCCATTATCGGTATTGTGTTTGTAAAGTAATTCAATACCAGGATTTGCAGAAATGAGAATTGTCATTACTCCTTCAATGTCTCCCAATGGTTGCCTGTCAATATGACTTAATCCAAACAAAGCTTTTACCGAAGTCCCTTTTCCCGAGGATTCAATACTTATCCGCCCCCCGGTGATTTCCGCGTGATATTTCAGCAATGGTAATCCTAAGCCTGTTTTTCGTGTTGTTCTTGTTGTCGTAAAAGGATCATCAACTGTAGGTAATATTTCAGGCGGTATCCCGCTGCCATTATCATTTATTACAACCTCCAATTTATCTTTTCTTTTTGATTCGGAGATTTCTATGCTTATCTCTTCAGCTCCGGCTCTTATCGAATTCTGTACAATGTCAAGAATATTTAGTGAAAGCTCAATCATCCTGCTATTTTCCTTCCATTTAAGTTATTAAGAGCCATTTTAAGTTCCTCGAATGATGGATATTCAAGCCAGTATTCAGTTAGCGCCCTTCCAATATCGTAAGTTATATGCGCATCGGAGTTTGTTATAAGCCTGTGTGCAGACAATTCAGGTCGTGCGGCAGCAAAACTGCTTCTCACATTCCTCCATGAAACTTCAAGAGCATCTGCTCTAAAATTGTCCGGCAGGAAACCAAGCTGGCCGTACAACCCATTTTTCAGCCTGTCAATATGCGCAGGGATGAAGATTCCGTTATTAGCACTTACGAATTTCTGGAGTTCATCGATCGAAACATCAATAGCGTTTGAGAGAAGTCGCGTTTCAGTGAAAATAATCTTTTCATTTTCATCAACTTCTACCTGGTCGCCGAATATGTCAGGATCGTTCAATATATCAGGAAGATGACTCTCAAGGAAACCCTGGAACAAATCAAGTGTATCAGTATTTTCAAAGAACGTTAGGCAATGTACCTCTTCTTTTGTTGTGACTTCCGCGCCCATCATCGTGAAAATTCTTCTTTTTGCGGCGAGTCGGCTAATCAGCTTGCAGTGTCTTGTTGAGTTATGGTCTGTTATTCCAATTATGTCGATATCTTTTTTTTCTGCTTCTGATATTATGTTTTCCGGGCTCATGCTCAGATCGCCACAGGGTGAGAGAACTGTGTGGATGTGAAGATCAGCCCTGTATTTTTTCATTCCATTTCAAGTAATTTATATAAACGTCCTGTAACTGTGAATGAATCATCTGTCGAAGAAAGTACCGGTATGTTCTCTTCGTTACCTTTCTTAATAGCTTCTTCAGATGCTTTTAATCCTCTTACAATGATGACGGCTGAAAGATCCTTCAACATTGCAACGGCCATCACATTGTGATGAGTCTGGAGTGTTATCCAGATGTTTCCTTCCTTTGCATTGCCAATGACATCGCTCAGGAGATCGGAAGTATAACCCCCGGTTATTTCATTCTCAAGGCCACCTTCCCCGGCAATAACTTTGAGATTCAGCTTACCTGCTATGTCAGAAATTTTCATCTTCGGCTCCTGGTTTATTACAGTTTTTTTCAAGTCTTTCTTCGCCCCATATCTTCTCTGTTATGGTGAATGCCTTTTCGAGGCTTAGTTTTCCACTTTTAATTGCCATTTGCTGCATAAAAATGCAGTTGTATATTCCGGCTCTACTGAGGACAATGTCTTCAGCAAGCGTCTGGCAACGCGGGGCACCGCACGCTCCACAATCGAATCCAGGGAGGAAACACATCATCCTGCGGATTCTTTCCATTTTTTTCATTGCCTCGGAAAGATCCTCATCGAGCTTCTCAATATTCCGTGGCTCAATATTCCCGAGGAAGCTGTGCTTTTTGATATCAGTAAATATTTCAACTGAATTTTTAAAATTGTTATTGTCATCATGAATTTGATCAGCTGCCATTTTCCTGAGACGTTCAACAGTGAGGAACCTGTTGCCTGTTGTCAGGATTCCACCAGCGCAGCCCTCATCGCATGCCCTCAATTCGAGAAAATCAGCTACTCCCATTGTACCATTCTCGAGGCTTTCAAGTATTTCAGTAACGTTCTTAATTCCATCAACTGCAAGGGCTCTTTTTTCAGAATGATCGGCTTCACCGCGGGTAAGGCTCCAAAGTATCCCCCTTGAATTAAGAAGATTGTTTGTTATTGGCAATCCTTTTCCTGTCCGCGATTTCTCAAGGATAAGCCTTATCTTGTTATAAAGGAAGTCCATGTTGATCACACCGGTAAGACCTGATTCAATTTCTCCAACAGGACTTTTGATTGCTGTTATTTTGGCAGCACATGGTGTAGCATAGAACAGGCCGATATGCTCATCCGGATAGCCTTCAGATTTAAGAAGCTGCCTGTAGTAAATGGCTGACATATCAATCGGGGGATTGGCCCTTACAATATTATTAACAAGCGATGGAAACCTCACCTGGATTAACCGTACAATAGCCGGGCAGAAAGAAGATATGAGAGGTCTTGTTTCAGTTCCTGCAGCATATTCCTTGTATGCTTCAAGAACCATGTCAACAGTGCTCTCAACATGAAAAACATGTGTGAAACCTATTTCGCCCAATGCCCGGTATATCTCGTAAACCGGTATTTTATGTGAGAACTGGCCGATGAGAACGTTTGGTATAAGGATGACTCTTACAGGGAACTTGAAGATCAGCTCAAGATCATCCTGTTCAACAACAATAGCAGAAACAGGACATGCTTTGTAACACTCTCCGCAATCTACGCACCTGTCAGCCATTATCCTGGCAATGCCATCCCTGATCCTGATTGCCTCTGTAGGACATGCAGTGATGCAATGAGTACAGCCAGTGCATTTGTCCGACTGAACATTCAAAGCATGATGAAAATCGTATTTATGATCTTTTCTGCGCATCAGTTTTCAGGTAAGTAATAAGCTCAACCCTTGTACCTTTTCCGGGTTTTGTTACAATAGTCATCCGGTCGCTGTTCTTCTTCATATTCGATAGCCCCATACCTGCTCCAAAGCCCATCTCCCTTACGTGAGGAGATGCAGTTGAGAATCCCTCCTCCATTGCTTTCTCAACATCTTCAATACCAGGTCCCTTGTCATCAACAGTGATATTTATTCTCTCGCTGTTGATTTCAATTGATGCTGTTCCTGCCCATGCATGAGCTACAACGTTGACCTCTGCCTCATAAAGAGCAATCACCACTCTTTTCGATATATGATGATCAATATTCAGCTGTCTCAGAACTTTTTTTACCGAGCTGGCAATATTCCCAGCATTAGCGAAATCACCTCCGGCTATGTTGTGCTTTAGCAGCATTTTCAGAATAATGGCTTAATACCGGCCTTATACAATTCTCCGGATATCCGGAAGACCGAATAAGGACTCTGTATCAGAACAATATTATTTTCTTGTGCCAGGGATATTATTTCGTTATTCACCTTTTTATCCCTTGCAATGATAATGCAGTTTATATCTGCCATTTCTGAAGTGCGAACAGTCTGAAGGTTTGTTAAACCGGTTATAAGAACCATGTTTTCCTTCTCGACTGTCAGCACATCACTCATCAGGTCCGAGGAAAAGGCATATTCAACAACAGTAGAGTCCCTTTCCTGACAGCAGATTATCTTGCCGGCAATTCTTTCGGATATCTCTTTGATTGTCATTGATTTGTGCATATACTGTTTCCTGATGAACTTTAATATTACCATTTACTTTACTAAAACCGCTGCAAATATATTTAAATATTCTGTGAATAAAATAACATTGTTAATAAAATAACACAAAATTCTTAAAATACTTCAAAATTCAGTGAATGTAACTCATAACATATTGGATGACAAATTAATAAAATTCTCAACAATTATATTGAATTCACTCTTTTTCTGGTGCCTGTGGTCACGATCTTATTATCGCTATTTTTGTTACTCAATCAAGATATCATTTCGATGAAAAATTATCTTTTAATTCCGAGCATAATACTTTGCTTCGCTATTCTGTCAAATAGATCATTTTCGCAATCGCAGCGAAGAGTGATTATTACTGGTTGGATTGATAATAACCATTTTTCCGTAAGAATTCCGGATGACAAGAACAGGATAATAAATAAAAGCGTAGATGTACTCTCCGGTGAATCAGTGGAAATTTCGCCTTCGAAGCCTGCAAGGGAATCTCTTTTTCTTTCAATATCCGATGGGTTTTCACCAGCTGATATTACAGATGTATCAGCTGATCAGCAATCTGCTTTGCTGACGCGAGATAATGATATCTATTTATTTTCCCAGGGCAAGGAAATTAAAAAGCTTACAAACGATAGTATTCCGGAAGTAAATACGAGATTCTCGCCTGATGGATCAAAAATAGCATATACAAAAAACAAGGATATGTATGTTTTTGATATTATTAATAACAAGGAAATAAGACTGACTTTTGATGCATCAACGAGGATATATAATGGGTACTCATCGTGGGTTTACATGGAGGAAATCTTGGGCCGGTCAAGTAAATATGCTGCTTTCTGGTGGTCACCCGATGGAAAGAAGATAGCATTCCTTCGAACTGATGAATCTGATGTACCTGATTTTATAATACGAAGTCTTGATGAGAAGGATGGTGTTCATGGAACAACAGAAATAACTCCTTATCCAAAACCAGGTGATCCAAACCCTAAAGTAAAGATGGGTATTGCTGATGTAACCACAACTGAAACAACATGGGTTAAAACTGATTATTCTGTGGATCAATATTTTGCCTGGCCTTTCTGGACACCCGATAGCAGGAAACTTGCAATCCAGCAAATAAACCGCGATCAAAATGTTTTGAAGATCATCCTGGCTGATGTAACTACGGGCAATTATTCAACTATGTATGAAGAAAAAACAGATACATGGGTTGATTTTAAAGAAGATATTGAAGTTTTAAACGATGGTTCAGGCATTATTCTTATGAGTAATGAAAGTGGCTGGAAAAACCTTTATCATATTGGATGGGAAGGGAAGAGATTCAGGCTGACAACCCTTGACTTTGATGTTACTTCAATAGACAGGATTGATGAAGAAAAGAGGATTGTTTATTTCTCTGCAACAGGTTCTGAGCCAACTGATGATCACTCTTTCAGGGTTGACTTCGATGGTAAAAATCTATTCATGATGACAAAGGGCGAAGGAACACATAATGTCAGTATTTCACCTGGAGGTGACTATTATATCGATACCTGGAGTAGTTTCACTGATCCTGGTTCAATAGTATTGTATGAAAGGAAGGGTAAACAGATAAGGCAGATTTATGATTTTGAGAAAACAGAAGATGCTCCCCGCAGGGAACTTATTAAGATCACAACCTCTGATGGATTATTCAGAATGCCTGCCACAATTATTTACCCTCATGATTTTGACATGTCAAAAAAATACGCGGTTGTCTTCACAGTATATGGCGGCCCGGGTTCAAAAAACATAAGCAACCGCTGGTCTGATAATATTTCATGGTTTGCTCAAAACGGTATTATTGAGTTTTCTGTTGATCACAGAGGATCGGGGCAGTTTGGCAAGAAGGGTACTGATTATTTATACAGGAATCTGGGAAAATGGGAGTTGCTTGACTACCAGGATGCTGTTAAATGGCTAAGGTCAAAGTCATGGATTGATTCGCTCAGGATTGGAATTACAGGAAGTTCATACGGTGGTTATTTAACCTGTTTGGCGCTCACAAAAGGTGCTGGCTACTGGACACATGGTTTCGCATCATCATCTGTAACAGACTGGAAGCTTTATGATGATATTTATACCGAAAGATATATGGATACCCCGCAAAATAATCCTGATGGTTACAAGAATGGATCAGCGCTGACATTTACCCCGAACTACATTGGAAAGTTATACCTGACCCATGGAGATATAGATGATAATGTTCATCTTCAAAATACAATACAGCTGATATCCCAGTTGCAGGACCTGGGTAAGGCTTTTGAATTCATGTTATACCCGGGGATGAGACATGGGATGCAGAGAACCAAAGCAATTCATCTCATGAATGAAGAAAATAAATTCTGGCTTAGGAGCTTTTTTGATAATTGAATTTATAGATTAAACTCTTTCCGGATAAGAAATCAGGAAAAAATTGAGTATCTTTTATTGTTGGTTTGATCAATTTACTGATGTCATTTGTTATTGATCGGTATGACTATAGGAATACTCAGAGAAACCGGAAGCGAAAACAGGGTTGCAATATTACCCGGTGAAGTAGCATTATTAAAGAAAATGAATTTAAGGGTTCTTGTCGAACCTCATGCAGGTGACAAGGCTTATGCATCAGATGCAGAATATGAAAAAGCAGCAGCTGAGATAACGGCGAGGCAAAGGTTAATAAAAGAATCTGACATTCTTGTTTCAGTTAACCTGCCGATTCAGGAACAGCCTGATGTTTTTAAGCCAGGACAACTGCTTTGTTCCCTTGTTAGTCAAGCAGAGCATAATCTGTGGATTGAGGATGTCCGTGAGAGAGGCCTTACACTCTTAGCGCTTAATCTTGTTCCAAGGATTACACGAGCCCAGACTATGGATGTGCTCTCGTCAATGGCAACGATATCAGGATATAAAGCCGTTCTCGATGCTGCTTTTTTGTTGCCAAGGTTTTTCCCTATGTTCATGTCGGCTTCAGGTACAACAAAACCGGCAAAAGTATTAATTCTTGGCGCTGGTGTTGCAGGATTACAGGCTCTTGCAACTGCCCGAAAACTTGGCGCTGTTGTTGAAGTATTCGATGTAAGATCTGCTGTTAAAGAAGAAGTTAAAAGCCTGGGGGGGCGGTTTGTAGAGGTTGAAGGATCAAAAGAAGATATCTTGGCAGGTGGTTATGCTGTTGAACAAACAGAGGAGTTCAGGGAGAAACAGAAAAAATTGATTCAACAGCATTCAATAGCTTCAAATGTGATTATTTGCACCGCCCAGATACCCGGTAAAAAGGCGCCTGTACTTGTTACATCAGATACAGTCAGATCAATGAAACCAGGATCTGTAATAATAGATATTGCCGCTTCTACGGGAGGAAATTGTGAACTCACTGTAAATGGTGAAATAATATCAATTAACATGGTTACAATTGTTGGGAGAACTGACTATCCTTCTCTCATGTCGGCAGACTCAAGCAGGATGTTTGGGAATAACTTAACCGGCTTACTGAAGCTAATAATAGATAAAGAAGGACAATTAATTCTGAACCTCAATGATGAAATAATTAGAGAGACAATGATTGTTCATAATTATGAATATGTAAATAAGAATATGAAGCAACTGCTTAATTCAAAGTAATATGGAAAAAGTTTTTGTTTTCTTTCTCACAAACAGGGAAATGATTTTTTTGGTCATCCTTTCAATTTTTCTTGGAATTGAGGTTATAAGTCATGTACCGGCGATCCTTCATACACCATTGATGTCAGGTGCAAATGCAATACATGGAGTTGTTATTATCGGAGCAATAATAGTGATGGGACATGCTGAAACAACAGCTTCCATGATCGTAGGTTTTGTTGCTGTAGTACTTGGAACATTGAATGTTGTTGGTGGATTTGTTGTTACCGACAGGATGCTTGAAATGTTCAAAAAAAGGAAATAGTCATTTTTAGATAATAAAGGGTCTTATGAATGATCTCTCTATTGAGAATGCAGGAAAGTTCATACTTGAAATCTCTTATCTTATTGCTTCCATCTTGTTTATTGTTGGTTTGAAGAATTTGAGCCATCCTCAGACAGCAAGAAGGGGTAATAGCAGGGTTGCAGCAGGAATGGTTCTGGCTATTCTGGCAACTGTTTTTTTCCACAGGAGGGATGGAGAACCAATTCACAATACAGGCCTTATTGCAGTTGCTGTTTTTCTCGGTACTGTAATAGGATGGTTTATAGCAAAGAAGGTAAAGATGACTGCAATGCCCCAGCTTGTTTCATTCTTCAACGGTATGGGAGGCGCTGCTGCTGCATTAATCTCCATTCTTGAATTTCCTCATATCAACAGCGATCTTATTACACGAACAGGAATGGCAAATGGGCAGGTGCTTGCCATACTGCTTGCACTTGTAATTGGATCAGTTTCATTTTCGGGTAGTATGATTGCCTTCGGGAAACTTGATGGAAAAATTGGGGATTTACGTGTTAAGAACCTGAGGTATTTGAATCTTATATTGCTATTATTCCTTTTCGCTTTTATAGCATTTATAATGACAAGGACTGTAAGTGCTTCATCTGAGCTGACATCTCTAATGTTTATCTTATTTGCATCTTCACTATTATACGGAGTAATTTTTGTTATGCCTATCGGCGGAGCCGACATGCCTGTAGTGATTTCGCTTCTTAATTCATTTACAGGCGTTGCCGCAGCAATGGGAGGCTTTCTTTATAATAACCAGGCAATGTTGACAGGCGGAATATTAGTTGGGTCTGCTGGCACAATACTCACAATATTGATGTGCAAAGCAATGAATCGCTCATTGCTTAATGTCATTGCAGGGATATTTGGCGGAGTACAGGATACGACATCAGCAATAACAGGACAGGTAAAAGAAATAACTCTTAGTGATGCTTCAGTACTCCTTAGTTTTTCTAGAAAGATTGTTATTGTTCCCGGTTATGGCCTTGCTGCGGCACAGGCACAGCATCTGTGCCATGAACTTGATAAGATTCTGAATGAAAAGGGAGTGGAAGTTAAATATGCCATTCATCCTGTTGCCGGAAGAATGCCGGGGCACATGAACGTGCTTCTTGCAGAGGCCGATGTGCCTTATGAACAACTTATTGAAAGTGATGAGATTAATCCTGATCTTCCCAATACTGATGTTGTAATTGTTATAGGCGCAAATGATGTTGTAAACCCTGCAGCAGAAGATGATCCTTCAAGTCCAGTTTATGGTATGCCTATTATCAAGGCCAGGGATGCAAAGAATATAATTGTTATAAAACGTGGCATGGGAAAAGGTTATGCTGCGATAGAGAATATGTTATTCTTTAATGATAAATGTCGTATGCTTTTTGGAGATGCAAAAGTGGTTCTTCAGGATCTTGTCAATGAAATAAAAAACCTTGAGGTGTGAATTATATAATCCATTCATAGAATTATATAAGCAGAAATTTTACTGTTTTTGTTCTTTTGCAGATTCACAAAACCTTATTAACATGAAAGGCAACGACAGAATAATTGAGCATTTAAATGTGCTTTTAAAAGATGAGCTGACTGCAATTAACCAGTATTTTGTACATGCAGAAATGTGTGAGAACTGGGGATATGACAAATTGCATGGTTATGTTCAAAAAAGATCAGTTGAAGAGATGAAACATGCTGAAAAACTTATTGAGAGAATCTTATTTCTTGAAGGAATTCCAATTGTAAATGATCTGGGCAATGTGAATATCGGATCAATAGTTGAAGATCAGCTAAGGAAAGACCTTGCATCAGAAACTCGATGTGTTCAGCTGTATAATGAAGGTATAAAACTGACAACTGAACTTTCCGATAATGGAACAAAGGAACTTCTTGACAGCATCATTGTTGATGAGGAAAAGCATGTTGACTGGCTCGAAGCCCAGCTATCAC
This sequence comes from Bacteroidales bacterium, assembly GCA_036261255.1. GTDB lineage: Bacteria > Bacteroidota > Bacteroidia > Bacteroidales > VadinHA17 > LD21. The sequence goes on from DATALD010000019.1 coordinate 84,049, forward strand.
AAATCGAACAGATGGGAGTACAGAACTACCTATCGGGGCAGATATAAATGAGTGAATGAGTGAATGAGTGAATGAGTGAATGAGTGAGTGAATGAGTGAAAGACTACATAATCGGTTTGGAATAGAAATTAACATGTACTTTTCAGGGTGAAGGTTATTCTTGTATTTGTATCAACTCTAAATGGAAAGATTACAAGGGGTGATGATCCGGAGGTCAGGCATTGGTCTTCGGAAAGCGACAAGGAACATTATATGCAGATTTGGAAAGAATCTTCCCTTGTTATCATGGGAAGCAATACCTATAACGATAATATAATCACCCCATCTCCCCGGCGGCTAATACTTGTAATGACAAGAAATCCTGAAAAGTATAATGACAGATCAATCAAGGGACAGGTTGAGTTTACAAATGAGTCTCCTTTAGGAATTGTTGAAAGATACAAATCCAGGTTTGACTTAATGACAGTTGTTGGCGGATCAAAGATAGCGTCGTCATTCCTTAAAGATTCGATTATTGATGAACTGATACTTACAATTGAACCAATTATCTTTGGACAAGGCATTGACCTGTTGTCAGGGGGCGAGTATGAAGTAAGGCTAAAACTGCTCGATATAAAACGTTCAAACGAAAACGGGACACTGATTACACGCTATAAAATTCTGAAATGAAAAACGTTGCACGAATAACTTAAAGGCGCAACGTTTAAATCTTATTCACTCATTCACTCATTCACTCATTCTCTGATTCACTCATTCAGTAAGTTTCATTATCATCATCCGGAAAACTGTAATAGTTATTTTCCTCGTCTTCATTTCCAAGGTCTTCCTGTTCATCATCCAGTTCTGCACCCGGGATGTCGAGATCGTCAGGATATGATTCATCGTATCTCATATTTTTTTTGGAATCAGTGTTTTCGGGATCTATTTCGTCTTCCTCCTTTGCATTCGAATAGATATCCTCTTCTCTTGAATAGCCAGGATATCCAGGAAGGTTTTCACTTTCTTTCTCCGCTTTTTGCCTGGTTTTCTGGTATGTTTTTGTCATTTTCATTTCAGTGTTTTTTAAATGTTGATGATAAGCTATTTAGTTTTTTTACTGTTCGTAATTATCTCTTGTAAGGCAAATTTATAACTGCATGGAGATTACTTCATTACAATATTTCAAGAATACTTTATATTATTCCCATTATTCATTTGACCAGTTCAGAAGAAATGAGGAAAGAGCCTCTATCAGGTTTTAAACTTGCGTTATCCTTGTCTTACAGAATGCATCAGGGTAGCTGGAATTGATGAAGTCAATCATTTTTTCGCGAATAGTTGTTCGCAAGTTCCAGTTTTTTGAAGAATCGTCGCTACTTAGCAGTATCCTGACCTCCTTATATCTGTCTTTTGTATCAGTTACCTGTACTACAGCAATTCTTCCATCCCAGTTACTATCACTTTTCAGCATGACTGGTAACACATTTCTAAGGCTGTCGACAGGAAAACTGTAATCGAGGTAAAGGAATATGCTTCCTGTTGCAGATGCTGAAGATCTTGTCAGGTTCTGAAATGGTTTTTCAAGGAACCAGTTTACTGGAAGGATCAAACGTCTTTCATCCCAGATTTGCATAACAACATAGGTTAGTTGGATTTCCTCGATCCTTCCAAATTCGCCTTCAATGATAACAAGATCGTCGAGCCTTATAGGCTGCGTAATTGCGAGCTGAATGCCGGCCAATATCATACCCAGGCTTTTTTGAGCGGCAAAGCCTACAATTATCCCCATAATACCTGCAGATGTTAATACACTTAGCCCAACTTTTCTGGCTTGTTCAAATGTCATTAACGCTGCTCCTATTGCAATTATAACCACCAGAGTAACAGCAATAGCTTTGAAGACTTTTAGCTGTGTCAGGTTCTTCCGGGCTTTAAGATTATCTGAATTTGTTAGGTCATAACGCAACTGGAGGTAATAAGCTGTTGCAGAGATTACCCTCAGAGATAACAATGTGAGTGTGAATACAATTGCAAGGTTCCTGATTTTTAAAAGAATGGAGAAAAATGAAAGATCCTTATATGCTGTATACAGGAAAACATTAAAAAGAAGGAGATAGATCACAATCAGGAGAGGGGAACGAAAGAGTTTTAATAATAAGTCATCGAATGTGCCAGATGTCTTCCCTGCCCGTTTCCAAAGCCATGAATAGATTAAAACATAGATAAAGTAAACTACAATTGCAATTGCAAACAAGAGAGCAGTTTGCATCAATGTATCAACAATGCTTTTGTTGAATAACTGATTCATCAATTAATGCTCATCAGAAGAGTATCATAAAGTTGCTTCCTGCAGATTCATGCTATGCTTGTTAAGCATCATTCTAAATTCGGATGGAGCAACGCCTGTAATTTTTTTGAACTGGTAAGAAAGATGTGCGACACTACTATAATTAGTTATGTAAGATATTTCTTTGAGATTCAGATCATCGTTTTCAAGAAGTCTTTTTACATGTTCAATCTTCTTACTGATATAATATTTCTCAATTGAGATACCCTGCATTTCGGAAAACAGATTTGACAGATAGGTACTATTATAACCCAGCTTTTGACTCAGATATTCGGAAAGAGTTATTTTGATCTGGTCATCAGATTTATTAACAATTTCAAGTATTGTTGATTTTATTTTATCAACAAGGGCGTATTTTTTATTTTCCTTTAACTCAAGTCCGAGAGGTTTCAGATGCTGATCGAGCATCCTGATTTTATCATTTGAAATTATTGCTGAAGTTTCAACTATTCCTAATTCAACCGAATCGTAGCTAATATTAAGTTTTTCAAGTGTTGCTTTAACAACAATTATGCAACGGGTAGAAACCATGTTCTTAACAAATATTGTCATATCTTTTTTTTTTATCTTACTAAATATCAGTTTTTAATCCTGTGTAATATTTAATAACCATCATGGTATCAAAAATAGACCAATTAGAATGTGGAATCATTAAGTATGAATTAAGATGAAATTAAGATAATGTTAAGAAAAGATACTTGTAAGACATTGATTATCAAATCTTAAACAATTATATGGTTAAACCTCCAGGATAGGTATATTACTCAACAATACCTGGTTTTGAAACTTGAAATTGTCTGAATCCATAATCAGAAGCCTTATAAGCATTTGTTTTGATTATATCATATCCACGCCCAGGAATATACGGATAAAAGGAAATTGAAACTTCAAACGTGTCAAACATCAGGTAATCATTTTTTATAAGTACCCCGAGTCCCATAAGGGAATAGTAGTTTTTGTTTCCTGCAGATAAGGGATCTTCATTGAGAATTCCAAAATGGGAGAAGAAATAAGGGCCAAAATGGAACCCGGCAATGCTTCGTGGGGCATAACTCTGCGTTTGAAGAGAAATAACAAAAATATCAGATGCAAGTTGTTCTGTTGATTCGAAACCTTTAATACCTATTTTGATAGGTTGATTATCGAAAGGTGATCTTTTTATCCCATAAACAAACGACGGCCTTATAAACTGTCTTAATTTCCATCGGCCCATGCTAAGCAAATTTGTAAAGTATGTGATCCTTCCGGTTAGAATGCCCTGTTCGAGGCCAGCTGATCCTTTAAATGTTCCGTATGACAGGTGGGAGCTTAAGTAACCAAGGGGGTAATAACTTCCCCATCCCATATTCAAACCAAGATAAAACTGTTTTTTTTCATGGTAGTCTTTCCCAATAGTAACTCCTGCAATCATACCGGCTGGTACATCTTCTGTTTTTTCATAATTAAAGATGAACCTGTCGCGATAATATAAACGTGTTGACATACTTATTCCCCAGAATAGATAATTATGAGTTTTAAAGAGATCATTATTCTGAGTTATTGTTGTCTTATGTGGACTTGCTATCCTTACATATCTTCCTGAAAAAACAAGGCTGCTCACGCCATCGGGCAATAGTGGATTAGTAATTTTCAAGGAACGCCCCATCCAAAAATCGTTTATGTTTGTTTTAGCAGATTGATACCTTAGTGTGTCGAAAATATCTCTGTAATTTTGTGTTGTAATCATCTGACCTGCAAATATTCCACCTGCTACCTTTGTAAACGTGGAAAAAAATGGACGGTTAATCTCAATACTTCTTATTATGTTGCTGTTCTCTGAAAACATATATTGAGGATCGTAGCTTACTGGGGAATAAAAGTACCTGTTGAAATCAGTGGTTTCATTCAGCTTTCCTCCCGGTGAGAACAGGTATTGTATATTAAGGCTTGTATATGTATTTCTAATATTTGGCATTAAGTAACTTAGGTGAGTGACATTATGTTGTCCGTTATTCCACCATGTATTAGCTCGTAGGGTGGATCCTGTACCAGCAAAATTCAGATCCGTTATTCCGAAACCAGGCTTTGATCCGGAAGTTCTTATTGAAGGAAGCGTACTCCAAACATCCTGAACTCTAATGTTTAAATCAACTGAATCACTTGTCGCCATATCGACATACAGGTAAACATCACGCACATACTTTTGTGATCTTATTAATCTCTCTGATTCCCTGACTTTAAGAGAATCATAAACATCATTTTCTTTAAAAAGAAGGAGGTTGCTGATAACAGATTGATTTGTTTTTGCATGAAGCCAGTTTCCTATTCTGAAAAAATTATTATCAACTACAATTGAAGAGTCTTTCAGACCAAATCCGAAAGGATCAATGGGGGTTATGCGTATTGATCTGATTTTTTTACCATGGCCTAAACGGTGATAAAATGATTCCTCTATGATTTCAGGCGATTGACTTTTTTCAACAGGATCAAGAGGTTTAAAAAGAAACCGATATATAACTCCGAGTACCTTTGATTTAGATGAAAAACTTTCTATTTTTTTGTATTTGACTGAATCCTGTTCTTCACTTATTTTTTCAGGAGTATTTAAATTATAGAAGAGAGAATCCTGTTGAATTATTACTGAATCAGACGTTGGAGGATAATCCTGGGAAAAAGTAAAATGGTTTACACTAAATAGCAGGAGAATAGAAATACAGCTCTTCATTTTACTGCATGAGTCAGGCAGATAATTACCGGATAGCAGGGTCTGATTTAAATAATATTTCCGATGATTTTTCTGAAAAGGCGGCCTGTCAGACCCTGGAAATATTTTTTTGTTATAAAACCAGCTGTTAAGCCGAGAGAAGTTATCAGAACTGATCTTATCAGGTTAGGGCCCGTGAATATCTGGTTGAAAGTATTCCTTACTATGTTTGAAGGTTTGAGCTTCTCTTTAGTAAAGCTTAGTTCCTCCATTAATAACTCCTGTTGAGCAATTTTTTTCTCTTCGAGAAGTTTTATTGCCTCTTGTAAATCAGTTGAATTTGTAATTTTTTGCATAACTGTTAATTGAGCATTTGTTTAATAATACTGTTGCCAACAATTTTTTTTAACCAGTTATGCCTGATAAAGAAAAGTACCGAACATAAAATGCCATAAAACCCCGCTATTATCAGGAACCCATACCATGCTTTACCCAGGACATCTCCAAGCCAAAGCGATAAACCAACCGATGCAAGGAGAAAGAACATTATAAAAAAGAATAATCCCACAATCTTGGAGGCAGCAGATGATGCCCCGTCAGAAATTTTATTAACCGTCTTTAACTTTAAAAGCTCAATATTTGTTCTGGTATACTCTTCTGCTCTTTCCAGGAGAGTTTCAAATGTAGATTTTTCCTCCATGATTTAACATTTTATATTCGGTACAACCAGGTCTGGGTAAGTAATCAGATCATTGCCGATTCTATGTCCTTCTTAGCGCTTTTAGCTTTTGGCATCTCCTTTTCAACAGTATCCTTAACCTTGTCAAATTTTTCACTTACACTATCAACAACTTCGTTGAATTTCTCTTTTACTGCATCAACATAGTCCTCGCCTGTTTCCATTATTTTCCTGCGGGTAACACTACCTTTATCAGGAGCAAAAAGAATACCGAGTAAAGCACCGGCAGCAACTCCAGCCAGTACACCTATAAATAATTTTCCTGAACTCATTGTTTTAAATTTTTAGTTTATAAAAAAACGTTTGTGGGACAGTTATACACCTCTTCCCGAAATTATTCTCAGAAGAACAGCAATGACTGCAATAACAAGAAGAACATGAATGATCCCTCCTGCATGAAAACCAACCAATCCAATCAGCCATGCGATAACAAGGATGACTGCAATAACATAAAGTAAGTTTCCCATATTGTTAATTTGTTAAATTGATTTTGAAGAATATTATAGATGAACATTTGTACAAAGGTGAATACTTTATGTAGTTTACTGATTATATAAAAAACTGTTTTGTTTACATTATTTGATTGTTTATTGCATTCAGATAATCTCTAAACTAATTCAAGAGGAACACGTTTTTTATTTTTAAGCTGCTTAAAGTGTGAAGGTGTATAACCGGTTTGTTTTTTAAATTGGCTCGAAAGATGTGCCACGCTACTATAGTGCAGTTTGAATGCTATTTCTTTCAGATTCAATTCATCGTAAACGAGCAGTTCTTTGACTTTTTCTATTTTATGAAGGATAAAAAACTTCTCGATTGTCGTACCCTGCACCTCCGAAAAAAGATTTGCGAGATATGTATAATCATAATGGAGCTTTTCACTTATATAATCTGACAGGTTTTTTTTCAGAGGCTCATCAGAATAATGAACTAATTCGACAATCAAGATCTTGATTCTTTCAATCAACATGCTTTTTTTATCGTCCATGAGCTCCAGCCCCGATTTTTTTAAGGCATGGTTCAATTGCATCTTTATATCTGGGGTCAGATTCTCTCTGATTTCTGCTTCGCCATAATCAATATAAGAATAGTGAAGTCCCAATCTCTCCAGTTCCTCTTTGACCGTTAATTTACACCGGTCACAGACCATATTCTTAATATAAATTTTTAACATTAAACTGGTTTAAAAGTTAGTGATTAAGGATAGTTGTGGTGGCAAATATTCACTTAGCTAACTTAAGGTTAATACATTTTTTGTTCATTAAGTTTAAATTAATAAACTATAAAAAAGACGTTAATAAAATTATTACGATTGATTATTGAGTTGAGATTACTCTTGTCTTATGTATTTCTAGCTTCAACAGCGGCATCCTGGAGAGGCAATGAAAATGTAAAATTGCTGCCATGGTTCTCAGCGCTTTCGACCCATATTTTACCTCCAAGTTTTTCGACAAACTCCTTACTGAGTTTTAAACCGAGGCCAGTTCCTATCTCTTTTTCTGTTCCGGGCCGGCTATATTTCGAATCAATCCTGAAAAGCTTGTCGATGTTATCCTTTGAAATGCCAATCCCATTATCCCTGACTGATACATAAATTGTGTTCTCCTTTATCTCCCCTTTTATACAAACAGACCCTCCACGTTGAGTAAACTTGATTGCATTGCTCAGAAGGTTTCTTAAGATTGTGTTAAGCATATTTTTATCGGCAATGAAGTTAATGTCTTCATGCACATCTGAAGTCATAGTTATTTGTTTGTCAAGCGAATTGAGGTATAATTCAGCAATATTATCCTCAATTACCTTTTTCAGATTGACCATCTGAAAGTAGATCTTTATCGTGCCTGTCTGCGACCTTGACCAATCAAGCAGGTTCAGAAGTATTGCATACCCGCTCTTTGCCGATTCATTAAGTATCTGTGCAAGCTTCTTTATTTTCTCATAATCCATGTTCTGGATATTATGAAACAATAGCTCAGTGGCTCCAAGAAGACTCGTAAAAGGATTTTTTAAATCATGAGCTACTATGTTGAAGAACTTATCTTTTGTTGCATTAAGTTCCTTCAATTGGGCTTCACTTTTGCGCAGCTGGCTGTTTGCTATTTCGAGTTCTTTTGTTCGTTCCCTTACTTTTTCTTCAAGTTCCCCGGCAAGCTTCTGATATTTAGCTTCACTAAGGCTGAGATTTTTTTGAATAATTCTCCTGTGTATGCTAAGAGAAGCCTGGCTACAGATGTTCTCAATGAATTTTTGATCATCATCTTCAATCTCATCAGGTGAAAAGATCAGAATACCCCCGTAGTATAGGTCGTTCCTGAGAAAACCTATGGCATAAACGACCTTTATACCCATCATTTTCTGAAGCTTAATACAAGTTTCTTCTTTTTCCAGATCTCCAAATAAATCACAAAGTCCACCCGGGATATTATGGATTCTGCCATCCATGAAAAGTTTTACTATTTCACTTTTCTGATCAGATACTGCAAATTTCATTTCAGCAATTACGACGCCTGTAAGCATACGAATCTGCTCATCCCATATGTTGAGTTGTTTAGTATTGGAGAAATAAAAGGAATCTTTATTATCGAATTCAATAGAAAGAACAATTGTTTTACTCACAAGATTCCTGATACTATCACAAATAATAGTATAAATGGCTGAAACCTCATCACCTTCATATAGCGAAGAAGTAGCGCCTGATAGAATTGAAAGCTGATGGCTTTTCTTTTTCTGAAGCAGCTGTACATTTTTTCTTTCAATGCTATACTTAATAGAACGCAGTATGTTCTCTGAGTTAAGCCTGTTTTTAACGAGGTAATCCTGTGCCCCTTGCCTTAATGATGCCAATGCAGTATCCTCATCGTCAAGTCCGGTCATAACAATAACAGGCGGGCTGATATCGAACTGGAGGAATTCTTTTAAAGTTTCAATACCCGAACTGTCTGGTAATCCAAGGTCAAGGAGAATTATGTCGTAACTATCAGAATTGAGAAATGAGATAGCTTCTCTCAGAGTTATTGCATTCTGAAGAGTAAAGCAAGTACCTGTCGCTTTCAGAAGTTCCCTGATGATTATTATATCTCCCGGGTTATCTTCGATGATTAGCACCCTCAGAACATTACCTCTTGAACGCAACTGCAATGAATTGGTATCTACCATTTCCTTGTTTCGTTTTTTGGTGGCAGCTTAACGATTGAAAACCAGAAATCTTCAATAGATTTAATAACCTTAATAAATTCGTTAAGATCTATTGGTTTTGCTATATAACAATTTGCATGAAGTTTATACGTTTTTAGAATGTCTTCTTCAGCTTGTGAAATAGTCATTATAACAACAGGGATATGCATCAACTCATCATCGGCTTTTAGCTCAGCCAGAACTTCTCTTCCATCCTTTTTTGGTAAATTGAGATCAAGAATAATCAGATCAGGTTTTGGCATTTCTGAATACTTCCCGGTATTATGCAAAAAACTCATTGCCTCAACACCATCATTGACAATATGAAGTGAACTGTACACTTTATTGTCATTGAGGACCTCCCTGATAAGCCTTGCGTCACCAGGATTATCCTCTACAATCAGTATGTCCATTGAATCAAGAACAGGATTTCCCATATAATACCTTGGTCTTATTTAAACAATGAAATAAATGACCTAATTATCGGTACATCAGGTGTGTACTGTAAAGATATAAAAATATTAAACATAATTTACAATCTATGTAGCGAAAAACGAGACTTAAAATATTGATATATTTATATATAGGTATCGACAATAATTTTCAGGAAAAGATGTTGTTTATTTAGATTTGATTAAAGCAATGATGGTTCCTCGCAAAAAAATTGCTATTTTTACGAATTCTTTTTGAAAAACATCAAAAATCAAATGAAAATTCTCTTAGTTGAAGATGACCAGAAAATTTCCTCATTTGTTAAAATAGGACTGGAAAGCAATGATTGCTTTGTTGACATAGCTTATGATAGTACTATTGGGGAAAAACTTGCTCTTTCAAGGAAATATGATGTAATGATACTTGATGTTGTTATTCCGGGGATCTCAGGATTTGAACTATGTAAAAAAATAAGGAGCAATAACGTTCTTACCCCGATTATAATGCTTACATCACTCGATTCTGTTGAAGATAAACTTACAGGTTTCGAGTTTGGGGCTGACGATTACCTTGTTAAACCATTCAGCTTCCAGGAATTGCTTGCCAGAGTTAAAGCCCTGAACCGCCGTAACAGGGAGACCATCGTAAATCCTGTATTGACAGTTGCAGATCTTGAACTTGATTCAATTGCACGGAAAGTTAAAAGAAACGGAACTGAGATAAACCTGACTGCAACGGAATATAAAATTCTTGAATTGCTTATAAGCAACCAGGGAAAGGTGTATGACAGATTTCTTATTGCCGAAAAGATATGGGGATTTTCATTTAACTCAGGAACCAATGTTATTGATGTTCATATTAATTCCCTGCGCAAGAAGATTGACAAAGGCTTCGACAAGAAACTGATTCACACAAAAAAAGGTTTCGGATATTCTCTCTCTGTGGAGGAGTAATCTTCATTCAATCTTAATTTAACATTAATACTGTCTTAATCCGGGCCACTGCCCTGATGCGTAATTTTGATGCGGTTAATCGAATTTAAGATTAGCCCAAAAAATCAAAGTATCAATACTCTCATTATCGCGCAATTCTTATAGATTAACTGTTATGCTATATAAATTACCTTCTCTAAAATATAAAACTGATGCTCTTGAGCCTCATATCTCAAGAAAAACACTTGAGCTTCATCATGATAAACATCATGATGCGTATGTGAACAATCTTAACAGCCTTGTAATTGGAACAAAATATGAAGATGCTGAAATTGAATCAATTATCAAGGTAGCTGACGGCGCGGTATTTAACAATGCTGCACAGGTATGGAACCATACATTTTTTTTTGAAGGTATGACACCAGGTTCCGGGACCTCTTTAAGTGACGGGTTTTCGATTATTCTTTCAAAGCAATTTGGTTCTGTCCAGTCCTTTAAAGAAATATTTATTAAATCTGCCTTGTCTTTGTTCGGTTCTGGCTGGGTTTGGTTGCTCTGGAACCCGAAAGGTTCTCTTGAGATTATTCAGGAAAATAATGCCGGAAATCCTTTGCGAAAAGGTTTTATACCAATTATGAACTGCGATGTGTGGGAACATAGTTATTATCTCGATTACCAGAACAGAAAAACCGAATATCTGGAAGCATTCTGGACTCTTGTGAATTGGGAGATTATTGAAAAAAGATATCTAAAAGCCCGCGAGTATAACCTGGTAGGAATGAATGCTTTTGCATCCTGACTCCTGGTTTTCCAATTATATATCAGCTTTCCGGGATTTGCATTAATAATGTGAAATGTTATTTCATTGATTATTAAGGAAGAGGAAGAATGAAGAAGAATGAAGAAGTTGGTGATAATCAATTATTAAACTTTAATCAAATCATGAGAATATACCTGAAGAATATGGTCTGCCAGGGGACAAAGAAATTTGTGCTTCTGGAACTAAAAAATATGGGTTTGAAACTTAAGTCATTCGAATCAGAACAAATTGAATTTAAAAAAGATCTCTCCAAAGATGAGGAGCTTCTACTTCAATACAATCTGAAAAAATATGGCTTGGAGATACATGTAGAAAAAGATAAGCAAGCTGTGCTCCCTCAGTACCAGGAAAAGGATCATATTTCTGAATATGAATATCTCATGGAGAGAGAGGATCAATTACAGCCAGTTGAAGCAAGCCTTGTTTAAAAATGTACCTGTGAATTATATAAGAGAATAAGTCAAACATATAACAAGTTCGGTCAGAGAATAGTAATCTTTAAATATTGATCAATTTCATTAAAATCCACTGTGAGGTGGATTTTTTTGGGTCATTATAATTAATTAAAAGATGTTGGACATGAATGTGACTGACGGGGCGCAAGCATGTCAAAAACGATGGTATTCTAAGGTGGAAGGTTTGATTATATATCAGATAAACAGGTTGTTGAAAAGGATAGTTATTTACGTTTCAATTATTCTTTCTGTAAATCTTCAAGCACAAACAGATCACAACCCTTATGTTAACAATCCTTCAATTAACCCTTCTCCTCTTGATAACCTTGAGAATGGTGGCGGTGGTCTTTGCTCATTTACAGTTGGCAACTCGGGGGAACTTCAAATGGCAGACTTTAGCGTGGGGATTGAAATCAGGCTCAGAAATGGAAGACCTTCCGGCAATGACCCCATTTCATCTTTAAGTGGCACAGCTTTAACTCTCTTTTTATGGAGCTATGATCAAAACAGCCGGGTTTTTACTGGAACACAAGTCGATACGATCCCTGCTTTGTTTTCAGGTTTAATTACCGTCGAGTACAGTGTTACTGAAAATTCAAATGAATCAGATCCGCATAATGGTTTTTCTGTACAGATACTTCCGGGAATTTATCAAAATGATCCTGTTGATGATGAAATCCAATTGTATACTTATACAAGGTGCACCAGTCCGGGAGCCCCGTTAATTGGTGCGATAACGCAACCAGATTGTGACAGCCCCGGTGGTAGTGTTATTCTCAATGGCTTGCCGGCAACTACGTGGACGATAATAGAATACCCGGGGCACAGGTCATACGCAGGGTCGGGTTCAAGTTTTTCAGTTCCGAATCTTGATCCAGGCACGTATAATTTTACAGTGACAAACAATGAGAATTGCACATCAGGGGAATCTGCCGATGTAGTTATTAATCCACCCTCCGGCATAAGCGCTCCGGTAATTGGAACTATTACACAACCCTCCTGCACAATTAATACCGGAAGTGTATCCCTTGGTGGACTGCCCCAACCAGGTACATGGACATTAATAATCGTTCCCGGAGACGATCAGGAAGGGACAGGGACAAATCACATAGTTACAAACTTGTCAGCGGGTCTTACTTACAGGTTTGCAGTAAGATCAGCAGATGGATGCCTGTCACCAGAGTCACAGCCTGTTAATATCAATCAGTCTCCTCAGATACCATCAGCACCTATTATAAGGACTATTACTCAGCCTACTTGTGAAAGCGCGACAGGGAGTGTAGAGTTAACAGGACTACCCTCGCAGGGAACCTGGACATTAACAAGATTTCCAGGGAATCTGTCGGCAACTGGTACAGGCTCAAGTGTTGTTGTTCGTAATCTGATGTCAGAAACATACACTTTTACAGTAACTAATCCTGCCGGATGCACCTCAGCCTCTTCACAGGGTGTAACAATTAGCCGGCAGCCAAACACTCCTGCAACACCGATTCTATCCAATGTGGTTCAACCTTCATGCTCAGTTGCAACTGGCAGTGTCGTTGTAAGTAATCTTCCTTCAACAGGAACATGGACTCTTATCAGGCTCCCTGATAATATTTCGGTACAAGGAACAGGGTCAACATTGCAGGTTTCCGGAATGCCGGGTGGTAATTATAACTTCCGGGTCTCTAATTCTGATGGTTGCACCTCTTCTTTATCAACACAGCTTGGCATCAATGAACCTCCTTCAGCACCTTCAGAACCAATAGAAAGGATTGATTGTTTTTTGGGGACAAGCCTGGCAATCATCACTGTTACAAGTCCACGCGGAACAGGTTACCAGTACAGGCTTGATGATGGAGCCTATACTGGAAATCCTGTATTTACAAGTATCAGAAATGGAAATCATACTATAACTGTCAGAAATGAATCGGGATGTACTACAACCGGTAATGAATTTTCTGTATCGTGTGGGTGTGTTAACGGGCCATCGATAATTCTTTCATCATACAACGGAAGTGTTTGTGGCGCTGTTCCGATAACTGTAAATGGAAATACATTTGGAAATGCAACCTTTGTTACTGTTACTGAAAATGGTGCCGGAACAATTTCAAGTTCCACGATAGACTCATCGCCATTTTCTTTTACGTACATACCTTCCCAGGAAGACATCGGGAATGTTGTTAGAATAACTTTTACAAGCGACAATCCTTCCGGAGAACCATGTGCTCCTGCTGTTACAACGTATAGTCTTTCTGTAAACCAGGCGCCTGCTGCTCCACTGGCTGGGAACATTGTTCATCCGACCTGCACAACATCAACAGGAAGCGTTGTGTTAAACGGACTACCCCAACAAGTAAACTGGACACTCGTAAGAAATCCGGGACAGGTTTCAAATTCCGGAACCGGGACTTCTGCAACAATTTCAGGACTAGAGGGTGGAACGTATACATTTTATGTCTCAGTCCAGGGATGTACATCACCTGGTTCAGCACAAGTAATAATTAATAACCAACCATCTGTCCCTCAGTCCCCTGTTGTGGGAAGTATTGTACAACCGGGATGTAATACACCCACAGGTAGTATTAATCTGTCAGGATTACCTTCATCGGGAACATGGACACTTATTCAGTACCCGGGCAGTACATTAACAAATGGTTCGGGCAGCTTCATTACCCTTGGTAATCTTAATTCAGGGACATACAATTTTGCAGTCAGAAATCAATCCGGATGTACCTCAGCTCTATCAGCTAATGTAGTAATAGATCAACAGCCTCAAACTCCGGCGGCTCCTGTAGCAGGGATAATTACTGAACCCAGCTGTATTAGGCCTACAGGTTCTGTTGGCTTATCAGGATTGCCAAATAATGGTAACTGGAATATCTCCAGTGTACCTGCTGGTTTTTCTGTTTCGGGGAGGGGAACTTCAACAACAATCAATGGATTGGCACCGGGATCGTATTTATTTAATGTTACGAACAGCGCTGGTTGCACATCACCTTATACTGTCAATATTGTTATTCCCCAGATACCCGGAGCTCCGTTGCTTGTGATAAATAATCCTGCTCCTGTCTGCTTCCCTTCAACCGTAGATTTGACAAATACATCAATAACAGCTGGTTCATCTCCGATGCTTACTTTTTCATATTGGTTAAATTCCGAAGCTACACTATCTCTGTCTAACCCTGATAGAGTTATTAGTGGTACTTATTACATAAAAGCGGTGAACTCAGCACAGTGTTCAAATATAAACCCTGTTAGTGTTGTTGTAGCTCAAAAACCGGTGGCTGATGCAGGTCCTGATCAGATACTTGACTTCGAATTTAAAACTGAAACTACAGCGAACACCCCTATGAAGGAAGAGACAGGTCATTGGACTATCGTATCGGGTTCTGGAAACTTTTCAAATCCCTCATTACCAAAATCAACAATAAGTAATCTTGGAATGGGTTTAAATGTTTTTCTATGGACAGTTAGTAATAGTGTTTGTCCTGAGTCTTCTGATACACTGAAGATAATAGTTAATGATCTACAAGTGCCAACCCTGATTACACCCAATGAAGATGGTAGAAATGATTATTTTCTGTTGAAAGGGATTGATGAACTCCAGGGTAATGAGCTATTCATTTTTGACAGACGTGGTATACTAGTTTATATGACCAGGAACTACAGTAACAATTGGAATGGGGTTGACCAAAGTGGAGAGCCTTTGTCTGATGACACTTATTTCTTCATAGTAAGGAGTGGTAATGGGCGACAGAAAAGTGGGTATGTTGTTATAAGACGATAAGTTGTGAAAAGAACTGGTATACTATTGTTTTGTATATTCCTTCATCAGTTTGCGATATCGCAGACTCCACCTATTGTAGATCAATATGTTGTTAATCCGGTTCTTATTAACCCTGCAGCTACAGGTCTTCGGGGCGCTATCAGCTTCGCTGCCCTTTACAGGAAACAATGGGTGGGGATCAAAGGAGCACCGGAAACCCTGATGTTCCTGGCAGAAGCGCCTTTTTCCGGAAGCAAAACAGGTGTTGGATTGCAGGTTATTTCTGATAAGTATGGCGTTACAAGAGAAAATTCTATAGCAAGCACATATTCATACAGGATCGATATTAATGAAGGAAGTATTTCATTAGGTCTTAAAGCAGGAATACTGACATCTAATACAACATGGTCTGAACTAACAGCCCTTGATCCGGGAGATGATTTACTACTCATTGATTCAAAAACATTTCTTGTTCCTGATTTTGCTTTTGGTGCATATTATTCGTCCGAAAAAAATTATGCCGGGTTTAGTATTCCAAGGTTGCTTCAATATGAATTCAATTCTGAAAAAAACAAATATTCGATTAAAATAAATCCTCTCAGGTACGATTTATTATTTCAGGCGGGCCATGTATTTGAGCCTGCACCAAATCTTAAATTCCAGCCATCTTTGTTGCTGTTATTCACATCCGGAAAGAGAGCGCTATTCGATGTTAATATGCATCTTATTTTTGAAGAAAAGGTGTGGGCCGGAGTTTCATACAGGTCGAACAATTCATTAGCAGGACTTTTCCAGTTTGCGCTAAGCAACCAACTTAAGGCTGCATATTCATACTATTATGATTTTGGGAAAATTGGAAGGTTTAGCCAGGGATCTCATGAGATAATGCTTCGATTCGACCTTCTTTTCAAGGCTGATGTGGTAAACCCATTGATTTTCTAAATGCGAAGCCGGATTTTTCCTATAATCGTATTGTTTGCGTCTTGTATTACAGCTATACAGGGGCAAAGTGAGAACTATTATGTAAGGCGGGCTCCTTTCAGCTCTGATATATATGATGAGTTCTCACCAGTGTTTTATAAAAGCGGTATTGTATTCTGCTCAAACCGAAATCAAAAAGTTTTTTCAGGATATTACACCTCGAAAAAGAAGCCCTTTTTCAGAATATTTTATGCCGATACTTCAAAGAATACAGGAGATATCCAACTGCTTGCCGGTGAGATCAATTCGAACCTTAATAATGGTCCGGTTTCTTTTAATGCTTCAGGGGATACAGTTTACTTTTCAAGAAACCTTGTTGTTAAAGGAAGTTTCAATGATATTGCTGCACCGGAGAACAAGTTAGGATTATACTTTGCAGCGCTCAGAGAGGGCAAATGGGATAATATCACTGAACTAAGATTTAATGACCCTGCCTGGAATGTAACAACTCCATCATTATCTCCCGACGGCAGGAGGTTGTATTTCGCCTCCGACAAGGCGGACGGATCAGGGGGCTCTGATATTTATTTCAGTGACTGGGAAAATGGTTACTGGAATAATCCTGTTAATCTTGGTCCAATAGTAAATACTGCGGGGAATGAAGCATATCCTTTCGTTAATGCCCAGGGAGAACTCTTTTTTTCTTCTGACGGGCATCCTGGAAAAGGAGCGAAGGATATTTTTTTTACAAAAGAGATTGATTCTGCATGGATAAAACCGATTGCACTTGCAGCTCCAATAAACTCAAAGGGTAATGACTTTGGACTCGTTACGGATAATACAATGAGTATGGGCTATTTTTCTACCGACAGAACTGAAAAACTTGACATCTATTATTTCAAAACTGTATATCCACAATTCCTGTATTGTGAAAAGCAAAATGATAATAGATATTGCCGCACTTTCAATAACGATGGAGTAATTGATGATGATCCATTATTGTTAAGTTCAGCATGGGACTTTGGAAATGGGAATATTATTTCAGGATATTCCGCGACATTTTGTTTTGAGAAGCCTGGAAAATATATTGTAAAGCAGGATATTATTGATCGAAAAACAGGAAGGATCGTCTTCAATAAACTAACAGCTGAAGTTGAAGTCTCTCATGATGGTCTTCCTTATATTATCTCCGATGATTATGCAGTTGCAGGTAATAAGACAATTCTCAGATCAGAACCAGACTCTCCCGGGTTTGAAACACTTGCTTATTATTGGGATTTTAATAACACAGGCTCCGAGCGAAACAAAGAAGCAGTTCATTTATTCAGTGAGGCAGGAAACTATCAGGTGAAGTTAATGACAGATGTCAGAGAAAAAGAAACAGGAAAGATAAGGCAAACATGCATATCAAAGAGTATTAATGTTATTGATTCAAGCCAGAAAATCACAAAGCATAAAAAACAAAAAACTACTGACCTGGGAAGCAAGGAGAATATAAATGTGCGGAATATTTACTCTGCTGCTACTGAGATATCGAAAAAGGCTTTTTATGCTGTGCAGATCATGATCTCTGAGAAAAATGTCTCAGTTGACGATAATACATTTTACAAAGTCGCACCGCAATATCAGATAAAAGCTATCTGGTTACCGGAGAAAAAAGCATACTCTTATATAATTGCCGAAGAAACAAGTTTTATGGCTGCTTACCGGGCCTACAGGGAAGCAATAGGCTGGGGGTTCAAAAATGCAGTTATTAACACTTTTTTACCACAAACACAAGGAGAATCTGATATCTGGAACTTTAAGAGGACTTATGGGACCCGTTCTGATCAATATTTTTTTAATAATGGTTCCAGTATTTCCCCAAATGCTGCTGACAAGCTTGACAGGTTAGTTCTTCTCCTGAAAAGAAATCCAGAAATCAAGATGATGGTAGTTGCATACACTGAGAAAAATGGTGATGAACTTGCGGGTATTGAACTATCTTCAAAACAGGCAAAAGCTATAGTTAATTATCTTGTAAACGCAGGAATCCAGGCAGAAAGGTTAACATCAAACGGATATGGTAGCGCCCACCAGATTGCAGAGAGCTTCCCAGAATCGGAAAGAATAAAAAACAGGAGGATTGACTTTATAGTTATTAACTAGATCTCTGACTACTGGGCTAGGGCAAAGAGCAGAGGGCTCAGATAAAAGAGAGTATGAGGAGATAATAAAGAAGAGCAATTGTTTCACGGGTTGTTTTCAAATATCTCACTTTATCTTTATCAGTAATGTATCTGTCAGGAAGAGCAATAATTCCAACATCTGTTATATCTCTAAGTACTTTTTTATACGCCATCCATGTTCGTCTTGAATGAGTACCGGCGCTGATTATATTAATGCCTTCAACTTTAATACCTGATTTCTCTATCCAGTCCTTAACAGCGAATGCAGTTGTTAAGGTTCTGTTTATTCTTACTCTATTACCTGCTATCGGGATAATATAGCTTGAATCAATGCCGGTTATAACCAGCCTTTTTGCTGCCATTTCAGAATTCGAACTCATATTGTTTCTGATTCTAAACTTTTTATCAGCAGTTATTTCATATACAGAATTATTCAGGTATGGCAGGTGTAACTTTTCATTCAATATTATTTCACTGATAAACAACCCGGCATTTATGTCATTATCAAAATTAACCAGGACTGAGTCAACAGGCGCCCCATTCCATAACGCCTTATATTTTTTCTTTCTTGTCGTAGCATTGAATGATGCCAGGATGGAATCATTTACCTGTAAGTTGAACTGTAAAGGATGATCCTTTTTGGAATTACTATAAGCTAAAACTTCTATTGTTCTTATTTCTGATGTATCTTCCGGATAAAAAATGAGCGATCCTTTATTGAACATTCCGTAAAAATCAGATGCTGCCCGAAGACCTGTTGTCAGAACAAGATCATAATTTCCTGTTCTGAATTCATCGCCAGCCAACTTTAAATCATCGTACGAAAGCCATCCTTCGACTACAAGAATGTTGCCTTTTATTCTTCCTGTTCTTGAAAGGAAATCCTGTAAGGATGAAAAAACAGGTTGTACAATGAAACAACCTGTAACAAGTAATAATACCGTTATTGATAATAGATATTTTTTCATATTCATAAAGGTAAAAGTAAAAAAGATTAAGACGATTAATCAGTTTACTTTTATCCTGAATAAAATTTACTTAATGACTATCATTTTCTGGACATGATGTATTGTTGTTCCAATGATTATCTGTGCTATGTACATCCCCGATTTGAGCTGTATAGGCACCTTTTTCGTTTTGCTGAAATCTTCCAGCTTTGTTTCCTGGCAGAGTTTGCCGGAAAGGTCATAGAATCTTATAAGAGGTTTGCTTTCTCCGGGGTCGAAGTTTGCAAT
>DATALD010000043.1:0-35894 GCA_036261255.1 Bacteroidales bacterium
ATAACATGATTCGACAAAATGTACTAAATTGCCTTCAACAGCCTCTTCAATTGAAAGAAAATAATTCTCAAATCTTATCAAGGCTTCAGAAATTGAAGTAAATTTGTGCAATTTTTCAAAATCCTTGAATTCTACCTTTAAAACATATCTGGCAATTTCGTTGGCCATGATCTTCTGGGCTTTCTCGTTCATCTGGTTCAAGGAAGCAAATGAATCATTTGGCCCCATATCGATAGTATTTATACTGTTTTTTGCTGATTTGTTTGTGAATCATAAATTATTATATTTGCCGCCTCATACATATTTGATAATTCACTGACTTACTTATTAAATCGATGATAATTAATAATTTAACTATAATCTATGAAAATTCTGGTTTGTATCAGCAATGTTCCCGACACAACTACAAAGATCAAATTTGCTGAAGGCAGTTCTTCTATAGACACTACCGGTATTCAATGGGTTATTAACCCATGGGACGAATTATCGCTCACACGTGCTCTTGAGCTAAAGGATGATGCAACAAGTGGCCCCAAAACTGTCACTGTTATTCATGTGGGTGGCGCAGCATCAGAGCCAACTATCCGTAAGGCCCTTGCTATCGGCGCTGATGATGCAATAAGAGTGAACTCAGAAACTACTGATGCTTATTCTGTGGCATCGTGTATAGCTGAGGTAGTGAAAAAAGAACAGTTTGACATTGTTTTATGCGGCATTGAATCAAGCGATTTTAATGGATCTGCAGTAGGAGGTATGATAGCTGAATTTTTACAGATATCTTCAGTTTCAGCAGTTTCTTCACTGAACTTAGAAAATGGTAAGGCAGTAATGACCCGTGAGATAGATGGAGGTAAAGAAGTTGTGAGTGTACCTTTCCCCTTTGTTGCAATAGTTCAGAAAGGTATCGCAAAAGAACCAAGGATTGCAGCAATGCGCGGCATTATGATGGCAAGAACTAAGCCTGTAAAGGTAATGGAACCGTCAAACTGCGGGACAATGACCTCTGTTGCTGCACTTCAAAAGCCCGCTCCAAGGGCTGCCTGCAAATTTGTAGAAGCTGAAAATGCCGGCCAACTAATCAACCTGCTTCAGAATGAAGCTAAAGTAATCTGATCTTTAAAAATTAAAAAAAATATTATGTCAGTATTAGTATATACAGAGAACTGGGACGGTAAATTCAAGAAACTTACATTCGAATTAGTCTCGTATGCTGCAGGTATTGCAAAGATGCTTAACACAACTGTTACTGCTGTTTCAATAGGTAAAGTTGAAGATGATGAACTTAAGAAGGCGGGTAACTACGGAGCATTGAAAATTGTTAATGTCTGTAACGACAATCTGAATGCCCTTGACAACCAGGCTTATGCTGCTGTTATTGCCGAAGTTGCAGCAAAGGAAAGTTCAAAAATCATTATCTTTTCAAATAATAATACCGGGAAAGCAGTGGCTCCCCGTCTGGCTGTAAAGCTTAAAGCCGGTATTGCCTCTGGTGTAACAAAACTCCCTGCCGAAATAATTCCATTTACTGTTTACAAGAGAGCTTATTCGGGAAATGCAATGGCGAAAGTTGCTATTAATTCAGATGTTAAGATATTAACATTAGCCCAGAATTCTTATGAAATTGCTGAAACAGAGAACAAAGCTTCAATCGAATTATTTGATGCTTCTACGATTGCTTCACAGGTAAGCACAACAATAATTGAAGTGAAGAAGCAGTCGGGTAAAATGCTTCTTACAGATGCCGAGATAGTTGTTTCGGGAGGCCGGGGAATGAAATCACCAGATAATTGGGGACCACTTGTTGACCTCGCATCCCTTCTTGGTGGCGCAACAGCATGTTCCAGACCTGTTTCTGATGAAGGATGGAGACCTCATGAGGAACACACTGGCCAGACAGGTAAAATAATTGCTCCTAACCTCTACGTGGCTGTTGGAATTTCAGGAGCCACACAGCATCTTGCAGGGATAAGCTCATCAAAATTCATTGTCGCAATCAACTCCGACAAGGATGCTCCAATTTTTGAGGCAGCTCAGTATGGTATTGTTGGAGATGCTGCAAAGGTTCTTCCAAAGCTTGTTGAAGCAGTGAAGGAAATAAAGAAATAGTCAGTATTATCACAACCTTCTGTAAAGATGAGTCAGTGAATTTAAAGTAAAAAGGTAATGACAAAACAGATTATTTTCGCATTTACTCTTCTTGTAACCTTAGGGGTTTTTGCATATACGGTTAACAGGCTTGTAACATTCTTTAAATTCACCAGACCAGCGTTCCCAATAAGGGATTTTGGAAAAAGGTTTAAAATAATGATAGAAGTGGCCTTTGGCCAGACAAAGATCTTCCGCCGTCCTGTTATTGGTTTACTTCATGCCCTGGTGTTCTGGGGTTTTTGCGTCATCCTTATAGGTAGCATAGAAATTGTAATTGACGGCTTAACGGGTACAGAAAGAGCGCTGAAGATACTTGGTCCCGTTTACGATTTTATAATGGCTTCGGGCGACATCTTCGCACTTATTATTGCATTTGCAATTATTATCTTTCTCTCAAGAAGGGTATTCTTCCACATTAAAAGATTTGAAGGCATCGAGATGAGCAGGATGACTCATATTGATGCAAACATTGCTCTTTCAATAATTCTTCTTCTGATGCTGTCACTTCTTTCGATGAATGTAGGGTATGTTAAACACCAGATACTTATTGGTGAGGAGATATCAGGATTATTCCCCGTAAGCCAGGCGTTGGCAAATATTATTGGGGGTGGGAATGCAGATGGTTTTTACGTCCTGTATCAGGCATCCTGGTGGATTCATATACTTCTCATTTTCCTTTTTGCAAACATGCTTCCATACTCAAAGCATTTTCATGTTTTCCTCTCGGTTCCTAATGTATTCATGTCGAGACTTGACCCATTAGGTAAATTGGCGAATATGGACAGCATAACAAGAGAGGTTAAGCTGATGCTCGACCCTAATGCTGCATTTGCAGCTTCCGCCGGACCTGTTGAAAGGTTTGGTATTAAGGATGCGGAAGATGCTACATGGAAGAACTACTTCGACTCTCTCTCATGCACACAGTGCGGCCGGTGTACTTCGGTATGTCCGGCTAATATTACAGGGAAAAAGCTTTCTCCCCGTAAGGTGATGATGGATCTTAGAGCAAGAATGAAAGAAAAAGGTCCTTTAATGGTGAAGAACGGGAGAGACTTTATTGACAATAAATCACTTCTCAGAAGTTACATTACCGAGGAAGAGCTTTGGGCTTGTACAACTTGTAATGCCTGTGCAAAAGAATGCCCCATTAACATTAACCATCCATCGCTGATTGTTGATATGAGACGCTATCTTGTAATGGAAGAAGCTTCAGCACCGGGTGAATTGAAGGCAGTATTCAACAATATTGAAAACAATGGCGCTCCATGGCAGTTTTCTGCAGAAGACAGGCTGAACTGGGCCAAAGATATTGAGGTACCTGTTATGTCTGATCTTTTTGCAAAAGGTGAGAAGCCTGAATATCTTTTCTGGGTTGGCTGTGCCGGAGCTTTCGACGACAGATATAAAAAAGTAGTACGGGCATTTGCCACAATTCTTTCACATCTTGGAACAAGCTATGCTGTTCTGGGTAAAGAAGAAACATGCACTGGTGATCCGGCTCGCAGGGCGGGTAACGAAATGCTTTACCAAATGCAGGCTTTACAGGTCATCAATACATTCAATATGTATGGGATTAAAAAAGTTATCACCACTTGCCCACATTGCTTTAACGTGTTAAAAAACGAATATCCTGACCTAGGTGGCCGCTTTGAAATAATAAGCTATCTTGATTTTATTAAAGAGAATATTGAATCAGGAAAACTAAAGACACTATCATCATCACTTAATGGTGCAAAAATAACTTATCACGATCCATGTTATCTTGGAAGGGCAAACAATATCTATGAACAGCCAAGGTATATACTAAATGGACTTTCGGCAAATGTAGTTGAGATGAACAGGAACAAAAGTTTCGCACTTTGTTGCGGGGCCGGCGGAGGACAGATGTTCAAGGAAGCCGAAAAAGGCAGTAAGGAAATATTCATTGAAAGGACAGAAGATGCTTTTAATTCAGGGGCAGAGATTATTGCAACAGCTTGCCCCTTCTGTATGACGATGATGACAGACGGGATAAAATATAAAAACAGGGAAACTGACACCAGGAATCTGGATATTGCTGAGCTTATTGCCCAGTCACTTAAACAATAATCCAAACAAAACTAACTATAAATGGAAAATAATAATCTCTTGAAAAGCGGCGAATTCCTCGTAAGGGAAACAAATCCCAATGATATTTTTATCCCCGAGGAGTTCAATGAGGAACAAAAAATGATTGCAAGAACATGCAGTGATTTTCTTGAAGCTGAAGTTTATCCAAATCTTGAGAAGGTTGAGAAGAGCGACAGGGAACTCATGAGAAGCATACTCAGGAAGTCAGGCGAACTTGGAATGATGGGTATCTCAATACCTGAAGAATTTGGCGGCTTTGGGCAGTCATTTGTTACCCAGATGCTTGTTGCTGAGACAACAGGAGCAGGTTATTCTTTTTCAGTAGCATACATGGCTCATTGTGGTATAGGAACACTCCCGATAATGTACTATGGCAACAAGGACCAGAGAGAGAGGTATGTTACAAAACACGCAACCGGTGAATTTATTGGAGCGTATTGCCTAACAGAACCCGGAGCCGGTAGTGATGCAAACTCTGGGAAAACTAATGCAAAGCTTAGTGAAGATGGCAAACACTATATCCTAAATGGGCAAAAGATGTGGATAACAAATGCCGGTTTTGCTGATACACTTGTTGTATTTGCAAAAATTGATAACGACAGGGTACTCTCCGCTTTTATTGTTGAAAGCAAAATGCCAGGTGTTGTTATCGGTCCCGATGAACATAAGTTGGGTATCAAAGGCAGCTCGACTGCACAGATATATTTCAATGATGTTAAAGTCCCTGTGGAAAATCTTCTCGGCAAAAGAGGTGAAGGCTTCAGGATAGCTTTAAGCATTCTCCACATGGGAAGACTAAAGCTTGGCGCCAACGTATTAGGAGCAGCTAAAAAAGCAATTACTGACTCTGTGAAATACGCTAACGAAAGAAAGCAGTTTGGGGTACTGATATCAACATTTGGCGCTTTAAAACATAAAATGGCACAGCAGGTTGTCAGACTTTTTGCATCAGAATCAGCTGTTTACAGGGTTAGTAATGATATTGACAAGCTTCTTCATCATACTGTTGCCGAATGTGGTGATTATGGTCGTGGAGCAATCGAAGCAATAAGTCATTATGCTGTTGAAGCAGCAATATTAAAGGTTGTTGGCTCTGAGATGCTCGATTTTGTTGCTGATGAAGCTGTTCAAATTCATGGTGGAATGGGTTATTCAGCTGAGATGGCAGTTGAAAGAGGTTATCGCGATTCCAGGATAAACAGGATATTCGAAGGCACAAACGAAATAAACAGGCTTCTCGTTGTCGATACTGCAATGAAACGTGCCATGAAAGGTGACTTCGACCTTTTTGCCCAGGCCGAAAAACTTACATCTGATCTGAAATCATTAACTGATGGCAAAGTCACAGGAGAGAATTACTTTGATCAGAAATCGAGGTATATCAGTAACTTCAAGAAAGTCATACTTCTCTGCATAAATGGCGCCTCAAAAAAATACGGCAAGCAACTTGTTAATGAACAGGAAGTGTTGAATAACATTGCCGAGATGATGATGGAAACATACGTTTCTGAATCGATGGCTCTAAGAATACAAAAACTGGGCAGTATCAATGGAAACATCTCATTGTATAAAGATATGCTCGATGTGAATATCTTCGATACAGCTTTTATTGTAAGAAAATCAGCAACTGAAGCAATCAACGCGTTTGCAGAAGGCAATTGTTCAGAGCTCCATGCAGCGGTTGAAACCCTTACAAAAGTTGAATGTGTGAATGTTAAAGACGCAAGGAGAAGAATAGCTGACAAGCTTATTGAAGATAATCAGTATAAGTTCTAAAAGGCGAAGGGCATAGGGCAAAGGGCTCAGGGCTGAAGAGATAAGAGGAATGTGCATTTAATGCACATTCTTTTTTTTA
Source organism: Bacteroidales bacterium (assembly GCA_036261255.1). Classification (GTDB taxonomy): domain Bacteria; phylum Bacteroidota; class Bacteroidia; order Bacteroidales; family VadinHA17; genus LD21. The sequence continues at coordinate 6,113 of DATALD010000043.1, forward strand.
GCTCGTAAGAGCTTAAAATATTTGTAATATTCATTGTTGGCAGCATTTATTAGTTTGTAGAGGTTAAACTGGATTTTTGTCATTCTTGCAAGTGATTTTCATCAACTTTACTCTTGATAAATCACAAGAAATCTGATGCGATTTTATACTCTTATTAAATTAAAAATCAGTATAATATGAGTATCTTTGTTAATCACTTAACAATCGCAAAAAATATGGATAAAATTAAACCTGGTAATAAGCAGGCGCTAATTATGTTCATCATCCTGATAATATCTGTTGCTTTTTCATCATGTGAGAAATACAGATTCAGTCCGCCTGATGTTGATCCTAATGCCACCTGGAGTCTGAGTAACGACATACAACCAATATTCAATTCGAATTGCATAACATGTCATGGAGGTGCAATATCTCCCGATCTTAGAGAAACGCGTTCATATAACTCACTAACAAAAGGTGAATATGTTAAAACGCCCGCGGAATCAAGCAGACTCTATACGAAGTTGAATGCGCCGGATCATCAGGCCAGGACAACTCCGGTTGAAAAACTTAAAATTTTGTATTGGATACAACAAGGCGCAAAGGACAATTAATCAACAGATAAAAAACCACAACAATGAAAAAGTTATATATAATCCTTTTTATGTCCCTGCTAGTGCTCCCTGTTTCCGCACAGGATGAGACGTCAGAACAGGCTTCAACTTCATCACCGGTAAGGTTTACTTTTGGTACAGGCAAACTAATAGATAACCAGACAATTGCAAGTCCTTATAAAGGCGGTTTAGAATTAACAATACACCACAGGTTTTCAAGAATTGAAAACTACCATAACCTGTTTGGAATCTATGGAGCTGCAAATACAAGGCTTGGACTTGATTATGGTATAACTGACAGGTTGATGTTGGGAATCGGAACAACAAAGGATTATAAACTACAGGATATCAACTGGAAATACCTCATTCTTCAGCAAACCACGGATGATAAGATGCCTGTTTCACTTTCTTATTATGGTAACGTTGTTGCAGATCTTCAGAAAGATGAGGCTTTCGGGCCGGAGGATAGCTACAGGCATATTCACAGGTTATCATACTTTACTCAATTGATTGTTGCGAGAAAGCTTAGTGAAGTTTTTTCAGTACAGGTTGCCCCGTCAGCAATATATTATAATTCAGTACCTGTCTATTCGGATTCAACAGGTTATAAGAACTTCAACCTTGGTCTTTCAGTTGGGGGAAGAGCAAATGTTTCATCATCACATTCAATTATTTTTGAGTACGATCAGCTCCTGACAAAACAGGATATAGATTCACAACCAAAGCCGAATCTTTCTCTTGGCTGGGAGGTAAATACAGCAACTCATACTTTTCAGTTATTTGTTGCTAATTATTCACAGATAATAAGCCAGAGAAACCTTGTATTTAATACAAACGATTTTACAAATGGTGATTATCTTGTAGGTTTCAATATTACTGTGAGATTCTGATCTTATGCATAGATTTTTTAAGTTGCTTTTCATTCTACTCTTACTCGTCACAATAAAGCCGGTAGTATCAGGTTTCCCGGGGACGATGATCCAGGATACTGCCGGTTACATTTCTCCCTTCGCTGAGGATAATGAGCGATGTCTTAAGTGTCATGGGCAGGATAAATATCAATATTCAAATGAATCACTCGGTACGGTTGTCAATGGTTTGATGTGTGAGAACAGGATAATTGATCGAAGCAATTTCTACCAGTCAAATCATAAATCATTTGCATGTGTCGACTGTCACTCAGCAGAATATGATAGTTTTCCACATCCTGGTAATCTGCGCATGGAACAGATGTTTAATTGTCTCGATTGCCATGGAGGAGATGAAACTTTTGCACAATATCAGTTCGAGGAGATTGATTCAGAATACCGCGAAAGCACTCATACAAAACTTGAGTCTGAGGGTTTTTCCTGTTGGAAGTGCCATGACCCTCATGAATACAGGATCACATCGAGGGACAAGGATATGGCGATGAAAATTGCTTATGACAATGCAATTTGTCTTGATTGCCATTCTGACTTCAGCCGTTACCAGTTGCTAACGGAAAAGGAAGAAATAAACTTAATCGACAAGCATGACTGGCTTCCGAACCAGGCTTCACACTTTTCCAGTGTTCGTTGTATCGAATGTCATGCTCAGATAAGCGATACACTAATTGTGTCGCATTTAATCCTGCCTAAAGAAAAAGCTGTAAGACAATGTAATGAGTGTCATTCGAAGAACTCACTGCTGATGGCTTCTCTTTATAAATATGAATCAAAAGAGCAAAGAGGAGATGGATTTGTCAATGGAGTGATACTCAATGAATCTTACGTGATCGGAGCCAATAGGAACGTTTACCTGAATATAATCAGTGTTGTAGTTTTCCTTATGGTTCTCATGGCAGTATCAATACATATAATCCTCAGAATAAAAAATAAAAAGAAAGCTTAAAGAAAACTGAAATGTACCTTTATCCAATATGGTTACGAATATGGCATGTTCTCAATGCAGTGCTGTTTATTATACTGATTGTAACAGGTATAAGCATGCAATATACCGACAAGGATAATATTGCTTTACTCGTAAGCTTCGCCAGAGCTGTGAAGTGGCATAACATTGCAGCTGTAATCCTGACATTCAATTATATTGTTTTTGTTACCGGTAACCTGCTTACTGATAACGGTCGCTATTATAAAATAGAAAAGGAGAATTTCACGCGTAATCTTTTAATACAGGTCAGGTTTTATGCCCGCGGGATGTTCAGGGGAGAACATCATCCTTTCCCTGTTACAGAGAAGCGAAAGTTTAATCCACTGCAAAAGTTAACATATATACTTGCAATGTACTTAGGAATGCCTTTACTTATAATTTCAGGAATAGGATTGTTGTTCCCGGAAATAACAGTAAAAAACTTCTTTGGGGTCAGTGGACTTATTTATACTGATATCCTGCACATAACAATGGGTTTTCTTCTTTCGATATTTATGATAATACATATATATACATGTACACTGGGTTCAACACCGACGACACTCTTTCGTGGAATGATCTCAGGTTATCACAGTCCGGAAGAAGATGAAGCTGCTGAGCAGGAAAATGTAAAATAAATTGCATGATAATTGATATAGTATTATAGAATTAAATCAAAACTGATTATGAAAACATTAAGGTTGTTTCTCGTTTCGCTTGCCGTAGCTGCCTTCAGCGCTGCTGCAACTGGTCAGGATCAGGCAAAACCAAAGCCATGGCCTGTACCTGATGAATTTAAGAATATGAAGAATCCTGTTGCTAAAAATGATGTAAGCACTAAGACAGGGGCTGTACTTTATAATAAACATTGTGCTTCCTGTCATGGTAAAACAGGTTTAGGTAATGGTGTAAAAGCAAGAGCTCTGAAAACTTTTCCCGGCGACTTTTCAGGTGAAGAATACCAGAAGCAAACCGATGGCGAACAATTCTATAAAACAAAATTCGGCCGTGGTGAGATGCCAAAATACGAAGGTAAAATTCCTGATGAAGACATCTGGCACATGGTTAATTATATGAGAACATTCAAGAAATAAACGTTTCATAGAATATAAGAAAAGAGGTGTCTCAAAAGGACACCTTCTTTTTACTGGGTACTACCAGGTCCCAGGACCCCAGAAGCCCAGAACCCAGTACCCTGAGTTAGAGGGCTTCAACTGTCTTTTCAAGCAGATCCATCATATAATCAGGATTGTGTATTCCATGGCTGCCATCTCTTACAAGTAGCTGGAAGTTAAGGAATGCTCCGAATTGTTCGTTTGTAAGCATCGGGAATGGAGGATTGCCCTGTGCACCCCAATAACCTGTTGGATTGGCTTGTGCATCGAATATATCGATATAACCATGGTATTCATTATCAGCAGGATCTCTCTGGAGGATTGGATTAGCTCCCCCGATTGCGTTGAGTTCATTTGCCAGGGTTTCAAGAAGAGTATCGAATTCTTCCGTGAATTCTGAAACTTTATTCTGATCCATGTCTGAATGACAACCCTGTACATTACAGCCATTGAAGTTTATTATAAATGAATGTCCACCAGAAACACCTGATGGCTCTGCCATGTGGCATGTAGCACAAGAGGCTGTTGATGAATGAGGGTGATTTCTGTCGTAATCAGTTCCGAATTCAATACCTCCCTGTCCTCCGTTCATAGCGCTCTCTGTTCCATAATGAACACCTGTCCTGTAATTGATAGTTGAAAGTGTATAATTTGTATTTGGCTCAGAGACAAGAACATCATAATTAATTGTGCCTGCCTGTCCCGCAACCTGCCTCGGCTGGTGGCATTTTGCACACAAGTTCGATGTTTCAGCCTGGAAGTCGAGTGTCTTTTTACCTGCCCACATCAGCATTGGAACAGGATCAGTTGTTGTTAGCTCGAAATCATCAAATGTAAATGTTGTATGAATCTTGCTGTGGCAGGTATAGCACTCCAATCTTCCGGGTAATGAAGCTGTTGCTGCATCAACAACATAGTTTGTTACAGGAGTTGCATGCTCAACAACATAAAGGAAACCATCAGTGGTATGACATGGTGCACAGTTCGTCCTGGCCCCCGCCTCTTCAAAAGCTTCACCTAGGAAGTGCTCCGAGTGGGTGTATTGTTTTTCAACCTTGTCAACAACATCGCGGTTATGGCATTCCATACAAGTCTCATTGGCATCCCTCCCGGCTTGCCCCTGGGGACCTTCACAAGAGATAAATAAAATACTTACCGGTATCAGTAAAGACATCAGTTTCTGCAGATTTTTCATATGTTTTGAGTTTGATTTTTTGATAAATGCGAACCAGTTGTTAACTGATTAACAAATAAATAGGATTTTTGATCAGAGGACTGAGGTGTTTTTCAAAACAAAAAAGGCGCCTTGCAGCGCCCTTAATATATAAATGATTTGCTACTTGGCTGGTGGCGGAAAATTCAGCTGTGTCATTGCTTCAATAGCATTGTCAAGAAGTGCTTTTGTATAGCCAGGGTTATGCACTCCAAAGCTCTTGTCTTCAACTATGGTATTGTAGCTAAGATATGCCATTGCGATTTTTGCATTGAACGTTCCTGCTTTTGCAAGTCCTGATGTAGGATTATAAATATTAGCAGCAGTTAATTGCGCCTTCAGATCATCAAGTTTTTCTGTAATTGTTGCCTTAAGAGCATTCAATTTAGCAGGAGCATCAGAAGAATGACAAGCAACACAGCTTGCAGTATTCAATGTTTCAGTTCCATGTGAGTCATAGTACATATTCATACTATGTCCGCCAGCCTGGTAGCCGTAAGGTTTTGACATGTGGCAATCAACACAGGCATTTTCAGTAAGATGAGGATTTGAAGCCGGGTATGCTGTCGACCCTGTTATCTGGTAAGGAATTTTCGCGAGCATAAGGTTTGGATTAGGTGAGTGGTGTGGCCCTATACGTGTATTTGTAATTGTATAGTTTCCCCCATTTTCAACTGGCAGAGGAGTAACTTCCCTGGATTGGTGACAGTTGACACAAAGATTACTGCTTCCTTTATCCCATGTAATATCAGCTCCTGCATATTTCTGAACCAGGGTAACAGGAGTGACTGTATTCAGTGTAAAATCTTCTGCTGTGTAGGTCTGATGAATTTCATGACATGTATAACAGTTTATCTGCATTGGCTCATCAGGTAACGAAATATTCGCCCTCGATCCTTCGGCAACATATTCAAGGAATCCCTGGCTTGTATGACATTCCGCACAACCAGCCCTGTTGGCGTAAGCTGCATTTTCACCGGTAGCATGAAGTGATTCTTCCCACTGAGCTTCCTTATTCTCAATCAAAGCAGAGTTATTATGGCATTCGGTACAGCTTTGATTAGCATCCACCCCCTGCAGACCACGTGGACCTTCACATCCTGCCAGGACAAGGCCCGCAGGAAGAACAAGCAACAAAATTCTATTCAGGCTTTTCATATAATTTATAAGATTAGTTTTCTGAATGCAAGCTATTAAAATCATTGTTGATAAAATGTGCTTATAACATATAATATACGATTCATTTTATTGATAGATAATGCTTTTCTTTTTGATAAAAGTCAATTTATAAGGTGATATTTATTATTTTTGTATTAAAGGGACTTTTTCAATATTTCGGAAACATAAAACCTTGTCTGTTATGGCTACAATTAATGATGATGGCGCCACGATATGGAAAAATTTCTCCCTTATGACTCAGGAAGAGATTCTCCTGATAAACGCCAACAGGTATGAAGCCTCTTTCCGTCCGGGAGAAATAATGACAAAGCAAGGTGCCCCCGCAACTCATGCCCTTTTTATAGCGAATGGTCTTGCTAAGGTTTACATTGAAGGCAATGCCAATAAGAATTTTATGTTAGGAATTGCTCTTCCCGGAGAATTAATAATGAGCCCGGGTGCTTATTCCGGTTCGCGCCATTCATTTACTGTAACTGCATTAACACCTTTAAAAGCTTGTTTTGTGGGCATTGATGTATTGAAAGAGGCAGTAAAATCAAATGGGACATTTGCCAACAGTTTACTTGAGGATGTCAACAGGAAATACTATTCAGCCCATGCAAGAATGGTAAGCCAGGCTCACAAAAGAATGTCAGGAAGGCTGGCAGAAATATTGCTTTATTTTTCGGATGAAGTATTCCATAATAATGAATATGAAATGGTCCTTTCGCGACAGGAATTAGGAGAGATGGCCTCAATGGCAAAGGAATGTGTAGTTCGTATTCTTCGTGAATTTGAAGATTCAGGAGTAATTTTCTCTAATTCATCAAAGGTAAAGATTCTTGACAGACCTAAGCTTGAAATGATATCACAGAAAGGTTAATCACAAAACCAAACACAAATGAAACATTTGAGATTTTTTATTTCGCCTCTCTTTATGGGCGTGCTCTTTATAGTATTTGCCTTTGCAATGGCTGTTGCCACTTTTATCGAGAATGATTTTGGATCTGCAGCTGCCTACGCAAGTGTTTATAACACAAGATGGTTTGAACTTATACTACTTCTGCTGGTGATAAACCTCATAGGCCAGCTTATCGTTTTCAGGTTGTTCAAGCTTCAGAGAATCACAGGCGCACTTTTCCATCTCGCTTTTATTGTTATGCTTGCCGGCGCTGCTATTACGCGCTATACAGGATGGGAAGGATCGTTACATATAAGAGAAGGAGAGAGCAAGAACAGGATTTACTCAGAAAAAAAGTTTTTAAAATCCTCATTAACAGATGTTTCTGGTAAGGTATTGTTTGAAGATTCGGAAGAGTTTTCAATAGCCACCGCAGGATCTTTCAGCAAAGAGATTACAACAGGTAGCAGAAAGCTTGAAATTTCATTGACACGGATGGTCCCTAATGCAATTAATGAAATGACCGACGACCCTGCCGGTGAGCCAATAATATCCCTTTACATTACTTCTGAAGATATGCAGGGAGAAACTTATTTTCTGAAGCGTGGCGATGTTATTTCTGAAGGTCGAACGACTATTGCATTTGAAGCAGGAGACACTTCTGATATTAATATAATTGTCGATTCAAGCAAATTTTATGCTATTGCACGATATGCAATAAGCGAAACAAGCATGAAGACAAAATCAGTCATTCCAATCGACTCAGGCAAACAATTCGAACTCAGAGAGCTTCAGATACTGTCTGCAGGAAACACCAGGATCATCCCAAGAAAGATGTCGTTATCAGCTTCAGTTAATGCTGTTTCGGTGAATTCTGCCGAACAAAACACTGGTCAGAATGCTTTTATTTTCGATGTTAGAAGTGATGATGAATCACGAAGAATTATCCTCTGGGATAATGCTACATCCGAATTGGCATCGGGAGTGGAAACAATTGATGGCATGAGATTAGGCCTAAGTTACGGACCAGAAGAAATATTGCTTCCATTCAAGCTGAAGTTGAACGACTTTATACTTGATCGTTATCCCGGTTCTAACAGCCCTTCAGGGTACAAGAGCGATGTCGTTCTGTACGACAGCATAAATAATGTACAGAAACCGTTCATGATCTTTATGAACAATATTCTCAAATATAAAGGATACCGTTTTTACCAGTCTTCATACGATCCTGATGAGAAAGGTACTGTCCTTTCTGTTAATCACGATATTGTTGGTATGATGGTTACTTATTCAGGTTATGGATTACTATTTTTGTTTATCATTTTATCTCTCTTCAACAAGAATTCGGTGTTCCATTGTGTTAATTCAGGATTTTGGAATTCAAGACTAAGAAAAGTGCTCCCAGTGTTTCTACTATTATATGTTCCTTTTGGAAACGCACAAGGGCAGAAGCTTGTTCCTGATAAAAACATCTCTGATGAATTCGGAAAGGTGCTTGTGCAGGATCAGAAGGGCAGGACAAAGCCATTATTTACTGTGTCTAGCGACATATTAAGGAAGGTCACAAAGGAAAATAAGTTTAACGGGATGTCTCCTATGCAGGTCTTCCTTGGTATTTACCTCGACTTCAACAGCTGGAAAGACGTTCCCCTGATAAGTATTTCTAGCAGGGAATTAAAGCAAAAGATTGGTGTAACCGGAGATATGGCAGCGTTCTCAGATCTTGTAAATCTTTCAAACGGATCCTATAAAATCTCTGAAGATGTAAATGCCGCCTACAATAAACCAGCCGGACAACGAAGCAGGTATGATAAGGAAGTGATGAAAACTGATGAGCGGCTAAATATCCTGTACATGATATATAATGGCAGTTTTATTCGCATATTCCCATTGAGAGATGGATCTCATGACTGGGGAGCTCCGAATGAAGCTCTGGGGAATGCAGGTGCAAGAGAAGATTCTCTTTTTGTGAAAAGCTTTATCCCTGGGCTTGTAAGTGCGTTAGAAAAAAGAAGCATATCTGATCTAAGCCGGATCCGCGTCTCAATAACAGAATATCAGAGAACCTACTCTGACTATGAGCTTCCCTCTGCATCTGAGACAAATGCAGAGCTCCTGTATTATAGGATGAATATATTTGAAAAACTGTTCCCGTTTTATGCAACAATAGGTATTCTGATGCTTATCGGGCTAATAACAATGATAATCAAGGGTATAAAAGGAAATTCATTATATGTAAAGATAGCAGGATGGTTGTTATTTACCGGCTTTGCCTTTCACACAGCAGGTCTTGGACTCAGATGGTATATTTCCGGTCATTCTCCGATGAGCAATGGTTATGAATCGATGTTGTTCATTTCGTGGGTTACCCTTCTTGCCGGAATTATTTTCAGCCGCAAATCGCCATTGGCGCTTTCAGCTACGGCAATCCTTTCATCAATGACACTTCTCGTGGCGCACATGAGCTTTATGGATCCCGAGATTACTAACCTTGTGCCTGTGCTTAAGTCATACTGGCTTACATTGCATGTATCGGTAATTACCGGAAGTTATGGATTTCTGGGTATGGGAGCTATACTGGGACTGATAACCATGATCCTGCTCGCATTAGTGAATCCTTCAAACAGGGAAAGAATATCAGTCACTGTTGATGAGCTGACAGTAATTAATTACAAAGCCCTTACACTTGGTTTATATCTGCTCACAATTGGTACATTCCTGGGCGCTGTATGGGCAAACGAATCATGGGGGAGATATTGGGGATGGGATCCGAAAGAAACATGGTCGCTTATAACGATAATAATCTATAGCCTTGTCATTCATTCGCGGATAATTCCAGGCATGAAGGATATTTACACTTTTAACCTGGTCTCGTTATTTGCTTTCTCATCAGTGCTTATGACATATTTCGGGGTCAATTATTACCTTTCGGGCTTACATTCTTATGCCGGGGGAGATGCTGTTCCCATTCCTTCATTTGTTTACATAACAATTATTATGCTTGTATTGCTTTCTTTTATTGCATACTCAAAATATAGTAAATTGAAATCCAGATAGTTATTTAAAATAAATTTAATTTTTTGTGAAATAGGAATTTTTCAACTTATTTTGCAGTCCTAAACGGTGGATGTAGCTCAGTCGGTTAGAGCGTCGGATTGTGGTTCCGAAGGTCGTGGGTTCGAGACCCATCTTCCACCCCACTAATAAAAACAAGCGAAGGCAATTATCTGAAATTGTGATAGTTGCCTTCAGTGTTTTTCTATCCCATATTTTCTTCTAACCATATTCTAATTTAACATTGCAAAAAGTAATGTTTTTAATTAAAAATGTTTATTACTGTTTTTTCGTTCCAACATCCTCATCCATAAGGTAGTTAAGCAATGCAATATACTGATTATTATTCCCGCCATGAAATAAATTTTTAATCGCACTCTTGACATAATCCTGTAACAGATAATCGTTGGCATATTTGTGTATTACCTCGACCTGTGCAGTGGTTGAGGTATCAGGATGCTTTAAAATTTCACGCAGGTTGAAAGAAATGTTATTACGGGCATTAATGACTGACCCGTTGGTGATATGGTTATCAATCTGGAGTAGTTCCATTTTAACGGGTATTCTTTCCCATTTAATAAACTGTATTTCTTTGCCTTTGCCTATTGCATATTCTTTTTTATGGTTCAGCATGTCTTTTTTACGCACACGATAGAACCTCAACCATGATTTAACCTCGTTTGTAAAAATTGCACCAACAAAACCAGCATCTGACAAATTTTCCAGACTTACCATGTTCAATTGATACCGCTTCAGTCTTTTGTAGTTCAACTGGATTTCAAACCGTCCCACGCTTGCAGTTGGTAACCCATTTTTACGCCAGAAATCGGTAATATATTCCTTTTTTGTATGTGCAATTTCGTTACTTTTATCGTAAAGCCGTGCTGAAATTCCTGATTTACCCTTTCCAACCGACCAACTAAGCCAGTGGTGTTCCTTCTTATTAAATGCCGTTGGTAATATAGAAATCGCATTATTATTTAACTGAACGGTATGACTTTTTGCCCACTTGTTAAGCATGTTGACCTGATTCAATATATCAGTCCCATCCAAGGCAATATCAAACCTTGCATACCTGACAAAGGTTAAACCAAACACATTTAAAAGTTGGTAAATAATGTGGTGGTAATTCACTGTATATAAAAGAACATTCGCAATCTTTACAGATACTTCATTAAAGGCATGCGTACTGTTATTTGGACATGAATAAATATCACATGCCTCAACGCGATTGAAATAAACTCGGTGCAGATTGCGGAAATTCGGATTACGGTGAACGCTTATTTTTTCAATAACAATATTGGCGTTGCTATTATTTATATATGCCAATTCTATCGGTTCATCACAAGAACAAATAAATTCAATCCAATCAACACAGATAGCATACAAATTATCGGTTTGATTATCCAGATATTTTATTTTACATCCTTGGTTAGAGGTTGAGGTTGCACTGTAAATGATATTTGTTGAACCTGAATAGTCAGGAAATGAGAAACCATTGTCAATGGTTGAACCATTTTGCTTTTTTGCAGTATTTATGGACAGATGCTTCATAAAAAAGAGCGTTAAATAAAGTAATTTTTTCAACCCCTCATCTTAAAAAATGGGGGGTTCGCATTTTATAAATACGTCATCTGCCTGAAAAATTTTTTATAATTTTTTATAAAATCACCTTTTCGCATTTTTTTCTGATTGTGAGGAAATATCGATGCTGCACCCACATTAATAGATGTACCGATTAATAGTAACTAAAAGAAAATCAGGATACAATGATGTAAATAAAGTATGGGGGAGTTGGCAGAGGGATGGTGTAGGTGTCCGTATAGGGGGGGTTATAGTACCTATAAAAGGCAGTTTTGGTACATATAAAAGAAAACTAATAAAATCACTCCCCGGGTCAAAATAACCATACAATCACACATGAGGGTATGAAAGAGTACATGTAAAGACTGAAGGGAAAAAATTGAGTAAATGCTATCAGTTGGGTTTCACTATCGTCAAATCATAGATTTGCATGTCGTTTCCAGTTCCTCTTTGAAATACAATCTTTTCCCCAGACTGAACCAAAGTATAATCACCATTCAACAGGCAATCAAATTTAACACCAGTTTGTTCACCACATTGGCAATCAGGAACGACAGGTAAAACTGTTGCATTAAAAGAAATAGTCTTGTTCTTTATTTTGTATGTCCCTTTTGTTACACATGGATATTTCTGATTATATACTCCACCTGATGGAACTTCCGAATAGTTGTTCCCATCGATAACGAGTGCAGTAAAAGTACGTTGACTTTGATTACTAAATGAACCAGAATAATAGCCATTTGTGGAAAAAGTATCCTGTTTTTCACAACTTATAATTAAAGAAAAACTAATGAGTGTCATTAAGAAAAACATAATCTTTATTAACTTAGACATGGCATTGGTATTATTTAATTATTACTCAAAGCACTGGCATTTTCAAAGGTAAAACATTAATTATTGAAAATCAAGATTTTGTTATAAAGAAATATTTAGAACCTGTGTTTGATAACCCTCACTTGAATTACTCCCTATTGAGGCTGGTTTGGTTTTCATTATTGATGTAATCGGTTAAATCAATATGTTTTATCCTCATCTGTCCGTTAATCCGAATTGTCTTCAGTTTTCCTTCATTAATAATTTTATATATAGTAGGTCGGCTGAATGATAGCATTTCAGCAACTTCATTTATGCTGTAAAATTTGTAGTTAAGCAGGTACTTATTAATGCTATCCTCAACATCGTAAATCTTAATTGTATCAACAACAGATACCTTTTCTGATAGACGTGAAAATGTTCCTTCCACAAACATTTCATCAAAAACAATTCCCCTGCTATAAAGAAATTGGTACAATTCTTTACTACTGGTGAATGTTAAATCCAATGGTGTGAATTTATATTCAGGATGAAATGTTATTATCTTAAAGAAGTCAAGGTATTGGAATGCTCTTGGAGCATATTCAAACCTCAACCGTAGACCATGTTTGGGGTGAATGTCTTCAGGGAAGGTTACCATAAGTATTGTAATAAATTTAACTTTTATTTCTGGCAAAATTCTTATCCCAAATTTCCATTGCATTTACACGTGCTCTGTCTGTCACTGCTATATATTTCTGGAATGAACGAAAATCGACATGAGCGGTCATTGTCATTATTACCTCAGCACGAATACCATTAACCAAATTCTGTGTAATAAAGAATCTTCGACCATGATGACTACTCATGATATCCGATTTTTTCAATTCTTCTTCCAGCGGCTTATTTCCTCTGAAACTGATTTTAGTTATTGGTTGATTAATCCCAACTCCTTCGCATAATTCCTTGATGTAATCATTATACTTCTGGTTGCTTATGCTTAATGAAGATGTATTGAATTTACATTCAGTAAGAATTTCCTTAGCATTTTCATTCAATGGTATTTTTAAGTCTTGCTGTGTTTTGGTACTGTTCATAAATAACGTGTTATTTCGCACGTGGTTAGGTCTTATTTTAACAACATCACTATATCTAAGTCCAGTTGCGCATTGTAGTACGAACAATTTTCTAACTTTCTCCAATCGTTCATTTTCTACTTTATTTAATAGTAACCGATATTCATCCTCTTCGAGTGTTATTAATGCAGGTACGGGTTTACTTCTGATTTTATAGTTTTTATAAGTTACATTAACTGGCATACCTTTATCATGCAGTGCGTTTAGAAAGATTCTGAGGGTCTGCAAATTCTTTAATATGGTTGAATCAGCCAATGGTTTCGATATTACCTCATCACTTTCCTTTGACTTACTTTCAATCATTACATGTGACAGGTATACTTCAAATTTTTCAAAGAATGTGTTATTTATTTCGCTGAGGATAATTATTTCTTTACGTTGTTTCTGGAATCCAAGAAGGTGTGTTTTAAGCGTTTTGAAATCCTTAATCCCGTTCGTTGACAATTTTTGCTCTTTCAAAGCAACAAAATCATCATATATGTCAAAGAAATCACTGGTAACTGGTGAAGTGAGTTGGAAATACTTCTGCTTTATTTCTGCCAATTGGAATTTGCCCTTCAGCATTAATTCAGCGATGATATCTGTTACCAGTTCTTTCTGTGCATTCAGCATCTGGTTAACCTTATAGTAATCCTTTGATTTGGTTCTAATGACTGTCTGGCTTTTGGGTGACCAACTGTTTGCACTGACCTTTATATTCGTTGGAATCCTGATTGTTTTTTTCTTTTCTCCTAATTTTGATACGCTTACCTCAACATATACCGTGCAATCACCCGCCTTATTCGCTTTGGTTGCTTCAATCATTAATCGTGTGTTCATATTCTAACTATATTCTAACTTAACTGATGTAAATATACGTAAAATATAAACAACTTGTTTTAATTAAGATTGATATTTAAGCAGATAGCCATGTTCAGATGGGTAGGTTAGATTCCCATCTTCCACCCAGAACAATAAAAATGGCGAAGGCAATTATCTGGTTGGTAATTGCCTTCTGTATTTTTATTTCATTGGCGTGATTTTTATTGTGAATACATAAACACAATGACTACAGATCATGAAAAGAACTACATTGATCTTCATCTTTTCTCTCATTCTCATTTCATGTGAAAAAAATCCTTCCGCTCCAAACGATGAATATGATCTGCAGGAAACTGGAAAAATAAAAACGAAATACATTTACTCCTCTTCCTCTGAAATTGAACCGTATGCCATAAATTCTTATTTTTATGACAGTAATTGGAATTTGGCAGATATGAATATTATTAGTTCCGTTCAGGATAACAGGTCTTAACCAGGAATCAACCCCTCCCACTTATCAAATTCTTTTTATCTTTGACAGTTTTTTAATAAAAAGAAGGTCAGAGACAATTTTATCCCACCTGGGTAAGTTATAGGAGAATGCAAAATCCATTATCAGGATTAAAGAATATCAAACTGATTGATAACGTTTCAGGACTACAGCTTTTTCAGCTAATGAAACCTGTTATTTTTCTGATTATCAGCATTGTTTTCGCCAAAAAGCTCACAAGGGTTGAAGTCGGTCAGTTTGAAATGTTCATGTTCATTGGCGGCTTCATGACATTTTTCTGGGTAACAGGGATAATACAATCGTTGCTGCCGTTATACAACAGGAATAAAACATACAGAAAGGTAGGTGAGGGAGAGAAGGAGAAATCACCTGAGATTTTCAACGCATTTCTTCTGTTATGCTTCTTCAGCCTGTTATTTTTCATATTAGGACATTCGCTGAAAAACTATTTTTCAGTATTCAACTTCTCAGGAAACGTGCCTTTTATAAACCTTCTTCTTCTTTATATCCTGCTCAGCAGTCCTGTATGCCTTATTGAATATATCTACCTTCTCAACAACCGTTCTTACAGGATATTCCAGTATGGTCTTTATACATACGTTGCGCAGCTTATTCTTTTAATCACTCCGATCCTGCTGGGGAAAGGTATCATCTGGTCAATTTATGGACTACTATTTGTTACAGGTGTAAGGTGGATTTGGCTCATAATACTACTTAGAAGATATACTCTTATGAAGATCTCGTACGACTTCATGAAAGAGCATCTTTATCTTGGAATACCACTTATAATAACAACTCTTATTGCCGGTTCGCCACAATACATTGATGGAGTGATAATCTCTTCAGTATATCGCGATCCCGCCATATTTGCCCAGTTCCGTTTTGGCGCCAAGGAGTTTCCGCTTGTGCTGATGCTTGCAAATGGTCTTAGCAGCGCATTGCTTCCCGAGTTTTCAACAAGAGAACGGATGAAAGAATCTCTTGAGAAAATAAAGAACAGTTCGAAGAGGTTGATGCATCTTCTCTTCCCGTCAGCAATGATAATAATGCTACTCTCACGATGGATATACCCGAGAATGTTTACCCCGGAATTCCAAAGAAGCGCCGATATATTCCTGATTTATTCATTGATGATAATCCCCAGGCTTGTCTTTCCTCAGACCATCATTATCGGTCGAAAGAAAACACATATTATACTGATTGCAGGAATTATCGAAGTTGCGTTGAATATACCTCTTAGCTTATGGCTGATGCAGACATATAACGTTATCGGAGTTGCACTTTCGACTTTTATTGTCAATGTTATCTCTAAGCTCTTCCTTGCAGGTTATGTCTGGTCAAAGATGAAGATACGACCATCAGAGTATATTCCTGTAAAGGCTTATCTGATCTATTTCGCGCTTATCTCCATACTATTTGTATTGATCGACCACAGGATTATTGATATCCAGTAGAATTAAATAATAAATCAAAAAGCCTTATCTTTGTTGAAGACAGGTTAAAAATTGTCTGTATAACCAGATATCAATCAGTAGCATTTCATTAATGAGGATAACAGAAGTACTTGCCCGGAAGGATAAGAAAAAGTTTTTAGATTTTCCAAAGGAACTCTATAGTGATGATCCGAACTGGATATGCCCGCTCGATTCAGGAATAGAATCAATCTTTGATCCCAAAAAGAATCATGCTTTTAAACATGGTCAGGCTACAAGATGGTTATTGACCGATGATAATGGGAAAATAATAGGCAGGGTGGCTGCTTTTATTGATAATGTAAGATCTGCTGCAAATAATCAGCCAACAGGAGGAATTGGTTTCTTTGAAGTTATCGATGACAAAGCGGCTGCTTTTATGCTTTTTGAAACTGCAAAAAACTGGCTTTCTTCAAAGGGAATTTACGCAATGGATGGCCCTGTTAACTTCGGAGAAAATGATAATAACTGGGGATTACTTGTTGATGGGTTTGTACAGCAAGCGTATGGAATGCCTTACAATAAAAGTTATTATAAAGTTTTTTTTGAGGAATATGGCTTCAGGAATTATTTTGAACAATATTCCTATCACGTGCCTGTGGACAAATTCCCTGACAGAATTATGAAAATTGCTGAATGGATATCCAAACGTCCCGGTTATTCATTCAAACACTTTGAGATGAAAAACAGCGCAAAGTATGTAAATGATATTGTTGAAATATATAATGCAACATGGTCGGTCTTTAAAGATGATTTTACACCGCTCGATCCTGCAATCCTGGAGGAATCGCTTAAAAAAGCAGAGTTTATTATTGATGAAGAGCTTATCTGGTTTGGTTATTTCAACGGGAAACCAATATCATTCTTTATTCTCTTCCCCGATGTGAACCAGATACTACGACATCTTAATGGGAAGCTTAATATCATGAATCTTGTCAAACTATTGTACTATAAGATTACTCATGAGATGACAAGGATGAGGGCAGTTGTCGGAGGAGTACATCCCGGCTATCAGAACAGTGGTGTTGAATCTGCAATATTCCTGCAGCTCTATAAAGTTTTTGTGAAAAAGCCCTGGTACAAGGAACTTGAATTATCATGGGTAGGTGATTTCAACCCTAAGATGATATCAATTTATGAAGCGATTGGTTCTAAAAGGGCAAAGACACATGTCACATACAGGTATATGATCAATAAAGATCTGAAATTTGTGAGGTACAAGGATGAGATGGGAGTGACTAGAGTTAAAAGTGACTAGAGTCTGGGAAGAAGTGCCCAAGAGTGAACCAGAGTGCGCTAGAGTATTTAGAGAAGAAGAAGTGACCAGAGCGACAAGAGTTACGAGTGACTAGAGTTGAAAAATCCGTCGAAATCTGTTTGATCAGTGATATTCAGTGTGCTATTTAAAATGAGCTCTCTTAAAGCAAAACGAAAAACTATTATAACAAAAAGAGAAATATTTTTTGGTTTTTAAATTTTGTTAGCTACTTTTGCAAACCCTTTCGGGGTATAAAAATATTTGATTTCAAAGGAATAAAAGACACATAGCAATGAAAAATGGAATTCATCCGGGCAATTACAGATTTGTAGTATTTCAGGATATGTCGAATGGAGAAGCTTTCTTAAGCAAATCAACTGCTCCATCAAAGGAGACTATTAAATGGCAGGATGGCAGTGAATATCCGCTTATCAAGCTTGAGATATCAAATACATCTCATCCTTTCTATACAGGTAAGATGAAACTTGTAGATACAGCCGGTAGGGTTGATAAATTCATGAACCGTTATAAGGATCATGTTGGCAAGAAAAAATGAATTTTTGCGACATTTTAGCATAAAAGCCTCCAAACGGAGGCTTTTTTTATGCATGGCATAATCATTGCAATGCCTGTTTTCAGTGTTTGGAAAATATGTTTAATTTTGAATTCCCTCAATAACGATTTTTTGAAACTAAGGGAATACGGAGAAAAAATAATGGATAAAAAATTCAGGAAACCTGTAACGGAGATTTTATTCCCCGATATAATAAACGGAGAGGGAGATATAATTCCAATAATTGCTGATGGCGATGATGGTGAGCTTGATGATATTGAGGTTCCGGAAGCTATTCCCATACTGTCGCTTAGGAATACTGTGCTTTTCCCTGGAGTTGTCCTTCCAATTTCAATAGGTCGTCCCAAATCAATACAGCTTATTAAGGATGCATATCGCAACGACAAACTGGTTGGAACAGTTGCCCAGAAAGACCCTGATACTGAGAACCCGCAATTTGCTGATCTTCATAACATCGGAACTATAGGTCAGATAGTTAAGCTGCTTGAAATGCCCGACGGTTCAACAACAGCTATCATCCAGGGTCGTAAAAGGATGGTTGTTAAAGAACTTGTATCGTATGAGCCTTACTTTATGGCAAGGGTAAAAAGTATCCCTGAAGCAAAGCCTGGTTCATCGAACAAGGATTTCGATGCAATAGTCGGATCGCTACGTGACTTGTCACTTAAGATCATAAAAATAAATCCAAACATCAGTCCTGAAGCTTCATTTGCGATAAAGAACATTGAGAACAATACCTATCTCATCAACTTTGTGTGTTCCAATACCGACATCAAAGTACAGGATAAGCAACGACTGCTTGAGCTTAACAATATGCGCGACAGAGGGTTCCTTCTACTTGAGTTCCTTGTACAGGAAATCCAGGTACTTGAACTTAAGAATGAGCTCCAATCGAAAGTAAAAAGCGATCTTGATCAACAACAAAGAGAGTTCCTGCTTCACCAACAAATGAAGACGATCCAGAACGAGCTTGGTGGCAATCCTGTTGAAAAAGAGATTGAAGAATATATAAAAAAAGCAGAGAAGAAGCTATGGTCAGGTGAAGTAAGAAAGACGTTTGACAAGGAACTTGATAAGCTTCGCAGGCTTAATCCTGCTGCAGCTGAATACTCTGTTCAGGTTAATTATATTCAAACTCTTCTTGATCTTCCCTGGAATGAATATTCAAAAGATAACCTCGATCTGAAACATGGCAGGAAAATACTTGACCAGGATCATTTCGGACTTGATGAAGTGAAGGACAGGATAATTGAACACCTTGCTGTTCTGAAACTTAAAGGTGACTTAAAATCTCCTATCCTATGTTTATACGGCCCTCCGGGAGTTGGTAAAACATCATTAGGAAAATCTGTTGCAAGAGCTCTTGACAGAAAGTATGTCAGAATGTCACTTGGTGGTTTGCATGATGAAGCTGAGATACGCGGACACAGGAAAACTTACATAGGAGCCATGCCTGGCAGGATCATACAGAATATCAAGAGAGCAGGATCGTCAAACCCCGTCTTCATACTCGATGAAATTGACAAGGTAGGCCAGGATTTCAGGGGTGATCCTTCATCTGCTCTTCTTGAAGTGCTTGATCCTGAACAGAACAGTTCTTTCTTTGACAATTTCCTCGAAATGGAATACGACCTTTCTAAGGTCATGTTCATTGCAACAGCAAATAACCTGGCTACGATTAGTCCAGCCTTAAGAGACAGGATGGAAATGATCGAAATAACCGGCTACCTTGTTGAGGAGAAACTTGAGATTGCAAAACAACATCTTCTCCCGAAGCAACTTGAAAACCACGGTGTTAAGCCTGATCAACTGATTGTTGATAAGAAAGTTGTTGAGGCAATTATTGAAGAATATACAAGGGAATCAGGTGTACGTGAACTAGATAAGAGGATTGCAAAGATTGTCAGGGTTGCTGCTATGAATATTGCTTCAGAGAACAAGTATGATCCAATCCTTACAAAGGCGCATTTAAAGAAGATACTTGGACCTCCAAAATATTCACGCGACATTTACGTAGGTAATGAACAGGCCGGTGTTGTTACAGGTCTGGCCTGGACAGCTGCAGGCGGGGAGATATTATTTATTGAAACAAGCATTAGTCCGGGTTCAGGAAAGCTTACTCTTACAGGGAACCTTGGGGAAGTAATGAAAGAATCGGCTGTTATTGCTTTGGAATATCTTAAAGCTAATTCGGGAGTACTTGAACTTCCTGATAATTTCTCAGAGAAATGGAACATTCATATTCATGTTCCAGAAGGGGCTATACCGAAGGACGGTCCTTCGGCCGGAATTACTATGGCCACATCGATTGCTTCTGCTTTTACGCAGAGAAAGGTGAAGAAATATACAGCAATGACAGGCGAGATAACACTCAGAGGCAAAGTGCTTCCTGTTGGGGGAATCAAGGAAAAAATACTTGCTGCAAAGAGGGCCAATATCAGGGAAATAATTATCTCTGAAGAGAACAGGAAGGATGTTGAGAACATAAAAGAGATCTATATACGCGGCCTTAAGTTTCATTATGTGAGTTCAATAATGGACGTTCTTGAGCTTGCCCTCCTTAAGCAAAAAGTAAAGAATCCCAAAAAAATATCGTTTGAATGAAGAAGATAGCTGTATTCCCGGGATCATTCGACCCCTTTACTGTGGGGCATGAAGCAATTGTAAGAAGAGCTCTTAGCATTTTTGACGAGATAATAGTTGCAGTTGGTGATAATGCTGAAAAAAAAGGTTTCTTCCCCCTGAAAACAAGGAAGGAAATAATTGAAAAAACTTTCAAAAATGAGCCACGGGTAAAGGTCGATAGTTATTCAGGTCTTACAGTTGACTATTGTAAGAGCAAGGGCATCGGATTCCTTCTCAGGGGATTGCGGACTTCAGCTGATTTTGAGTTTGAACGTGCAATTGGACAGGTGAACAAATCAATGGCACCGGAAGTGGAGACAGTATTCTTATTAACAGCGCCTGAACATTCTTTCATAAATTCTACAATTGTAAGGGATATACTAAAAAATGGCGGCGACGCAGCCGGGTTTATACCTTCTGTAATCAAAATATCCGATTACAGAAGAAGTGAATGACCTGATTCTTTAAGTATTGAAACATTTATAAGATCCATTATTGATAACCAGGCATTTCCCTTAATTATGCTTAGTTCATCAGGCAACAACCATTCAGCCCTCGTAATGCCTTCCTCCGTTTGCGGCTCCCTGATCATCTCTCCATTGTATCTCATCAGGAACCAGTGAGTCTTTTTGAGGTAAGAAATGCCTTCCCAAAAATATGTATGATAACTTGGGTTAAGGGGTCTGACAATTGCATGTCCTTTGATACCGCATTCTTCACTGACCTCCCTTAGCGCACATGTAGCAGGTTCTTCACCAGCGTCAATATGTCCCTTTGGCAGATCAAGCTTCCCCTTTTTTTCTATGAAAAGAAACCTGCCTGAAGTATGCATCACAAGCCCGCCGGCAGCTCCGACTTCGGTAAAAAAAATTCTGAACATTTTCCAGAGATGCTTTATATCAGGGCCATAAATATTCAAGGAGCTTATGTTGATATCATTCTGGAAATCAGTTATAAGTTTATAAAGTGCGTCTGTATCGTGGAATTTATGGAATAAGACGTATTTTTGCAATCTGTCAGGTTCAGGACTAAGAGAAATGAATCTGTTTTCAAAATGAACTTTATACGTTTCCATTATGGATAGTTTTGCAAAAAGAACAGCTGAATATCTACTACAAATTAACGCAATAAAATTGCAACCATCAAATCCTTTTACATGGGCTTCAGGCTGGAAATCTCCTATTTATTGTGATAACAGGAAATCCTTATCCTTCCCGGAAGTAAGGACATTTATTGGTGATTCATTCTCATCACTCATCAAAGACCTTTATCCTGATTCTGATCTGATTGCGGGAGTAGCAACAGGCGCTATTGCTCATGGTGTACTGGCTGCTGACAAACTGGGTTTGCCATTTGTTTACGTCAGGTCAGGTGCCAAGGAACATGGACTTGGCAACCAGATTGAGGGATATTATAAACAAGGTCAAAAAACAGTTGTTGTTGAAGATCTTATATCGACAGGTGGCAGCAGCCTAAATGCAGTAAAAGCGCTTCGTGAAGCGGGTTGTGAAGTGTTGGGGATGGTTGCTATCTTTACTTATGAATTTAAAAAAGCAGCTGATGCTTTTAGTGCAGAAAACTGTAAATTAAACACTCTTAGCAATTATTCATCACTCATAGAAACTGCAGTTAAAACGGGTTACATCAATTCAGCCGAGGTTGAGACTCTCAAAAAATGGCGTGAAGATCCTGCTAATTGGGGAATAAGATAAGAGCAGGCAATTCTTCGGACTTATCAACCAATCACAATTTAAATTGTTAATTATTTAACAGAAAGATCATGGCTGACCTTACAAATTTTGAAAGCAGGTCCGGGCTACCGGAATGCAAACCCGAACAATTGTTCAACTTCTTGAGTGACATTCGAAACTTCGAAAGGTTCATACCCATGGGAAACATCCAGCGATGGAGCGCTTCAGAAGACTCCTGCAGTTTCACAGTTTCTCAGCTTGGTGATGTCATTATGGGAATTGACAGGAAGGAAAAGTTTAGCCTTGTATCATACAAGGGAACTGCAATGAAAAGCAATCATTTTGAACTTATTGTTCATATAGATAAAAGGGCTAACGATCTTGCCAGTGTAAAAGTCAGTCTTAATGCCGAGCTTAATCCGATAATGAAAATGGTTGCCTCAAGACCTGTTAATCAATTCCTTGAAATGGTTATTTCGAAAATTGAAAACTTCAATTGCAGTGAGGTTTCATAGGATGTCATAAAATATATTCCACTTCCTTGAAGTAATACTTCTTCATACTACCATTCTTTCGTTCAACAGCCAGGGCGCCGTCATTATCAACTGATACTATGCGACCTGTAAAGATACCCTCTGCATCTTTAAACTGCGACCACTTACCGAACCGGTACAGTTGCCTGAAATAATCCTCCCTGATAAGATCGTAATCATTGCTGATAACAGAAGAATATCTTCTTTCAATGAATTTGATAAGATCTGATAATACCTTGTCAATATTGTATTCTTCTCCTGTCTGGAGCTTCAATGAGGTTGGATTAGGAGCATATTCGAATTTTTCCTGATTAATATTCAGGCCGATCCCAGTGATTAGGTATTCTATTTTATCGCGCATTATTGAGCTTTCAATCAGAATGCCTGCAATTTTGTCATTCTTAACATAAATGTCATTGGGCCATTTGATGGAACAAAGCTCGAGGATTTTCCCGAGATAGTCGTGTAATCCGAGTGAAACAGCCATTGAAAAAATGAACTGGTTTGCAGGATCTAATTCTTTAGGATAAAGTATTATGCTGAATAACAGGTTCTTGTTCTTATCACTTTCCCACTTATTCCCAGGTTGACCTTTCCCTGCCGATTGGAATCCGGCACTGATTATAGTCCCGTTTTTGGGATTTTCGGAAGCTGCCATACCGAGTGCAAGTGCGTTTGTGGATGTCAGTGTTTCAAAATGAATAATTTGTGAACCTATTATCATTGTGAATCAGCTAATTAATCAATGTTATTGAGATTTGTGATGTCTAGTCGGCTCATGTGACTGATGTTGGCACTGAAATTGCAAATGGATTCTGCAGCAAAAATACTGTAAAAAATGGTACCTTTGCGACTTAATATCAAACCGATAAATAATAGATGAAGAAAAAAGCTGATGAAGCTGAAGCACTTTTAAACAGCATAACAGAAGGAATTTTTGAAAAGAAGGGACTGAATGTCCTAAGAATAGATTTAAAGAAACTTGAAAACAGGATAACGGATTACTTTGTTATATGTCATGCTGCATCCACAACTCTTGTCAGCACCATTTGCGATTCAGTTGAGGATAGAGTCAGGAAGGATACAGGTTTAAAGCCACTTCATGTTGAAGGGCTTGACAATAGTTTTTGGGTGCTTCTTGATTACGGGAATGTAATTGTTCATATTTTTCTTGAAGAATACAGGAGTTTCTACAACCTGGAATCACTGTGGTCTGATGCAACAATTGAGGTATTAGAAGATAAATTAAGTTAATATATGGCAGAGAATAATATAGAAAATAAGGGTTCGGGGAAAACGCCTGACAAAATGCCTAAGCCCAAGTTTAACACTAACTGGATATTTGTTGTTTTGGCAATATCAATTCTAATTTTTGGATATTTCGGTAATTCAAAACCGGCTTCAAAGACTACCAAGGGCGATATTAAGAAGATGATTGAGAACCGCGACATTGAAAAAGTAGTTGTTGTAAATAAGGATTTTGCGGAGATATACCTCAAAAAGGAAGCTCTTGAATCGGGCAAGTATCCTGATGTACCAAAGCCTGGTTCAAGATTTGGCATACCGACTCCAAAACCAAGCTACACCTATAACATTGGTGATCTGAGTACCTTTGAGCCCTTTATTGTTGAAGCACAGAAGGAATCAGGTTATGAAGACAGCGAAATTATATATCCGGAAATAATCACAAGAAAAAACTACCTTTTGGATGTTTTGTCATGGCTTCTTTTTCCGGCGGTTCTGATCTTCATCTGGATCTTTATGATGCGAAGAATGTCTGGCGGAGGAGCCGGTGGAGCAGGGAAT
The DNA here is from genome assembly GCA_036261255.1 of Bacteroidales bacterium. Lineage (GTDB taxonomy): Bacteria > Bacteroidota > Bacteroidia > Bacteroidales > VadinHA17 > LD21. Next base: position 30,820 of record DATALD010000043.1, read on the forward strand.
ATTTTCAGTGTTGGTAAATCGCGGGCACAGGTATTCGATAAAGATACAAACGTTAAGCTCAACTTCAGCGATGTTGCCGGCCTTGAAGAGGCTAAGACTGAAGTAATGGAGATCGTTGACTTTCTTAAGAATCCTAAAAAATACACTAACCTTGGTGGTAAGATCCCTAAAGGCGCCCTTCTAATAGGACCTCCGGGAACAGGCAAAACGCTTCTTGCAAAAGCTGTTGCAGGGGAAGCCAATGTTCCTTTCTTCTCGATTTCAGGTTCCGATTTTGTCGAAATGTTCGTAGGTGTTGGTGCATCAAGGGTTCGTGATCTTTTCAAACAGGCTAAGGAAAAGGCTCCCTGTATTGTGTTCATAGATGAGATTGATGCAGTAGGGCGTGCAAGAGGTAAGAACGCTAATTTCGGATCAAATGATGAACGCGAAAATACTCTTAACCAGCTGCTTACTGAAATGGATGGTTTCGGTACGAATATGGGTGTTATAATACTTGCAGCAACAAACAGGGCCGATATTCTAGACCGTGCTCTTATGAGAGCAGGACGTTTTGACAGGCAAATACATGTTGAGCTTCCGGATATAACCGAAAGAGAAGCTATTTTCAAGGTTCATCTTAGGCCAATAAAACTTGAGAAGGACTTTGATATTGCTTTCCTTGCAAAACAAACACCGGGCTTTTCAGGCGCTGATATTGCAAATGTTTGCAACGAAGCTGCGCTCATTGCCGCACGTAAGAACAAAAACGTTGTCCAGAAGCAGGATTTCCTCGATGCAGTTGACCGTATCGTAGGCGGTCTTGAAAGAAAGAATAAAATTATTTCTCCCCTTGAGAAAAAGACAATTGCTTACCATGAGGCAGGACATGCCACTGTAAGCTGGCTGCTCGAGCATGCAAGCCCGTTGCTGAAAGTAACAATCATTCCACGTGGAAGGGCTCTCGGCGCTGCCTGGTATCTTCCCGAGGAACGCCAGCTCACAACACGAGAACAGATCCTCGACGAAATGGCTTATGCTCTCGGAGGAAGAGCTTCTGAAGAGGTAAACTTCGGAAAAATCTCAACAGGCGCGCTCAACGATCTTGAAAAAGTTACAAAGCAGGCTTACGCTATGGTTTCATTCTTTGGGATGAGCGATAAAATTGGTAACATCAGCTATTACGATTCGTCGGGTCAGAGCGATTATGGCTTTACAAAACCATATAGCGAAAAAACTGCTGAACTCATTGATGAAGAAGTTAATAAACTTGTTGTCGAATCTTATGAGAGAGCAAAACAAGTACTTATTAGTAATATGAAAGGTCTGTCGGAACTAGCTGATTTATTACTTGAAAAAGAAGTCATTTTCAGCGAAGACCTCGAACGAATATTCGGAAAAAGAAGAGCTGAAGTTCTTCGCGATGAGAGAGAAGCAGAGTTGAAGAAAAATACAATAAATGGAGCTGAAAAAACTCCGGCTGTAAGTTCTGAAACAGACAGCAAGACAAAGGATAATATTACTGATCAGCAAACAAAGAGGGAGCCTGAATCAGGTAACAGAGAACGCCAGGAAAACAAGTAACAGGTGAGTGATCTGCAGAGACGGACAATAACTGGAGCAGTAATAGTTTTATTCCTGCTCGCTGGTTTTTTGCTCCATCCTGTCTCATTCTTCTTAACAGGAGCCATACTGTTGACAGGAGCGATGTGGGAATATTATCAGATCGTCAAACTAACCGGCAATAAAGCCTTAATATACCAGGGTCTGTGCTCTGCAATCTTTATCTATACCCTTTCAACGCTTGTCGCAGCCGGGTTACTTGGATCAAAATTGTTGTTACTCGTTATTATTGTATTCCCCGTTTTTGCTATCTCCGAACTCTACAGGAATGATGAGAAACCATTTGATTCACTCGCTCATACTGTTTTCCCATTATTCTGGATTGTGTTGCCCTTTTCCCTGTTCCCTTTTGCAGCTTTCGGATACGAAGGCATAAGCGCAATTCTTCCACACGGTACCCTCGTCTTTTCACCCGGTATATTAATAGGTTTTTTCCTGCTTACCTGGTCAAACGATACAGGCGCTTACCTGGTGGGCGTTTCAGTTGGGAAACACAGGCTTATGGAACGCATTTCCCCGAAAAAATCATGGGAAGGTTTTATTGGAGGGATTATCACTGCTGCTGTTGTTGGCTGGGCTCTCACCGATCTGCTTGGGACATTTGACCATATACACTGGATAATTATATCATTTATTATATCAGTTACCGGTACTTATGGTGATCTTGCCGAATCGATGCTTAAGAGAAGCGCCGGTATAAAAGACTCGGGAAAAATACTGCCCGGACATGGAGGGTTTCTCGACAGGTTCGACAGCACAATTTTATCATTCCCACTTGTATATCTTTTCATTATACTCTTTGGATGATAGACAGTTTTAATTAGTTTTGTGCAAAAATCCGAAAATGAGCATCTCCCGGGAAAGGATAAGAAGAGTGAGCATCCACAAAGAAGGATACAAAATTCTGGGCTATAGCTTTATAATCCTTGCAGCGCTGAATTTATTCGTCAGTATTTTTTTTAAAGACCATCGTTTTTTGTTTTGGTCATTTGCCCTCTGCTCCTTCGTGTTTTATATGTTTCTCTTGTTTTTCTTCAGACTTCCTTTAAGAAATATCGAAGCCGATCCCGGACGCGTCTATGCTCCTGCTGACGGGAAGGTCGTTGTAATTGAAGAAACAATGGTTAATGAGTATTTCAATGACATGAGACTCCAGGTTTCTATATTCATGTCGCCTTTTAATGTCCACAGTAACAGGTATCCAGTTTCAGGAAAGGTAAAGTATGTCTGTTATCATCCGGGCAATTATATGGTAGCCTGGCATCCCAAATCATCTGAATTGAATGAAAGAAGTACTGTCGTTGTTGAGACTGATAACGGAACTGAAATAATGATCCGTCAGATCGCTGGTGCGGTTGCACGGAGGATAGTTACATACTCAAAGGAAAACCAGTCAGTTGAACAGGGGTCTGAGCTCGGCTTTATAAAGTTCGGATCGCGGGTCGATATCTTTCTTCCCCTGGGGACAGAAGTTGAAATACCAATTCTTCAGCAGGTTAAAGCTAATAAAACAATAATTGCCAAACTCTGATCAATTATGGGAAAACCGGATAACAAGATTGTAGATGTCAATAAAGATGTAAAATGGATTGGTATAAAAGATTATGATATCAAAACATTTGATATTGTAATGACTACCGAATTTGGCACTACTTATAATTCATATTTCATTAATGCCGAAAAGAAAGCATTAATAGAGGTTGCAAAAGAAAAATTCAGCGAGACTTACATAAAGAAACTTTGGGCAGTTACCGACCCTTCTGAAATAAGTTACATAGTTCTTGATCATACGGAGCCTGACCATTCAGGGAGTCTATCATTGATCCTTAAGCTGGCGCCTGAAGCTGTGGTTGTTGGTAGTGGCAATGCAATAAGATATCTTGAAGATATTGTAAATGTTCCATTTAAATCGCAGGTTGTTAAAGATGGTGACAAAATTGACCTTGGGAACAAGACACTGCGGTTTATTGCGGCTCCTAATCTTCACTGGCCCGATTCAATTTATACTTATCTTGAAGAGGATAAGATTCTTTTTACATGCGACTCATTCGGTGCTCATTACTGCACTGAAAATATGTTCAGCGACTTCGGGAAAGATCACACAACTGCATTTAAATACTACTTCGATGTTATTCTGAAGCCTTTCAGCAAGTTTATGTTAAAGGCCATCGAAAAGATCAGACCTCTTAATATTGAGTATATCTGTCCTGGTCATGGACCAATACATAATGAGAATATTTCAAAAGCAATTGAACTATCTGAAAGATATTCCAATGAATATGTGAATGTTACAGGGTCAAACTCAAAGAGAATCCTTATAAGTTATGTTTCGGCGTATGGTTATACAAAAGAGGCAGCAGGCATCATTGCTTCTGCTATCAAAGATTTTGATGGAATCGAAGTCAAACTTCTTGATATTGAAACAATACAACCTTCAGAACTCGATTCAGAAATAACAAAATCAGCGGGCATCATTGTTGGATCGCCTACAATCAACCAGAATACTTTACTGCCTGTTTATACACTTTTTGCGCTTATCAACCCGATACGTGACAAAGGTAAGCTCGCAGGAACCTTTGGTTCTTATGGATGGAGCGGTGAAGCGCCAAAAATCATTCTTGAAAACATGAAATTATTAAAGCTGAATGTCTTAAACGAAACTTCGTCATTTAAATTTGCTCCTTCCGGAGATAAAACAACTGCTTTGAAAGCCTACGGTAGACTGTTTGCTGAAAAGTTTCTTGAACTTAACTGTAAATAATATAAAAGAAAAATCCCGGCTCATCGCTGGGATTTTTCATTTTACTTACATTAACCAATCTTAACCTGTTTTGTTATTTTCTTTACCTCTTCCTCTTTCGGGAATGAAACAGTAAGGATACCTTCCTTGTAATTCGCATTTATGTTCTCCTTGTTAACATTCTCAGGAATGTAGAAGCTTCTTACAAATGAGGTATAGCTGAACTCTTTCCTTGTGTAACCTTCTGTTTTTTCTTCATTTTCATTTTGTTTCTCCGATGAAATTGTAAGCACATCTTCATCGATGTCAATTTTAAGGTCTTTCTTGTCAATTCCCGGTACTGCAAGCTCCAGGAAGTAGTTCTTGTCATCTTCCCTTATATTCACAGCTGGTAATGAGCTGGGCCTGCTTGTAGATGCTGTGAAAAAGTCATCGTCAAAAAGACTTGGAAAAAACGGTCTGAAATTTCTTCTTGTAATTGATGGTAACATAGCTTTATCCTCCTATTTAATTTTAAGTTTAACATTCATTTTCATACATTGTTTTTCAAATTATGTTCCATCTTTGAAAGCAGGACAAAATGGCCTAAATTTTAAAAATTATGCAGACAAAATGACAGTTCACAGCTCGCCGAGCGGAGTCGAGGTGAGCTGCTTCTTAACAAAATGCTCATTTCGGCTCCGCTCGGTTAGCGACATTTCGGCCCTCTAAATGAGCGAAAGTCCTGATTGCA
>DATALD010000052.1:0-1820 GCA_036261255.1 Bacteroidales bacterium
TATCTTAATTTTATCTACATAGTTTTATCTTATTGTCAACCTATCTTTTATGTTTGATTGATATTTTTAATACATATATTTCAGAGTATATTCAAAAAATATAATCTCACTACTAATGTTTTATTATTCAGTTAAACACAGGTTCTTCTCAAGTTCCTGATTTTTATACTAATTTTTCAATTTAAAAACCTTTTTTCTGGGGTTAATCTTTCAAAAATAATATCATTTGATATTCAAGGAAATATAACATCTTAAGTGTAGAAACAATTTTTTCCTCTGAATAGAGTAACGAATGATATTCATTTATACTGTTATAGGTGCGACCTTACCTTCTGCTTTCGATCGGGAATATTTCTCTGATGTCGAATAAATATCTTTTATCCAGGGCTGATTCTAAATCTCAAAAAAGTTTCTCCTTTGACGCTACTCTGCTTCAAGGCATGGCCTGAAATTAGTTTTATCCGGGGGCAGGATTTACCTGTAGGCTCTTTATCTTATACTTTTAATCAGCTAGTTCCAGTAGTTTGCATACCATTTTTATAGCTGATAAAATATTCAGGGCTTAACAAAAAGTTAATGTAATGACCGAGTTATACGGAGTTTTAGATGAATACACAGAGAATAATGCTTGCACTTTTCTTACTGCTTGCGCATTCTTATGTGTTCTTTATAGAGCTGTACCGTATTGAGTCTTCGGATGGTAATTTTGTAATAGCTAATGTTCTATCTGATACTCAAGCCAATATCGGGTAAAAAGTAAAATTCCATGAAATAAGTGTAAAGTTCCATGAATAAATGTAAATTCCACAAAATTATTGTATACGGAAACCTTGAGATTGTCCTCAAACTGACAATTTTGAACTTAGGGACGAAAACAATGAGAACTTAAAGGTTTATCTCGAATATACAGGCAACTCTCTCTCCAACCTTGATGAAGGAACATAGGTAAGTATTAGTGTAACTATGTTTCTGAACTTGAGTTTGAGGCGAATAAGATCTTACCGGATGCCCGTCCAAGTATACGGAGTAATATTGATGAATATTGAAGAGTGGGAAGAATACAGATATGTTGAATTCGGAATAAATACCTTCATTGCTCAAATGAACGAATCCAGCTTAAAAAAAATGGTAGAACATGTCTGTAATACCGGAGGAAAGCGAATCAGGCCAATTATCCTCCTTCTGTCCAGTGAGATCTGTTCAGGTTCGTATCACCAGAGCCTCGATGCAGCTCTTGCTATTGAAATGATGCATTCGGCTTCCCTCATCCATGATGACCTGCTGGATCAGGGGCTTGTCAGAAGAAACCTGCCTTCAGCCCCTGAAAAATTTGGCCCTTCTAAGGCGCTTCTTTGTGGTGACTATTTAATTGCAAAGTGCTTTGAGTTTATTTCTCCATATGGGGAAAAAGTGGTCAGGGATTTCGGAAAAGCCGGGATGGATATGGCTGAAGGAGAAGTCCTTGATCTGAGACTCGATAAGGACAATTTCGGGGAAAGCAATTATTTCGAGTGCATTTACAAGAAAACGGCCTCTTTATTTGCAATCAGCGCTTCCATAGGGGCATATACCGGAGGGGCTGATGAAGTCATGGCCGGGCGTTTCAATTTCTTTGGAAATTCTCTGGGAACTGCATATCAGATTGTTGACGATATTCTTGAGTTTCTGGAAGTGGTCGAAGGCAAGGAATCGAAATTTACATCTGAAACTCTGCCGCACGTGTACATGAAGAATATGTCAAAGGAAGAATCAATACAAAAATCTATAGATGCCGTACAGCTGCATGTTAATGCCGCAAAAGAGACCCTTCTGACATTCAA
>DATALD010000058.1:0-13042 GCA_036261255.1 Bacteroidales bacterium
AATGACGACAATATCCTGAAAAAGTTCGATTTACCTAAAGGAAGTATGCAGCTTGTTGATAATGTAAAATCTGACATCATAAAAATACAGACAGCTGATTTTAAAAGAATCTTATCATCAGGAGGATCAGCTGCCAATACAATTCACGGGTTGGCAATGACAGGAATAGAAGCTGGATATATCGGATCGACCGGAGCGGATGAGCTTGGCGATTTCTTTGAAAATGATATGCGCAAGGCAGGTGTGAAGACATGTATCATAAGACGTGAATCTTCAACCGGAACAGCTGTTGCTCTTATCTCTCCTGACTCGGAAAGGACTTTTGCAACACACCTCGGAGCTGCAATAGAGCTTGAAGCAGGTGATCTTACACCCGGTCAGTTTGATGGCTATGATATTCTTTATCTCGAGGGCTATCTCATTATCAACAGGCCTCTTGTTGAAAGAGCATGCCAGCTCGCAAAGGAGAAAAATATGGAGATTGCTATCGATATGGCAAGTTACAATGTTGTTGAGGCAAGGCTTGATGATTTTACTGAGATAGTTGAAAAGTATGCCGACATAGTCTTTGCCAATGAAGATGAGGCAAGGGCTTTCACTTCATCATACCCAGAGGAAGCTTTGCAGAAAATATCATGCCTTTGCGATATAGCTGTTGTGAAGGTAGGCTCGGAAGGGTCGTGGATAAAACGAGGGGAGGAGATGATCAAAGTTGATGCATCTCCCGTGAAACTTAAGGATACAACAGGCGCTGGAGACCTTTATGCAGCAGGCTTCCTTTACGGTTATGCCCACGGCGAGAGTCTCGATAAGTGTGGCCTTTATGGTTCAATCCTTGCCGGGCATGTTATTGAGATAGTCGGGGCAAGGATGAACGACGACAGATGGATAATGGCTAAGAAATCCCTATTCTCAGATCAAGTTTAATCTATTCAGGCTTAAAGACAACGTCAACAACATCGGCTTTCTTAAACATTTTTCCTGCAATGTTCTTAATATCCTTTCCTGTAAACGATTTAAGAACATTTTCATAATTATTGGGATCGTCGGAATTGATGCCGTAGCTGTAGTACCTGGTAAGAGTATTCATCCAGTATGAGTTATGAAGCTTGTTTTCCTCTCTTGTCTTAAGAATGTTGTTAACAGCTTTGCCAAGAATCTCCTTGTCAGGACCATTTTTTACGAGATTGTCAATTTCATTATAAATCCTGGCTTTCAGATCATTTGCTCTTTCAGGATCACAATCGAATGTGATTAAACCTTCGCTTATCTCATCGGGTCTTTTGCTTGCTGAAAAACCCACACTGACGCCATACGTGCCACCTTCATCCTCCCTGATCTTCTCTGTTAAAACGATGTCAAGCATTCCCCCGATAACCTCAATAGCAAGATAATTTTGAGGTGTGTATTTCATTTCGTTCGCAAACGCAAGGACCACAGTTGATTTAGGTACTGTCAGGGGCATTGAGATCGCTTTTGTTATTCTTCCATCAGGTTGTTCAACATTCCTGTCGATCCATGTTTCACTCCTTCCTTTAGCAGGTAGAGACCCAATGTATTTCTGTGACATCTGTAGTACTGTATCTTTTGCGATATTACCAACTATGAAGAATGTAAATTCATCAGCAGCATTGAACCTGTCAGTGTAAATCTGTTTGACTTCATCAATTGTAATCTTTTCAAGATTCTCCCTTGTGAGAACAGGAGTGCGTGGATTATAACCCGTCATTATAAGAGAGAGACTATCGCTCTTTATTTTATCAGGATCTTTCTCCATGTTGCCAATAAGAGTTGCATAACGATCTATTATGACGCTATGTGCAGAACTGTCAAAGCGTGGCGCAGCAAAACGCAGATAAAGAAGCTGCATCATTGTCTCGAAATCTTTTGGAGTTGATGATCCGCTTACAGACTCTGCCGTTTCACTCAGGCCAATATTTACGCTTGCTTTTTTACCGGCCATCATTTTCTGAAAAGTAATATTGTCATAATCACCTATTCCATAAGTCTGAGTTAATGTTCCAAGCAGGTTGGCAGGAAGAACTAGATTATTATCATCAAGCGCTGATATTCCACCAAAGCTGAATGCTGCAAGCTGAACATTGTCCTTTTCAAAATCAGCATGCCTGTATATTACTTTTGTATTGTTTGAGAATGACCATTCAACAGCATTGAACTGAGATAGCTCTTTAGTTTTAACAAGATCGGCTCCCTTCAAAACCCCATTGATTAGAGTTTCGCCGGTGGAGCTGTCTTCGTATGCTTCAAGGCTTGTATCTCTCAGCCTGCTTATTATATCTTTGGCATCCTGCTCTGTTATGTGTTTTATGTTTTCTCCCTCAAGACCCATAACAAATACCGACATGTTCTTTTCAGTCGTAAGATCTCTGAACCGTGCAGAAATTTCTTCGACAGAAATACCATCAATAACCTGTTTAAGAAATTCATAATCAAAATCTATTGATGTTAGAGGTTCTCCATTAAGGAAATACTGAACTATTCCATCAATGTATGACTCATTGCTGATCTTATCTTTTTGCTTAAATCTTGTTTCGTAAGATGTAAGCATTGTGGCTTTTGCTCTTTTAAGTTCACCTTCAGTAAAGCCATGCTTCCTGACTCTTTCGGCTTCCGTGAAGATCCCTTCGAGAGCTTTCTCCTCTTCATTGGGTCTCGCCTCTGCACTTAAAATCAGTGCATTATACTTCTTGGCAAGAAAAGATCCGTAAGAAATTGAACCATTAACAAAAGGAGGATTTGGCTTCTGCATTAATTCACTTATCCTGATATTTATCATTGAGTTCATCAGAGAAAGCACATGTAAATCGCGGACATAAGCCATGTTCTTTTCCCCTGGCTCGGGTGCCCTGTGATCAATAACAATATTTACGGATGTCTGGGCAGCTTCTTTATCCGATGCAACAACAAAATTAATTTCATCATGAGCTTGCAGATCGAAATATGGTCTTTTAGCAGGATTTTCGGGGCAAGGTATTTTTGAGAAGAGATCAATAATCTTTTTCTCAATTATGTTCACATCTATATCTCCGACAATTGCTATCGCCTGTAAATCGGGGCGATACCATTTTTTATAGTAATTGCGGAGAGTATTTGACGGGAAGCTTCTTAGTAATTCAGGAGTTCCCATTATGTTTCTTTCAGCGTACTTTGAACCTTTATAGATATTAGGAATAACAACATCGAGAAGCATTCGCCTGTTTGCATCCCGACGGGTTCTCCATTCCTCTTCAATAACTTTCCGTTCTTTGTTAATCTCTTCGTCGGTTAGCGACAGGTAATGCGACCAATCATTAAGAACAAGAAGGCAACTGTCAACAAGTCCCGGTGCATCAACAGGCACATCAGAAAGGTTATACACTGTTTCATCGAACCCGGTGGCGGCATTAATATTCCTGCCAAAGGCAACCCCGTGTTTCTCAAGAAAATCAATTATTCCAAGCGGTGGGAAATGTTCTGTTCCATTAAAAGCCATGTGTTCAAGAAAATGAGCAAGACCTTGTTGATCGTCTTCTTCAAGTATAGCACCTACGTTCTGGATAATATAAAAGCTGGCCCGTTTTTCAGGCTCCTTGTTTTTCCTAATGAAGTACGTCAGGCCATTATCAAGTTTCCCTATCCTGATCTCAGGATCAATAGGCGCTTTCTCAGTAAGAGCAGGCTGAGCCTGAACAGGTTTTATTAATAAAAGAGAAGAAATAAGGATAACTAACGAAATAAGTTTTTTCATTTGTTTAAAAATTTGTAAACATTGGACCTTTGTGATTTAGTAAGACAAGGAGTATACTAAAGCACCCAGGTTTTAACAAGAACAATAATCCTGTATTGCAGTTTGATTTATATCAAATATAAAATAATAATTATCAGAATAATCCATGAAGTTCAGCATTGATCTTGTCCATTACTTCGCTAAGATGATCATTGTTGTTAGGGAAGTTGTAATGGTCAGCTTCAATTATAAGGAGTTTTCCAAGTTTATAAGTTTCAATCCAGGCTTCATATCTTTCATTTAGCCGTTTCAGGTAATCGATCCTTATTGAGCTTTCATATTCGCGGCCTCTTTTTTGAATCTGGTTGACAAGGGTAGGAACAGAAGCCCTGAGGTATAAGAGCAAGTCAGGTGGTTTGACAAGTGAGACCATGAGGTTGAACAACGATGTATAATTATCGAAGTCGCGTGTTGACATCAGACCCATTGAATGGAGGTTAGGGGCAAAGATATAAGCATCTTCATAGATGGTCCTGTCCTGGATTATTGTTTTTGCTGACTTTTTTATCTCGAGAATCTGGCTGAACCTTGAATTTAGAAAGTAGATCTGCAGGTTAAACGACCACCTTTGCATATCCTCATAGAAGTCGTTCAGATAAGGGTTGTCATCAACATCTTCGTAATGGGGTTGCCATTTATATTGCTTTGCCAGTAAACCTGCAAGTGTTGTCTTGCCCGATCCGATATTGCCTGCTATTGCTATGTGCATTTCTGTTTTGTTAGAGATGATAAAAATACTAAAATCGGAAGAAGTTGTTTAACTACCAGGGATATTTTTGTAAGATGAGAACTGTACTAACTTTTAATATTTGCAATCCTATAGAGATCTTCAATATACTCCCTTGAATTTGAAAGACGGGGGACTTTGTTCTGGCCTCCAAATTTACTTTTAGATTTCAGCCAACTGTTAAATGTACCTTTTGGAACAATATGAAGAACCGGCATAGTTAGGTTAAGGTCCTTGTGTCTTTTTGCTTCATAGTCGGAGTTAACTGATTTAAGGGTGCTGTCAAGGACTTGAAGAAATTTCTCAGGATCGGAAGGTTCTTTGTCAAATTCAATTATCCATTCATGTGAGCCCTTTGAGGCAACATCCATAAATATGGGACCGGCTGTATACTCAGAAATAATGGCACCAGTCTCTTTGCAGGCTGACGCAAGGGCTTTATCGGCATTATCAATAATTACTTCTTCGCCGAACACGTTAATGAAATGTTTCGTCCTGCCTGATATTCTGAACCTGAAAGGGTACAAAGACGTAAATACGATAGTATCGCCCATCATATACCTCCAGAGACCCCCGTTTGTAGAAATGATAATTGCGTAATTCACGTCTTTCTCAACATCTTCAAGTGTATAGGCTGGATACTGTCCTTCGTTTATCTTATCGGCAGGAATAAACTCATAGAAAATCCCGTAATCGAGCATAAGTAACATATCGTTCTTTAAGGGATCATCCTGTATGCCGAAGAAACCTTCTGAGGCATTATAGGTCTCCATATAATGCATCTGGTCTCCAGGGATCAGGGCTTTGTACTGTTCACGGTATGGGGTGAAGCTGATACCTCCATGAAAGAAAACTTCAAGGTTAGGCCATACTTCAAGAAGGCTGCTTTTGCCGGTATGGGCAAGTATCATCTTTATCAATACAAGGTACCATGAGGGTACGCCTGATATGTTAGTGACGTTTTCGTTTATGCAGTTCTTTGTTATGAGCTCCAGTTTTTCTTCGAAGTCCTCGAGGAGAGCAATTTTTAGCTTAGGAGTTCTTATTACCTCAACCCACGATGGGGCATTCTCAATCAATATCGCGGAAAGATCGCCATAGAGTGAATCGTTACTGAACTGGTTTATCCTGTGGCTTCCCCCGAGAGTTAGGGATTTACCATTGAAGATACGGGTGTCAGGATATAGGCTCGTGTAAATCGCAAGAATATCTTTTGCTGCCCTGTAATGGCATTCCTCGAGAGCTTCACGGGTCATTGGAATGAACTTGCTTTTTGAAGCAGTGGTGCCGGATGATTTTGCGAACCATTTGATTTCCCCGGGCCAAAAAAGGTTGGTTTCCCCATGACGGAGTCTTTCAACATAAGGAATCAGGTCATCGTAAGTACTGATCCCAAATCTTTCCTGGTATTCCTTTACAGAATTAATTGAAGAATAGCCGTATTTGATACCCCATTCAGTTGTTGCGGCCTTCGCCAGAAGCTTGTAGAGAGTTGCGTGCTGGGTTTCAATAGGATATTTCCGGAATCTCTCTATCTGATCGAGTCGACTGGCATTCAGCCACTTCACAACTGAAGGTATAATGGCCATTAACTGAAGATTTGAACGATAAAGATAAAAAAAAATAAATCAGAGTTTAGTTCACCCAAAAACCTCTTTTAGCACTTCAAGAGAATTTATTTTTCTGAGTGCCGGCAGATGCAATGTATAATATCTGACAATTGTCTCAAGGATTTCATTTCTAATCTTCCCTGACATTGTTATTCCGGCTGCATCGTCAATTGATGACCCGAAAAATGCATTCAACATATCAGCGTTTACTCCTGAGGAAAACTCGTTATGAGTGGGTGGTACAACTAAAAATCTTCCATTAAGCATGTCGAAGAAACCTTCCTCAGGGTTCTTCCTGTTCGTGGGTTCAAATCCAAGAAAGCTGCTTAAGCCGCATAGGAAAGAAATATGGAAATTTGAGTATTTCTCATTGTTTTCATCGAACCATATAACTGACTTTTCAATATAGTCGAATAAGGCTGGGTGAGGATTCTCTTCAAAGAGAACAGAAGAAAGCACTTCTCCAAGAAATAATGCTACAACACTTTTCTTTATGTCAGCATGTATGCTGTACAATGCTGTTGCCGATGAAGATTCTTTTAAAAGTTGGACTTCTCTTGAAGCTTTGTTGTAAAACTCAAGGTCAAGGATTGAAAGAGGCTGGAACAATGATGGAGATTTGCCTGATTTTTTCTTCCTCATGCCTTTTACAAGAATTGATATTCTTCCGAACTCCCTTGTGAAGAAGTGGACTATTATACCTGAATCGGTAAACTTCACCTGGTGTAATACTATTCCCCTTGTTTTTTCAATCATTATTCAAAGATAATCAGGTTATTGGAAATACAGGGCATAGCATGTATTAATGTATTGCGTCTCTCCGAGGCTTAGCTTTGAAGGAAGCATGAAATGGTGTCTCTTTCCCATACCGAGCAAGATAATCCTTACCAATGCAGCCCACTTGTCTGAATGATTGTACTATCGACAGTTATAAGGCTGTAGGCTTTTAATGACATCGAACAGGGCATCGCCCTGTTCAGTAATAACAACCAACCATCAGAGCCCCATAGGCGCGTAATAAATTGTATAGGTTTTATTAAAAAGATTATTATTTTTACCTGACAATCGATCTCTACAATGGGAGAAACAGAAAATGCTGAGCTTGTAAAAAGGATTGCAAAGCTTGTAAAGCAGAACCAGGAACTTGAGGATCAGATCAAGAAGCTGGAAAAATCAAATGACAAGCTTTCCAGGGATATTGAAAAGCTCAAATCATCAGGCGAAAAAACTGGTTCTGAAACCGGTCAGTCAGAAGGCAGGGAGAGGTCGCTCAAATTCAACATGGCGACTGTTCTGTTCGCCGACATTCATGGATTTTCAAAACTTGTTGAGACAATTGATTCATCTGCAATGATGGATGAACTCGATGAGATCCTTTATGAATTCGATTCAATAGTTACCAGGTACAAGATCGAGAAGATTAAAACAATAGGCGACACTTATATGTGCGCCGGTGGTATCCCGGTCAAGAATATAACTAACCCTATCGATGTTGTTATGGCAGCAATGGAGATGAGGAACTTCCTTGGCAAATTTGAAATTAGCCGGAACAGGAAGGACAATCCACTCTGGGAACTCAAGATAGGCATACATACAGGTCCGGTTACTGCCACTGTATCAGGGAAGAAGAAAGTTAACTATGACATCAAAGGCGACACAGTAAATACAGCAAGCAGGGTTGAGGCGGTAACCGAAAATGGTACTATTCTGATGTCTGTTATGACTTACGAACTTGTTAAGGAATTTTTTGATTGTGATTATGCTGGCAAGCTGCCCGTAAAATATAAAGGCGATCTGCAACTCTACAAGCTCGGTGGTTTGAAATCGGAGTTTTCAATAAATGGAGAAGGAGTTGTTCCGAATGAATCGTTCAGGGTTAAATTTGGGTTGATACAGTTTACTGACATTCAGGAGATTATTCTTGATAAACTTGAGAAAGAACTTCCATCATTCCTTTATTATCACAATGTTAAACATACTGTAGACGTTGTTACTGAGGTAGAGCTTATCGGATGGGGCGAAAACTGCACAGATGAAGAAATACTTCTCCTGAAAACAGCAGGCCTTTTCCACGATGTAGGTCATACTGTTTCGTACGACAATCATGAATACCATGGAACGCTTATTGCCCGTGAGATGCTCCCCAAGTTCAACTACTCTCCGGAACAGATTGAAAGGATATGCTCAATAATAATGTCAACAAAGCTTCCTCCTAAGCCAACCAACCTTCTCGAAAATATTATTTGCGATTCTGACCTTGATTACCTGGGAAGAAGTGACTTCATCCCTGTCTCAAATACACTGTATGAGGAGCTAAAAGCCCAGAATAAAATAGGCAGCCTTAATGACTGGAATAAGATCCAGGTTAAGTTTATTTCAGGTCACCAGTATTTTACTGCAACAGCCAGAAGTCTCAGGGAAGTGAACAAGCAACTTCAGATTGAGAGGATACAGAGTCTCATTACGGAGTAAAGCTGTAAATGTTTCAGGTTTCAGAGTTTCAGAGTTTCAGAGTTTCAGAGTTTCAAGGTTTACGGAAGCAATTTGAAAAATGTTTATAACCTCATCTGAATGTAAAAGCTATTCAAAATCCAGATTATGAATGTTAAACATATCTTATTATTTCTTGCGATACTGGTTGTTCCTCACACGTCCATCAGCCAATCAACTAACGGGAAAGTACTCAGAATAAAAGTAGATTTTGAAAGCTTTGAAAATGTAAAAATGTCAGAAGTATTTTCTGATATCACATACCTACCATTAGAGACCAACCCAAACTGTCTCATAGGTTATATGGATAACGCAGTATTTGGTAACGAAATTCTGATTAATTCCAATGATAGCGATCAAAGCATTTACAGATTTACTGAAGATGGTAAGTTTCTTAATAAGATTGGTCAAATTGGAAGAGGTCCAGATGAATACCAGAATCGTTCTGAAGTTCGATTAATTGACAATACGGTTTACGTGGTATCCAGTTTTTCGAATAACATTATTTGTTATTCTTTAAAAGGAGATTTCATCAAGAAATATCATCTCAATATTGAAGCTAATCCGAAAAGCATTATACAACTTAATGATAAATCATTTTTTGTTACACTTGCTCAACCAAGTAAGTTAGGAAGTATTATTAGAACAGATCAGGATTTCAATATCAAAGCAGGTTATATTAAATATATGCCCTTAAAAAGTAATAATTTAGCTTCCAGGTTTCAAAGATCGGGTAACCATGTTTTCTATTATCATAATTACAGGGACACTATTTTCGACTTATCTAAGGGATATCCTGTTCCCGCAATAGTTATGGATTATGGAAAATATCGCGTAGCAAAAGAAAAACGCTCCGTTTATGAGGAGGACAATATTATTCTAAACAGCCCTTTTATTTACGATTTTTACACAAATAACGATTATCTGATGTTTAGAATAGCCTATCCATTCAAAGGACATTCATTTTATGTTTTAAATAAAATTTCAGATGGTACACAGACACGATGGGTAAAACTAATAAACGATATAGATTGTGGGTCTTTTGAACATTTGATTGGATACTTATCTGCGAACTCTTTTATAATTACTTTGATGCCTTCAGAAATCATTGAGAAGTTTGATAATATGACAAAAGCCGAAAAAGCAGATCCAAAAAATTCCCAATTTATAAATATGGTTTCAAAAATTTCGCTTGAATCGAACCCGGTACTAATGATCTGTGAATTGAAATAACTTCTCTTTGCGAAGCCCTGCGCCCTCTGCCCTGAGCCTTATCTGAAAACAAGTATCTTAACAACCTTCGCCTCCTTTGTCCCGGGAACTGAGCAAAACGCAAGGTAAACACCTGTTGCAACCCTTGCGCCACGGAAATTCTTCATATCCCATGTTGCCATCCCCCCATCTGATGTTGTTGAGTAAACAAGATTGCCGCTGATATCAGTTATCTTAACCTCTGTATCCCTGACGAGTCCTGTTATAGTAACATTGCCTGTGAAATCTTCCCTTACAGGGTTTGGGAAAGCATAAACTTCTGAGAAAGCATCCATCCCTTCAATAGCATTGCCCCGGTAAGATTGTATGCCATTGCGGGTAGCAAACCATACTTCTCCTGTTTTGTTATCGACGGTAATGCTTGTAATGTAATTTGAAAGGATCGGGCTATTCTTCTCGTTGAACGATGCCAGCTGTTTAGTTCCATCAGCAGTTAGAAGGTAAGCTCCTGATTCTTCCGTTCCTATCCATTTCCGGTTTGCGCCATCAATTGCGATACTTGTAATTGTTTCTGTTCCAAGCATAAAGTCAGCCAGGTTGGTGCCGTCGTTTCGGGGTATTTTTATCCTTGAAGCATGATAATTCTCTTCAAAAACACGTTCGCTGCCAAAGTAAATAAAAGGCCCCTGGTCTGTACCAACCCAGATGTTACCATCAAGATCGGAGGCAAGTGAGTAAACATTTGCCGCAACCCTGCCTTCATTATCTTCAACATACATCTTCCTTGTTCTGTCATCTGAGAAGTTTTCAGGAGTATTGTTATCATCAAGCACAAACAGGCCATAACCTCTTGGGAGAACTACCCACTTAAAGCCTTTGTTATCAATAATTATATCACCAATCGTAAGTGCATTAATGTTGAGATCGGGGTTATAAAACCAGGTTCCATCAGGTTTAAGTACTTTAATGTTCCCTCTTACTTCAGTCTGGGTGACCCATAGGTTTCTGTCATCATCCATAGCAAGACCGCAGATCCTCACATACGGTTGACCTGCAATAATAGTCTGTAGCGGAGAATTTGCATCAGTGTACTGTTTTATCAGTTCATTATCCCTGTATTCGAGTAAACCTCCACCCCAGGTCGAAACAAAAAAATGGTCCTTATCAAGAGGATCAATGACAGCTTTCAAGGGATCACTTACTGTTGTTGATGTAATGTTATTCCATGAATTACCTTCGTGTGTCGAAATCTGAAGTTTTTTCCACTGATTATTCCACGAAGCTGTAGTCCCTCCTCCTGTAATGATCGTTTTACCATCAGAGGAAACTATGCTGTAAGCGTTGTTTGAGACAGGCCCTGGAAGAACAAGCTTCGATATTGCTGTCATGTTCTCGCACCTGATTAGACCATTGGATTTGTCGGCAATCCAGATATCGCCTTCCGATTCGATAGCCTGAGCAATATTGGGAATCCCCGCGTTATATGAAGAAAGCTCTTTGATAAGATTCCCGGAAAGATCGTAGTACTTTACCGCTTGAGAAGAAGAAATTGTAAAGCCTGAAGAAGACAATTCGAATGAATTATTATAAATACCAGCGTTAAATGAAAACAATGATGCTCCTCCGTCTATCACATATACATAATCTCCTGAATTAAATGGATCAGAGAGGTTTGCGTAAAGTTTACCGCCAGCGTAGATTGTAGCAGTGTATCTGCCGGCAGGAGAAGGGAGAGCTGATACTATATTCCAGTTTCCAAAATATGATAACCCCTGGTTAGAAAGTAATCCTGAATAGAAACCTTTGTCAGTAGCTGCGAAGACGCTATTGTTACCGAAAGCTATATCATAAACTCTTGTGTCGCCTGTAGCTGCACCTGGTTTCCAGGTATCGTAGATCTCTTTCTTTTCGAGATCGATAACAACAATACCGAAGCTGCAGGCCAGGTAAGCATATTTGCCTGATGTTCGTATTTTATATATTGACTTTTCACCAGGTATATTTTTTCGTTCAATGTCAGGTATATTATAAATTGTATTGTTTATCAAAATATCAACATTTGTAGAGGTGTAAGCAATAATTAGAGCGTTAACCTTTTCTGACCATGCGATTGCATTAATACCGGTTTCACTTAGTCCATTTACTTTTGATAGTTTCCTGAGCTCTGACAGTGATCTGTTGTATACAAGTATTGATGATCCTGTGGAAGAAAAAATTTCATTTTCACTGACTGCTATACTCCATGATGTGTTGTATGTAAGATGATCGGACCATGTGCCGACAGGTACCTGGCCTGTGGAAACTAGTGCAAAAATCAAGAGTATCGTAGAAAAAACTAATCTCATTGAGAGCCGTTCAATAATCAAGATAGTAACAATTTAAAATTAAGATTATTGTTGTACTTCACTGTTAAGAAATTCTTTCAATTTCTGAAATGCACGCGCCCTGTGAGATATTTTGTTCTTTTCATCAAGACTCATCTCTGCAAATGTCCTTGTTTCGCCATCAGGAATAAAAACGGGGTCGTATCCGAAACCAGCATCTCCTCTTTTAATATCAATTATTTTGCCATTGACCGTTCCCTCGAACAGGTATTCTCTATCATTAAATATGAGGGCAATGACTGTTTTAAATCGGGCCTTCCTGTTCGCTTTATTTTTCAGGAGGAGAAGAAGTTTAGAGATGTTTGCTGATGAGTCTTTGCTTTCCCCGGCGAACCTGGCTGAATGGACGCCAGGTAAACCATCTAACGCCTCGGTTTCGAGACCGGTGTCATCAGCAAAAACATTCAAACCTGTAATCTTGTGGACATATCTTGCTTTAGCAAGTGCATTACCTTCAATTGTCGGCTCATCCTCGGGTATTTCCCCAGTAATGTTGTATTTATCGAGGCCATTCAGTTTAAAACTTGGGCCTATTAAATTATTTATCTCTTTGATCTTATGAAGATTGTTAGAAGCGAAAATAATTTCCATAAAAACTACTGTTTTATTTCTCAAAGCTAATACTTTACCCAGTTGTTGAATTGTATATCGCATTTAATTCATCAGGTAATTCTTCATTTTATTACTTTCACGAATTCTAAGATTAAAACAAATATTTATGCAACTTTCTGTTGATAAGTTATAACATAAGGTGTTTTTCTTTTTACAACAGAGAACACTCTTCCAATCAATTTACAGCTTATAGCATTCATAATTACTTTATAATCCTTGC